>NZ_JCBCUY010000034.1:0-62359 GCF_059862705.1 Pseudomonas sp. MF08817
TGCGGGTCTGCTTGCGCTTGTCGGCGTACTCGGCATCGGCGAAGGTCATCTGCTTCATCGGAAAACTCGGTGAGTGGAGTCCGGGGATTTTGCCAAAATCAGGAAGTCTTCTTCAGAGTTTCCTTAGGCGCGAATCCGCGTTGTGTATATTTGTTATTTAAATGGTGCGGGTAGTATTGGGCAAGTAATCACTATTACTTAATTCATTCTTTGGTGTTGGCAAGGAATGTCCTGTTTTTTTCGATGATACCCAAGGCCTGCAGCGTGTCGTTAATGGCGTCGAGAAAGCCTATATCAGCAGGGGTTTCCTTTGAGTTCAGGACTCTGCGCAGGGAAAGATAGAATCCAATCTTCGCGTGGGCAATTTCATCACTGACGTTTTTTTTGTCGATAATTCGTCGGGCAAGCAAGTTCAGTTCGGTTTCAATAAATACATTAAGTTCGATGTTTGTCATGTTTTCTCAAGATCCTTCATGGGAAAAATATGGGTGTTCGCCTGAGATAATAGATTCGTTTTTTTTTGAGAGGGCATATAAATGTATTGCAGCGTTTATATAAGTTGATATTTTCCTACGTTGTTTTGAAGTCTTGCGTCGACTTTTCCCTGCCTGCCGTACTTTTTCCGAAGCTCTTGGACTTCGGTACTTAAGCGGCCCACCTTCGATCGCGTGGTGCGCGTGGGGATGATTCAGACTTGTGCTGGTTATCATTATCATATAATAATAAATCTCATTACCGAATGAGCCCGGATTATGAGTTCTGCCTTGCACGAGCAGCCCTACCTCGAAAGCTGGCGCTGGATGAGTCGCCAGATTCGTTGCGCGATGGATCCCGATGAGCCGCGGCTGATCGAACATTACCTGGCCGAAGGCCGCTACCTGGGCTGTTGCACTGCCGCATCGCCCTGGACCATCGCCCAAACCTCATTCCGCCTGCTGCTCGATACGGCTGCCGACACCGCATTGCCCTGGCATTGGCGCACGCTGTGCCTGGACCAGGCCTGGCGCCCGTTGCGCGACCTCGAACGCCTTGCCCTGTGCACCTGCCGCCTCAAGCGCTGGCAAAGCTACACCTGGCAACTGGCGACCTGCCAGTTGCAGCCCTCCATTCCCCTTATCGAATTGGTCCAAGGATTTTCCGATGACTCGTATTGAACGCGACAGCATGGGCGAACTGAACGTCCCGGTAGAGGCCCTGTACGGCGCGCAGACCCAACGCGCGGTAGATAACTTTCCCATCAGCGGGCAACGCATGCCGGCCCAGTTCATTCGCGCGCTGATCCTGGCCAAGGCTGCCGCCGCCCGCGCCAACATCGCGCTGGAGCAAATCACCCCGGCCCAGGGCAAGGCCATCGTCGATGCCGCGCAAGGCCTGCTCGAAGGCGACTTCATGCAGCATTTTCCGGTGGATATCTTCCAGACCGGCTCCGGCACCAGCTCCAACATGAACGCCAACGAAGTGATCGCCACCCTGGCCAGCCGTTTGCTGGGCGAGCTGGTGAACCCTAACGACCACGTCAATTGCGGCCAGAGCAGCAATGACATCATTCCCACCACCATCCACGTCAGCGCCGCGTTGGCCCTGCACGAACACCTGCTGCCGGCACTCGCTCACCTGGTGCAAGTGATCGAGCGCAAGGCGCAAGAGGTCCACCCCTTTATCAAGACCGGCCGCACCCACCTGATGGACGCCATGCCGGTGCGCATGAGCCAGGTGCTCAATGGCTGGGCGCAACAGCTCAAGACCAACCTCGAGCACTTGCAGAACCTGCTGCCGAGCCTGCAATCCCTGGCTCAGGGCGGCACCGCCGTGGGCACCGGAATCAACGCCCACCCGCAGTTCGCGGTGCGCTTCAGCGAGCAACTCAGCGCCTTGACCCACGTACCGTTCACGCCGGGTAAGGATCTGTTTGCTTTGATCGGTTCCCAGGACACAGCGGTCGCCGTTTCGGGCCAGCTCAAGACCACCGCAGTGTCCTTGATGAAAATCGCCAATGACCTGCGCTGGATGAACTCCGGCCCCCTGGCCGGCCTCGGTGAAATCGAGCTACAAGCGTTGCAGCCGGGCTCCTCGATCATGCCGGGCAAGGTCAACCCGGTGATCCCGGAAGCCACCGCGATGGTTGCGGCCCAGGTGATCGGCAACGACAGCGTGATTACGGTGGCGGGCCAGTCCGGCAACTTTGAACTCAACGTGATGCTGCCGATCATTGCCCACAACCTGCTGAGCAGCATTGAGTTGCTGGCCAATTCCAGCCGTTTGCTGGCCGACAAGGCCATCGCCAGTTTCAAGGTCAACGAGGCCAAGCTCAGCGAAGCGCTGTCGCGCAACCCGATCCTGGTGACTGCGCTGAACCCGATCATTGGCTACCAGAAGGCTGCCGAAATCGCCAAGCAGGCCTATCAGCAAGGGCGCCCGGTCATAGACGTGGCCCTTGAACACACCGACCTGCCGCGTAGCCAACTGGAAGTGTTGCTCAATCCAGAAAAGCTCACGGCAGGCGGGGTCTAGTCACCGACCCGGTTTTGGAGGCTCACCATGGAACACTGGAAACGCACGATCGAAAGGGCCAACCGCTGTTTTATGCAGGGCGAACTGGTGGACGCCCGCGAGCATTACCTGCAGGCGCTGGCCTTGGCCCAGGTGCTGTTCGAGCGCTGGGCCGACGCGGACGAAGCGGTGGCGGCCTGTGTGATTTCCCATCACAACCTGGCCGACCTGCACCTGCGCCTCAATCAGCCGGAGGAAAGCGCGGAGTACCTGTGCGCGATCCATCAGCGGCTGCTGCAAACCATCCAGGACGCACGCCTGAGCCTGGCCCTGCGCGAAGCCGCGCTGCGCCAAAGCAGCAAAACCTACGTCGAACTGCTCAATTTCATCAGCGACCATGGTGAATACCCGCGCACCCATCGCCTGCTGCACAGCGGTGTGACACCTGGGGCACAGGATGCCTCGCCCCCGAATGGCCCACATTACGGAGCACATTGAATGCCTTTTACCTTGCCTGCCTTGCCTTACGCCTACGATGCCCTGGAACCGCACATCGATGCGCAGACCATGGAAATCCACTACACCAAGCACCACCAGACCTACATCAACAACCTCAACGCCGCCGTCGAAGGCACCGAATGGGCGGATTGGTCGGTGGAAAAACTGGTGGCCAGTGTCCAGCAACTACCGGAAAAACTGCGCGCCGCCGTCATCAACCAGGGTGGCGGGCATGCCAACCACTCGTTGTTCTGGGCGGTCATGACTCCCAAGGGCGGCGGCGCGCCAGGCGACGCGTTGGGCGCGGCCATCGACGAACACCTGGGTGGTTTCGAGGCCTTCAAGGACGCCTTCACCAAAGCTGCGTTGACCCGCTTCGGCAGCGGCTGGGCCTGGCTGAGCGTAACGCCACAAAAAAAACTGGTGGTGGAGAGCAGCGGTAACCAGGACAGCCCACTGATGAGCGGCAACACGCCGATCCTGGGGCTGGACGTGTGGGAGCACGCCTATTACCTGCGCTACCAGAACCGTCGCCCGGAATACATCAATGCGTTCTACAACGTGATTAATTGGCCCGAAGTTGCCCAGCGGTACGAGGCTGCGCTGGTCTAAGCTCTCCACTACAAAACGACCTAAGGCCGATTATGGGCACTGAAACACTGGCGAGCAGCAGCGGGCGGATGTTTCGTTTCGCCTTGGGCTCGCTGTTGCTGTTAGCGGGTATGACGTTGCTGGTAGCTCAAGGTTTGGAATGGCTCAACCTTGAGCCACGTTTGCTGCGCGCATTGCAAGGCGGGGCGATCTGCGCCTCGGGCACGGCGTTGGGCGCCGTTCCGGTGTTGGTCATTCGGCGGATGCCGCAAGCGGTCAGCGATACCCTGCTGGGCTTCGGCGCAGGTGTGATGCTGGCGGCCACGGCGTTTTCCCTGGTCGTTCCGGGGATCGCCGCCGCAGAGAGCCTCGGGTTGTCGCCCTGGGCCGCGAGCGGTTTGGTGAGTTTCGGCATCATGCTCGGCGCATTCGGTTTGTTTCTGGTGGACCGCAAGGTCTCCGGGGTCAGCCCCGACATGCTGGTGGGCACTGCTGAGCACCCGGTGATCGCCCCGCGCATCTGGCTGTTTGTGTTTGCGATCATCGCCCACAACATTCCCGAAGGCATGGCGGTTGGGGTGTCTGCCGGCGGCGGCATGGCCGATGCCGATAGCCTGGCTATGGGCATTGCCTTGCAAGACGTGCCCGAGGGGCTGGTGATAGCGCTGGTGTTGGCCGGGGCTGGGATGTCGCGGGGCAAGGCGTTCTTGATCGGCGCGGCGTCAGGGTTGGTGGAGCCGGTGTTCGCACTTTTGTGCGCGTGGCTGGTGAGCCTGGCCGAGCTGTTGCTGCCGTTGGGCCTGGCTCTGGCGGCGGGGGCGATGCTGCTGGTGGTGACTCATGAAGTGATCCCGGAGTCCCGCCGCAATGGGCACGACAAGCTGGCCAGCCTGGGGCTGTGCATCGGCTTTTGCCTGATGATGGTGATGGATACTGCGTTGGCTTGAGCGTTTGTTGTCGGTGGCCTACACGCCTGTGTAGGCGCCGCGGGCTCGGCGAGATAGCGGCCGCTTACTCGCCTTCATCAAAATAGTTATTGATGAGTTTTTTCAGCGCTTCGAGGGCTTCCTGTTCTTGCTCGCCCTCGGTCTTCAGGTGGATCTTGGTGCCTTTGCCGGCTGCCAGCATCATCATGGCCATGATGCTTTTGCCATCGACCATGCTCTCGGGGGTGCGCCCAGCTCTTACCTGGCAAGGAAACTGGCCGGCAACGCCGACGAACTTGGCGGATGCCCGGGCATGCAGGCCCAGCTTGTTGATGATTTCAATTTCCAGAGCGGGCATCGCGATGTAGATCCTTTCAACTGAGGTCGCGGTGGCGGACCTGGACATTCTTCAGGGACTGCTGCAGGACCCGGCCCAGGCGTTCGGTCAGGTAGACAGAGCGGTGATGTCCGCCCGTACAGCCAATGGCGATCGTGACATAGGCGCGGCTGCTGGCGGCAAAGCGGGGCAGCCACTTGAGCAGGTAGGAAGAGATGTCCTGGAACATCTCCTCCACATCCGGCTGGGCGGCCAGGTAATCGGCAACGGGTTGGTCCAGGCCTGACTGGGCGCGCAGTTCGGGCTTCCAGTAGGGGTTGGGCAGGCAACGCACGTCGAACACCAGGTCTGCATCCACCGGCATGCCGCGTTTGAACCCGAAGGACTCCACTAGGAAGGCTGTGCCCGGTTCGGGCTGGTTCAGCAGGCGCAGCTTGATGGTGTCACGCAGTTGATAGAGGTTCAGGCTGGTGGTGTTGATCTTCAGGTCGGCCAGATCGGCAATCGGCCCCAGCAGGTTAGTCTCATCGCTGATGGCTTCGGGCAGGGAGCGGTTGGCGCTGGTCAGTGGGTGCCGGCGTCGGGTTTCCGAGAAGCGCTTGATGAGGGTTTCTTCGTCGGCGTCTAGGTACAGCACTTCGCACTGGATGTGCCGGCTCTTGACTTCCTCCAGCAACTCCGGGAAACGCGACAGGTGGCTGGGCAGGTTACGGGCGTCGATGGACACCGCGACCAGCGGTTGAGCCAGTTCCGTGTGGATCAGGGCCCGTTCGGCCAGTTCCGGCAGCAGGCCTGCCGGGAGGTTGTCGATGCAGTAGTAGCCGTTGTCCTCCAGGACATCGAGGGCGGTACTTTTACCGGAGCCGGAGCGGCCGCTGACGATTATCAGGCGCATGCTATTGGCCGTTCTGCTCGTCCAGGACGACCTGGTACAAGGCTTCGCTGCTCTGGGCGCTGCGCAGTTTTTTGCGCACGTCTTCGCGGTCCAGCATGCTGGCGATCTGGCGTAGCAGCTCCAGGTGGGCATCGGTGGCCGCTTCCGGGACCAGCAGGACAAACAGCAGGTCGACCGGTGCACCGTCGATGGCGTCGAAATCGATGGGGGCGTCCAAGTGGATCAAGGCGCTGATGGGCGACTCACAACCCTTGAGACGGCAATGGGGAATGGCGATGCCGTTGCCGAAGCCGGTAGAGCCAAGCTTCTCACGGGCAATCAGGCTCTCGAAAACATCCTGCATTTCCAGATCGGGAACTTGATCCGCGATCAGGTTGGCAATTTTTTCGAGTGCGCGCTTTTTACTGCCGCCCGGCACGTTCGCGAGGGAACGGCCGGGGGTCAGGATATTTTCAAGTCGGATCATGGGTGGGGAGTGTTAACGACCGGTCGCGCCCTGGAGGAGGCTTTGGGTCTTTTCCTTATGCTTTTTGAGTTGGCGGTCAAGCTTGTCGGTGAGCAGGTCGATGGCAGCGTACATATCGTCATGTTCGGCATTGGCAACGACCTCCCCTCCGTGAATGTGCAGGGTGGCTTCGATTTTCTGCTTCAGTTTTTCGACATTCATCGTCACCTGCACATTGGTGATCTTGTCGAAGTGCCTTTCGAGTCGGTCGAGTTTTTCGCCGATATAGGCCCGCAGAGGTTCGGTCACTTCCAGTTGGTGTCCACTGATGTTGACTTGCATACAGCTTCTCCTTCGTTGCCAGTGCATAAGGCGGCAGGCCGGTTTGCCTGCCACTTAGGTTGTGCTCGAAGACCTGCTTTTGGGCGAGACGTCAAGCACACCCTGGAACGCTGTGGCGTAACCCGTTACATCAGCCGCTTGCGTTCGCTTGAAGGCGCAATCCCAAGGGATTCGCGGTACTTGGCGACGGTGCGGCGGGCTACCTGAATGCCTTGTGCCTCCAGTAAACCAGCGATCTTGCTATCACTCAACGGCTTTTTCTGATTTTCCGCGGCAACCAGTTTTTTGATGATCGCGCGGATCGCCGTGGACGAGCATTCGCCGCCTTCGGAGGTGCTGACATGGCTGGAGAAAAAATATTTCAGTTCGTAGATGCCGCGGGGCGTGTGCATGAATTTCTGGGTGGTTACCCGGGAAATGGTCGACTCGTGCATGCCCACCGCTTCGGCGATGTCGTGCAGAACCAGGGGTTTCATCGCCTCGTCGCCGTACTCGAGAAAGCCGCGCTGATGCTCGACGATTTGGGTAGCAACCTTCATCAGGGTTTCGTTGCGGCTCTGCAGGCTCTTGATAAACCAGCGCGCTTCCTGCAATTGGTTGCGCATGAAGGTGTTGTCGGCGCTGGTGTCGGCGCGGCGCACGAAACCGGCGTATTGCGGGTTGACCCTTAGACGCGGTACCGACTCCTGGTTGAGTTCGACCAGCCAGCGGTCGTTATCCTTGCGCACGATGACGTCGGGGATGACGTATTCGGCCTCGCTGGACTCGATCTGCGAACCTGGGCGCGGGTTGAGGCTCTGCACCAGTTCGATGACCTGGCGCAGTTCATCTTCCTTGATCTTCATGCGGCGCATCAGCTGGCTGTAGTCGCGGCTGCCGAGTAGGTCGATGAAGTCGCTGACCAGACGCTTGGCCTCGGTCAGCCAAGGGGTCTTGGCGGGGAGTTGGCGCAGTTGTAGCAGCAGGCATTCGCCCAGGTTGCGTGCGCCGATTCCGGCCGGCTCGAACTGCTGGATGCGGTGCAGTACGGCTTCGATCTCATCGAGTTCGATGTCCAGTTCCGGGTCGAAGGCTTCGAGGATTTCCTCGAGGGATTCGTCCAGGTAGCCCTGGTTGTTGATGCAGTCGATCAGGGTCACGCCGATCAGGCGATCGGTGTCGGACATCGGGGCCAGGTTCAATTGCCACAGCAGATGGCTTTGCAGGCTTTCACCGGCCGATGTGCGTGTGGTGAAGTCCCACTCGTCGTCATCGTTACTCGGCAGGCTGCTGGCGCTGGTCTGGTAGATGTCTTCCCAGGCGGTGTCGACGGGCAGTTCATTGGGAATGCGCTCGCCCCACTCGCCATCCTCAAGGTTGTCCACCGTCGGGGCGGTTTCCTGGTAGGAAGGTTCCTGAACGTCGGCATTGGGTTTCTGTTCGACGTTGTCGGCCAGTGGATCGACGTTGTCGAAGTCGTCGCCTTCTTCCTGGCGTTCGAGCATCGGATTGGATTCCAGAGCCTCCTGGATTTCCTGTTGCAGGTCCAGGGTCGACAATTGGAGCAGGCGGATGGCCTGTTGCAGCTGCGGTGTCATCGTCAGCTGCTGGCCCATTCTCAAGACTAGCGATGGTTTCATGGCAGGGGCTTAACACCTTATTTGCCGGCGCACATGCGCCATCCACTACAGGGCGCCGGAGCGCCAAACTTAAGCAAATTATATGCCTGAAACTGGAGTGCTTGCCTAGGGCGCCGCAATAATAAACTTTTCAGAGTTCACTGCTGGCCGCCCTGGCGAAAAGCCAAACTCCACGCTTACAGGCGGAACTCATGGCCCAGGTACACTTCCTTGACCAACTCGTTGGCAAGGATGGTGGCAGAGTCGCCTTCGGCGATCAGCTGGCCGTCGTTGACGATGTAGGCGGTTTCGCAGATATCCAGAGTCTCGCGCACATTGTGGTCGGTGATAAGCACACCGATGCCCTTGGCCTTGAGGTGATGGATGATCTGTTTGATATCGCCCACCGAGATCGGGTCCACGCCGGCGAAAGGTTCGTCGAGCAAGATGAATTTTGGTGCTGTGGCCAGGGCTCGGGCAATTTCCACGCGGCGACGCTCGCCACCGGAAAGGCTCATGCCCAGGTTGTCGCGGATGTGGCTGATGTGGAACTCCTGCAGTAGGCTTTCGAGCTCTTTGCGCCGGCCAGCCTTGTCGAGCTCCTTACGGGTTTCGAGGATGGCCATGATGTTGTCGGCTACCGACAGTTTGCGGAAGATCGACGCTTCTTGCGGCAGATAGCCGATACCGGCCTTGGCGCGGCCATGCATGGGTTGGTGGCTGACATCCAGGTCATCGATCAGGATGCGGCCCTGGTCGGCCTGCACCAGACCCACGATCATATAGAAGCAGGTGGTCTTGCCGGCACCGTTGGGGCCGAGCAGGCCGACGATCTGGCCGCTGTCGATGGACAGGCTGACGTCACGCACTACCTGGCGGCTCTTGTAGCTCTTGGCCAGATGCTGAGCTTTCAGAGTTGCCATTAAGGGGCCTTTTTCTCGTCGGTTTTCTTCTTGGGCTGGATCACCATGTCGATCCGCGGACGTGGCGCGGTGACAGAGGAGCCGTTGGCGCGGCCGGCGTTGGCGATCTGTTTGACGGTGTCGTAGACGATTTTCTCGCCTTCGGTGGTGTTGCCGTCATTGATGACCTTAGCGCGGTCGATCAGCACGATGCGGTTCTGCGGCGCATGGTATTGGATGGTTACGGCGTAGGCCTGGACCGGTTTGGGATCGGTCTGTTTCTGCAACTGCTCGAAGTAGGCCAGGTTGCCCACGGCGGTGACGACGTCGATATCGCCCGAGCCGGCCCGGGTGATGGTCACGGTGTTGCCGGTGATCTTCATTGAACCCTGGGTGATGATGACGTCGCCCCGGTAGGTGGCAATGCCTTGCTTGTCATCGAGTTGGGCGTCGTCGGCCTGGATGCGGATCGGTTGCTGGCTATCGTTCGGCAGAGCCCAGGCGCTCACGCTTCCCAGTGCTGCGCTCAGGCTGAGCAAAATAGGGAGGGTTTTAACGAGACTCATACTGTCCTCTTACGTTCGATAGCAGGTGTATCCTGCTTTCTTTCAAGTACGCTTTCATTCCATTGCCAGTCGATACGCCGCCAGCGCCGTCGATTCTAACGGCTTGCTCGGTCTGCGCATATTGCTTCTGGGGGAATACGGTCATACGACTGCTGGTTATCAGGGTCGTACGGTTCTTCTCGTCGGTGCGCGCGATGCGTACCGAGTCAATCAGTTCTACTTCGGTGCCACCAGGGTTGACTTCACCGCGTTCGCTCTGGATGTGCCAGGGGAAGGTGGTGCCGCGATACATCTGTAGGTCGGGTTTGGTCAGTAGCGTCACGTCTGTGGCCTTGAGATGCTCGACTTTGTCGGAGGTCATCTCGTATTGCAGCTTGCCGTCGGGCAGGAACTGCACACTGTGGGCATTGATGGCGTAGTAGTCGATGGCGCTTTCGTTGGTGACCGTGCCAGCACGGCCCAGAAAGCGCTCCGGGCTGATGTTCCAGTAGCCAACGGCGACGAAAATCGCCGCAATGACCGCGAAAATCAGAATGTTGCGGATGTTTTTACTCAGCATGTGTGGCTCACAGGTAGGCGGCGTTGGCCGCTTCTAGGTTGCCCTGGGCGCGCAGGATCAACTCGCAGAACTCCCGTGCAGCGCCTTCGCCGCCGCGGGCCTGGGTAATGCCATGGGCGTGTTCACGTACGAAGCTGGCGGCGTTGGCCACGGCCATCCCCAGGCCCACGCGGCGGATCACCGGCAGGTCGGGCAGGTCGTCGCCCAGGTAGGCGACTTGCTCATAGCTTAGGCCTAGTTGCGCCAGAAGCCCGTCGAGCACGACCATTTTGTCCTCGCGCCCCTGGAATAGGTGGGGGATACCGAGATTCTTGGCCCGGCGTTCGACCACCGGGGTTTTGCGCCCACTGATAATGGCGGTTGTCACGCCCGTGGCCATCAGCATCTTGATGCCTTGCCCGTCGAGGGTGTTGAACGTCTTGAACTCGCTGCCATCTTCGAGGAAATACAGACGACCGTCGGTCAAAACGCCATCAACGTCGAAAACCGCCAGTTTGATGGCTTTACCCCGTTGCATCAGTTCGTCGTTCATTTACATCACTCCTGCGCGCAGCAGGTCGCCGAGGTTGAACGCGCCCACCGGGTGGTCCTGCTCGTCGACCACGATCAGCGCGCTGATCTTGTGGTCTTCCATGATTTTCAGGGCTTCGGCGGCGAGCATTTCTGCGCGGGCGGTTTTGCCGTGGGCGGTCATTACGTCGTCGATGGTGGCGGTGCGCAGGTCCAGGTCGCGGTCCAAGGTGCGGCGTAGGTCGCCGTCAGTGAAAACCCCGGCCAGGCGGCCGTCGGCTTCCAGTACGGCGGTCATGCCCAGGCCCTTGCGGGTCATTTCCATCAAGGCATGCTTGAGCGGTGTGCCGCGTTGCACCTTCGGCAGTTCTTCACCTGTGTGCATGACGTTTTCCACCTTCAGCAGCAGGCGTCGGCCCAGAGCGCCGCCTGGGTGGGAAAAAGCGAAATCTTCAGCGGTAAAGCCGCGAGCTTCCAGCAGGGCAATGGCCAGGGCATCGCCCATCACCAGGGCCGCGGTGGTAGAGGAGGTGGGGGCCAGGTTGAGCGGGCAGGCTTCCTGGGCCACGCGGCAATCGAGGTTGACGTCGGCAGCTTTGGCTAGCGGCGAGCCCGGGTTGCCGGTCAGGCTAATCATCTGGATGCCCAGGCGCTTGATAAGCGGCAGCAGAGTGATGATTTCGTTGGTTGAGCCAGAGTTGGACAGGGCAATGATGACGTCGTCACGGGTAATCATCCCCATGTCGCCATGGCTGGCTTCAGCGGGGTGTACGAAGAATGCCGTGGTGCCAGTGCTTGCCAGGGTTGCGGCGATCTTGTTGCCGATGTGTCCGGACTTGCCCATGCCGACCACGACCACGCGGCCTTTGCTGGCCAGAATCATCTCGCAAGCGCGTACGAAATCTGCGTCGATATGGGGTATCAAGCCTTGAATGGCTTCAATTTCGAGGCGGATGGTGCGTTGTGCCGATTGAATCAGGTCGCTGGATTGGCTCATGTAGAAATCGATTACCCAGATGAAAAGGCGGCGATTATAGCGGGAATGAGGCAGTGCCTTACAGAAGTTCGTCAGGCTTTGTGCAACTCCATCGTGTGGCTGTGCTCCAAGTGCAGTGTTTTTGTCTGTCTCGATCCTGAACGGCCCCGGGCTTGGCCTTGGGCGCCACGCTTGAGCAGTGATATAGTTCGCCGCCGGCTCGGCCTGCCCAGGATGTATGTGCTTTCGGTAGGGAGCCAGGCGTCCGAGTGACAGGCTGCATCGCAAGGAGTTTAGATGAGTGCCGATAAAGCCTACGCGGTCGAGCTGAAGGGTGTGTCCTTCAAGCGCGGTGCGCGCAGCATCTTCAATAACGTCGATATTCGCATTCCGCGGGGAAAGGTCACCGGCATCATGGGGCCTTCCGGCTGCGGAAAGACCACGCTACTGCGGCTGATGGGGGCACAGTTGCGTCCCAACGGGGGCGAAGTCTGGGTCAATGGGCAGAACCTGCCCAAGCTGTCGCGCAGCGATCTGTTCGACGCCCGCAAGCAAATGGGCGTGCTGTTCCAGAGTGGCGCGTTGTTCACCGACCTCGATGTGTTCGAGAACGTCGCTTTTCCCCTGCGGGTTCATACCCAGTTGCCGGAGGAGATGATCCGCGACATCGTCCTGCTCAAGTTGCAGGCGGTAGGCTTGCGCGGCGCCATCGACCTGATGCCGGACGAATTGTCCGGCGGGATGAAGCGCCGTGTCGCGTTGGCGCGGGCCATCGCCCTCGATCCGCAAATTCTCATGTATGACGAGCCGTTCGTCGGTCAGGACCCGATCGCCATGGGCGTGTTGGTGCGCCTGATCCGTTTGCTCAACGACGCGTTGGGCATTACCAGTATCGTGGTTTCCCATGATCTTGCAGAAACCGCGAGCATTGCCGATTACCTCTATGTCGTGGGTGATGGCCAGGTGTTGGGGCAGGGCACGCCCGAAGAATTGATGAACACCGATAACCCGCGCATTCGCCAGTTCATGACCGGCGATCCGGATGGCCCGGTGCCGTTTCACTTTCCGGCGCCGGACTACCGCGCAGATCTTCTGGGGAAGCGCTGATGCGCAAGCAATCGATTATTGAGAGAGTCCGACGCTTGGGCCAGGGGGCGATCGATATCGTCCAGGTGCTGGGGCGTTCGACGCTGTTCCTGTTTCATGCGTTGTTGGGCCGTGGCGGCATCGGTGGTGGGTTTGGGCTGCTGGTTAAACAGTTGCACTCGGTGGGGGTGATGTCCCTGGTGATTATCGTCGTCTCCGGGATCTTCATCGGCATGGTGCTGGCGTTGCAGGGTTTCAACATCCTGTCCAGCTACGGTTCCGAGCAAGCGGTGGGGCAGATGGTGGCCCTGACCTTGCTGCGTGAACTGGGGCCGGTGGTCACGGCCCTATTGTTCGCCGGCCGGGCCGGGTCTGCGCTGACCGCCGAGATCGGCAACATGAAGTCCACCGAGCAGCTCTCCAGCCTGGAGATGATTGGTGTTGATCCGCTCAAATACATTATTGCCCCGCGCCTGTGGGCCGGCTTCATTTCCCTGCCGTTGCTGGCGATGATCTTCAGCGTGGTCGGGATCTGGGGCGGTTCATGGGTCGCCGTGGACTGGCTCGGGGTGTACGAAGGTTCCTACTGGTCGAACATGCAAAATAGCGTGACGTTCAGCGGTGACGTGCTCAATGGTGTGATTAAAAGCATTGTCTTCGCCTTTGTAGTGACCTGGATTGCCGTGTTCCAAGGTTACGACTGCGAGCCCACTTCCGAGGGGATCAGTCGTGCCACCACGAAAACCGTGGTGTACGCCTCGTTGGCCATTCTTGGCCTGGACTTTATTTTGACCGCCTTGATGTTTGGAGATTTCTGATGCAAAACCGCACCCTGGAAATCGGTGTCGGCCTTTTCTTGCTGGCTGGCATCCTGGCTTTGCTGTTGCTGGCCCTGCGGGTCAGTGGACTGTCCCCGAGTTCAAGCAGCGACAGCTATAAACTTTATGCCTACTTCGACAATATCGCGGGTTTGACGGTCAGATCGAAAGTGACCATGGCCGGTGTGACCATCGGCAAGGTCACGGCTATCGATCTGGATCGCGACAGTTTCACCGGGCGAGTCACGCTGCAACTGGAAAAACGTGTCGATAACCTGCCGACCGACTCCACTGCATCTATCCTCACGGCTGGCCTGTTGGGCGAGAAGTACATCGGCCTCAGCGTGGGCGGGGAGGAGACCCTGCTCAAGGATGGTGCAACCATCCACGACACCCAGTCGTCGCTGGTGCTCGAAGACCTGATCGGTAAATTCCTGCTCAATACCGTTAGCAAAGACGCCAAATGAGGAAGTTTTTTATGATCTCTACCTTGCGACGTGGCCTGTTGGTCCTCTTGGCGGCCCTGCCGTTGATGGCCAACGCTGTGGCAGCGCCTTCGGCGCACGACATCGTCCAGGATACGACCACCCGCCTGCTGGCGGACCTTGCCGCCAACAAGGAGAAGTACAAGCAGAGCCCGAGCGAGTTCTACGACGCGCTCAATGGCATCGTCGGCCCGGTGGTGGATGCCGATGGCATCTCGCGCAGCATCATGACCGTCAAGTATTCGCGCAAGGCTACGCCGGCGCAGATGGCGCGCTTTCAGGAAAACTTCAAGCGCAGCCTGATGCAGTTCTATGGCAATGCCCTGCTGGAGTACAACAACCAGGGCATTACCGTTTCCCCGGCCAAGGATGAAGGTGCGGACCGTACCAGTGTCGACATGCAGGTCAAGGGTAACAACGGTTCCATCTACCCGGTTTCCTACACCCTGACCAAGATTAACGGTGAGTGGAAAGTGCGGAACGTGATTATCAACGGCATCAACATCGGCAAGTTGTTCCGCGACCAGTTCGCCGATGCCATGCAGCGCAATGGCAACAATCTGGATAAGACCATCGACGGTTGGGCGGGCGAAGTGGCCAAGGCCAAGGAAAAGACCGACGACCCCGCCATAAAGGTCGAGCAATGAGCGAGTCGGCAATCCGTATGGGCGCGGCCGGCGAGTTGCTGCTCAGCGGTGTGCTCGACTACCGCAGCGGCCCGGGCCTGCGCAAGCAGGGCCAGGCCCTGATAAAGAGCAGCACGGCCACTGCGTTGGTAGTCGACTGTTCGGCGGTGGTCAAATCCAGCAGCGTCGGTTTGTCGCTGTTGCTGGCCTTCATGCGCGATGCGCAGGCCGCCGGCAAGCCGTTGAGCATTCGCGCGTTGCCTGAAGACATGCAGGAAATCGCCCAGGTCAGCGGTTTGACCGAGTTGCTGATCCATCCCTAAATAGCATCGATACAAAAGCCCCCCGTCAGAGTCCTGCTTCGCGGGGTTCGCAGGCGCGGGGCTTTTTTGTATGATGCACGACCCGCGCGCACAGGGCGCCGATTGAGGTTGAGCATGCAGGCCGTAGAAGTGAAGAGCTTCCTTGAAGGAAAGCTGCCAGATACGCAGGTGGAAGTTGAAGGCGAAGGCTGCAACTTCCAGCTGAACGTGATTAGCGACGAACTGGTGGCTTTGAGCCCGGTCAAGCGTCAGCAGCAGGTCTATGCCCATTTGAACCCATGGATCGCCGATGGCAGCATCCACGCGGTCACTATGAAATTTTTCAGCAGCGCGGCCTGGGCCGAGCGCACCTGAGCCCAAGGGCGTCGAGATTCTTATGGATAAACTGATTATTACCGGCGGTGTTCGTCTTGATGGCGAGATCCGTATTTCCGGGGCAAAGAACTCTGCCCTGCCGATTCTGGCAGCCACCCTGCTGTGCGATGGCCCGGTCACGGTCGCCAACCTGCCGCACCTGCATGACATCACCACCATGATCGAGCTGTTCGGGCGCATGGGCATTGAGCCGGTGATCGACGAGAAGCTGAGCGTCGAAATCGACCCACGCACCATCAAGACCCTGATCGCCCCGTACGAACTGGTGAAAACCATGCGGGCCTCGATCCTGGTGCTGGGGCCGATGGTTGCCCGTTTCGGTGAGGCTGAAGTGGCTCTGCCGGGCGGTTGCGCCATCGGTTCACGTCCGGTCGACCTGCACATCCGTGGCCTGGAAGCCATGGGCGCGACCATCGACGTCGAAGGTGGCTACATCAAGGCCAAGGCGCCTGAGGGTGGCCTGCGCGGCGCGAGTTTCTTCTTCGATACCGTCAGCGTGACCGGCACTGAGAACATCATGATGGCCGCTGCACTGGCCACTGGCCGCAGCGTGCTGCAAAACGCCGCCCGTGAGCCGGAAGTGGTGGACTTGGCGAACTTCCTCAACGCCATGGGCGCGAAAGTGTCCGGCGCGGGCACCGACACCATCACCATCGACGGCGTGCCTCGCCTGCACTCGGCCACTTATAAAGTGATGCCGGACCGTATCGAGACGGGCACCTACCTGGTCGCCGCTGCCGTGACCGGCGGCCGTGTGAAGGTCAAGGACACCGATCCGACCATCCTCGAAGCTGTCCTGGAAAAACTCAAGGAAGCGGGCGCCGAGATCACCACCGGCGAAGACTGGATCGAGCTGAACATGCACGGCAAGCGGCCCAAGGCTGTCAACGTGCGTACTGCTCCATACCCGGCGTTCCCCACCGACATGCAGGCGCAGTTCATCTCCCTGAACGCCATTGCCGAAGGCACCGGCGCGGTGATCGAGACGATCTTCGAAAACCGCTTCATGCACGTCTACGAGCTGCATCGCATGGGTGCCAAGATCCAGGTCGAAGGCAACACCGCCATCGTCACCGGCACCGAGAAGCTCAAGGGCGCCCCGGTCATGGCCACCGACCTGCGGGCTTCGGCCAGCCTGGTGATTTCGGCGCTGATCGCCGAAGGTGACACGCTGATCGACCGCATTTACCACATAGACCGTGGCTATGAGTGCATCGAAGAGAAACTGCAGATGCTCGGCGCGAAAATCCGCCGCGTACCGGGCTAGTTCTCGCAGCAGGGCACAGGGACGTGCCCACAAGGTTTTTTCGATCGGGGCTTCACGGCCTCGATTCATGTCCGGCGCCGTTTGCGACCGGGCATCAGTAGCCTGATAAGGACTGACGTTTCCCATGTTGACCATCGCACTGTCCAAGGGCCGCATCCTTGACGACACCCTGCCGCTTCTGGCTGAAGCGGGCATCGTGCCGACCGAGGATCCGGACAAGAGCCGCAAGCTGATTATCCCCACGACCCAGGCCGATGTGCGCCTGCTGATTGTGCGCGCCACCGATGTGCCGACCTACGTCGAGCATGGCGCCGCCGACCTCGGCGTGGCGGGCAAGGACGTGTTGATGGAGTACGGCGGCCAGGGCCTGTACGAGCCGCTGGATCTGCAGATTGCCCAGTGCAAGCTGATGACGGCCGGCAAGGTCGGCGCGCCCGAGCCCAAGGGCCGCCTGCGCATCGCCACCAAGTTCGTCAATGTCGCCAAGCGTTACTACGCCGAACAGGGCCGCCAGGTCGATATCATCAAGCTCTACGGCTCGATGGAACTGGCGCCGTTGATCGGCTTGGCCGACAAAATCATCGACGTCGTCGACACCGGTAACACCCTGCGCGCCAATGGCCTGGAACCCCAGGAATTCATCGCGGCCATCAGTTCCCGGCTGATCGTCAACAAAGCCTCGATGAAAATGCAGCACGCCCGGATTCAGGCGTTGATCGATACCCTGCGCACAGCAGTGGAGTCGCGACACCGCGGTTGATTCACTCGCGCGCCCCTAAAGCGCGCCCGTCTATCCGCCTCATAGCCAGAATTCTCAGGTGCCCAAGCGGAAATGACTGCTAGTTATGGGCGCCTGAGTTTTTGCCAATCCTATGAGGCTCTCGCTATGACCACGTCCACTGCCATTCGCCGACTCAACGCTGCCGACCCGGATTTTGCCCATCATCTGGATCATCTGCTGAGCTGGGAGAGTGTGTCCGACGACTCGGTCAACCAGCGGGTGCTGGACATCATCAAGGCTGTGCGCGAGCGCGGCGATGCGGCGTTGGTGGAGTTCACCCAGCAGTTCGATGGCCTGCAAGTGGCGTCCATGGCAGACCTGATCCTGCCCCGCGAACGCCTGGAGCTGGCCCTGACCCGCATCACCGCTGAGCAGCGCCAGGCCCTGGAAACCGCCGCCGAGCGCGTGCGCAGCTACCACGAAAAACAGAAGCAGGACTCCTGGACCTACACCGAGGCCGACGGCACGGTGCTGGGCCAGAAGGTCACGCCACTGGACCGCGCCGGCCTCTACGTGCCGGGCGGCAAAGCGTCTTATCCGTCGTCGGTATTGATGAACGCGATTCCGGCCAAGGTGGCGGGTGTGGCCGAAGTGGTCATGGTCGTGCCTACGCCGCGCGGCGAAATCAATGAGCTGGTGCTGGCCGCTGCCTGCATTGCCGGGGTGGACCGGGTGTTCACCATCGGCGGCGCCCAAGCGGTGGCGGCCCTGGCCTACGGCACCGAAAGCGTGCCCAAGGTGGACAAAGTGGTCGGCCCGGGCAACATCTACGTGGCCACGGCCAAGCGCCATGTCTTCGGCCAAGTGGGTATCGACATGATCGCCGGCCCTTCGGAGATCCTCGTCGTGTGCGATGGCCAGACCGACCCGGACTGGATCGCCATGGACCTGTTCTCCCAGGCTGAGCACGATGAAGACGCCCAGGCGATCCTGGTCAGCCCGGACGCCGCGTTTCTCGACAAGGTTGCCGCCAGCATCGCCAAGTTGCTGCCCACCATGGAGCGTGCCGAGATCATCGAAACCTCGATCAACGGCCGTGGCGCGTTGATCCAGGTGCGCGACATGCAGCAAGCGATAGACGTCGCCAACCGCATCGCCCCGGAACACCTGGAACTGTCGGTAGCCGACCCCCAGGCCTGGTTGCCGCAGATCCGCCACGCCGGCGCGATCTTCATGGGCCGCCACACCAGCGAAGCCCTGGGCGACTACTGCGCGGGCCCCAACCACGTGCTGCCGACCTCCGGCACTGCGCGGTTTTCGTCGCCGCTGGGGGTGTATGACTTCCAGAAGCGGTCGTCGATCATTTTCTGCTCGCCTCAAGGCGCCTCCGAGCTGGGCAAGACCGCCTCGGTACTGGCCCGGGGCGAATCCCTCACGGGCCACGCCCGCAGTGCTGAATACCGCATCCTTGCCGATAAAAAAGGAGACTGAGCATGAGTAAATTCTGGAGCCCATTCGTCAAGGACCTGGTGCCTTACGTGCCGGGCGAGCAACCCAAGCTGACCAAACTGGTCAAGCTCAACACCAACGAAAACCCCTATGGCCCATCGCCCAAGGCCCTGGCCGCGATGCAGGCCGAGCTGGGCGATACGTTGCGCCTGTACCCGGACCCCAACAGCGACCTGCTCAAGCAAGCCGTCGCCCGCTACTACGGCGTGCAGGGCAACCAGGTATTCCTGGGCAACGGCTCGGATGAAGTGCTGGCGCACATCTTCCACGGCTTGTTGCAGCACGACTTGCCGCTGCTGTTCCCGGACATCAGCTACAGCTTCTACCCGGTCTACTGCGGCCTCTACGGCATCCACTTCGATGCAGTGCCGTTGGATGAGCAGTTCCAGATCGACCCGGCGGATTACGCACGGCCCAACGGCGGGATCATTTTCCCCAACCCGAACGCGCCCACCGGTTGCCTGCTGGCGCTGGAGGCGGTTGAGCAGATCCTCAAGGCCAACCCGGCCTCGGTGGTGGTGGTCGACGAGGCGTACATCGATTTCGGCGGCGAGACGGCCATCAGCCTGGTGGATCGCTACCCGAACCTGTTGGTCACCCAGACCCTGTCCAAGTCCCGCTCCCTGGCGGGCCTGCGGGTGGGCCTGGCGGTAGGCCATGCGGATTTGATCGAGGCGCTGGAGCGGGTCAAGAACAGCTTCAACTCCTATCCGCTTGATCGCCTGGCCAATGTCGGCGGCGCAGCGGCGTTCGACGACCGCGAGTACTTCGCCAAGACTTGCCGGTTGGTCATCGACAGCCGCGAAGCACTGGTGGGCCAGCTCAAGGCCAAGGGCTTCGAGGTGCTGCCCTCGGCCGCGAACTTCATCTTTGCCCGCCACCCGCAGCACGACGCAGCCGCCCTGGCGGCCAAGTTGCGCGAGCAGGGCGTGATCGTGCGCCACTTCAAGCAGCAGCGCATCGACCAATTCCTGCGCATCAGCATCGGCACGCCCGAGCAGAATCAGGCGTTGGTCGAAGGGTTGGGGGAGCTTTAAGCCTCAGCCGGATTTCCAGGCGTAGGCTTGTGTGGGAGCGGGCTTGCCCGCCTCCACATGAGTATTGCGGCTTACTCTTCTTCTTTCACCGGCGCCACGGCCGGCGGTGGGCGCAGGCCGATTTCGGCGGTGAGCTTGAGCTCCTGGCCGTTGCGCATCACCTGGATGCGGACCTTGTCCGTCGGCTTGATCCGCGCCACCTGGTTCATCGAGCGGCGGCCATCGCCGGCCGGTTCGCCGTCGATGCTCAGGATCACGTCACCCAGTTGCAAACCGGCCTTCTGCGCCGGGCCGTCCCGGAAAATCCCCGCCACTACAATGCCCGGGCGCCCGGAGAGGCCAAAGGATTCCGCCAGTTCCTGAGACAGCGGCTGCACCTCGATGCCAAGCCAGCCACGGATCACCTGGCCGTGCTCGATGATCGACTTCATCACTTCCATGGCCAGTTTCACTGGGATGGCGAAGCCGATGCCCTGGGAGCCGCCGGACTTGGAGAAAATCGCGGTGTTGATGCCGGTCAGGTTGCCGTTGGCATCCACCAGGGCGCCGCCGGAGTTGCCGGGGTTGATCGCCGCATCGGTCTGGATGAAGTCTTCGTAGTTGTTCAGGCCCAACTGGTTGCGCCCGGTGGCGCTGATGATGCCCATGGTTACGGTCTGGCCAACGCCGAAGGGGTTGCCGATGGCCAGGGTCACGTCGCCGATGCGGATGTTGTCCGAGCGGCCGATGGTGATCGAGGGCAGGTTCTTGAGGTCGATCTTCAGCACCGCCAGGTCGGTTTCCGGGTCGCTGCCGATCACTCGAGCCAGGGTTTCGCGGCCGTCCTTGAGGGCGACGACGATCTGGTCGGCGCCGCTGGTGACGTGGTTGTTGGTCAGCAGATAGCCTTCGGGGCTCATGATGACGCCCGAGCCGAGGCTCGATTCCATGCGTTTCTGCTTGGGCGAGTTATCGCCGAAGAAGCGCCGGAACTGCGGGTCTTCAAACAGCGGGTGGGCCGGTTTGTTGATGACTTTAGTGGTGTACAGGTTGACCACGGCGGGGGCGGCGAGGGTCACGGCGTCGGCATAGGACACCGGACCCTGCTGGATAGACGTGGTTTGCGGCGCCTGTTGCAGGTTGACGTCCAGGCTGGGCAGGCCGACCCACTGCGGGTAACGCTGGATAATCAGCAACGCGATAAGCACGCCGGCCAACAGCGGCCAGCCAAAGAAACGCAGCGCCTTGAGCATTAAGCAAGTCCTGAGAGGTTACGAAGGGCCATGGACGGCCCATAATGTCGCGCATTATAGAGGCGCGCGTGCGGCTCTGAACGGGATATTTAGGAGTCTTTTATGGCCGTCGCCCTGAGCACCCTGGTACAAGAAGCGGATCGTTATCTGGGCAGTTCGAGAATTGCCGACTATTGCCCCAACGGCCTGCAGGTCGAGGGCCGCCCGCAGGTGATGCGCATCGTCAGCGGCGTCACCGCCAGCCAGGCGCTGCTGGATGCGGCGGTAGAGGCCAAGGCCGACTTGGTGCTGGTCCACCACGGTTACTTCTGGAAGGGCGAAAACCCCTGCATCACCGGTATGAAGCAGCGCCGCCTCAAGACCCTGCTCAAGCACGACATCAGCCTGCTGGCCTACCACCTGCCGCTGGACTTGCACCCCGAGGTGGGCAACAACGTGCAACTGGCCCGGCAACTGGACATCACCGTCGAAGGCTCGCTGGACCCGGACAACCTCAAGGTCGTGGGGCTGGTGGGTTCCCTGGCCGAGCCCCTGACCGCGCGGGATTTCGCCCGCCGCGTGCAGGGCGCTATGGGCCGCGAGCCCTTGCTCATTGAAGGCAGCGAGATGATCCGCCGGGTCGGCTGGTGCACCGGCGGCGGCCAGGGCTACATCGACCAGGCTGTCTTGGCCGGTGTCGACCTCTACCTGAGCGGCGAGGCCAGCGAGCAGACGTTCCACAGTGCGCGGGAAAACAACATCAGCTTCATTGCCGCCGGCCACCACGCCACTGAGCGCTACGGCGTTCAGGCGTTGGGCGACTACCTGGCGCGGCGCTTTGCCCTTGAGCACCTGTTCATCGATTGCCCGAACCCGATCTGAGCCCTGCACGCGATCCCCGTAGCAGGCGGGCGCCAAGGCCAAACGAGCAGGCATATTCATATACCGTTTCGATCTAGTTGGCGCCCTCTATAGAATCAGGCGCTGTGCTAGCATGCCCCGCTCGAACACGGCCCGCTGGCCGTCCATAAGATCGTTTTCGTGAGTAGCCATGGTCGACAAACTGACGCATCTGAAACAGCTGGAGGCCGAAAGCATCCACATCATCCGCGAGGTCGCCGCCGAGTTCGATAACCCGGTGATGCTCTACTCGATCGGTAAAGATTCCGCCGTGATGCTGCACCTGGCGCGCAAGGCCTTCTTCCCGGGCAAGCTGCCCTTTCCGGTGATGCACGTCGATACCCAGTGGAAATTCCAGGAGATGTACAGGTTCCGCGACCGCATGGTCGAAGAGCTGGGCCTGGAGCTGATTACCCACGTCAACCCCGACGGCGTGGCGCAAGGGATCAACCCCTTCACCCACGGCAGCGCCAAGCACACCGACATCATGAAAACCGAGGGCCTCAAGCAGGCCCTGGATAAGTACGGTTTCGACGCCGCTTTCGGCGGTGCGCGCCGCGATGAAGAGAAATCCCGCGCCAAAGAGCGCGTGTACTCGTTCCGCGACAGCAAGCACCGCTGGGACCCGAAAAACCAGCGCCCGGAGCTGTGGAACGTCTACAACGGCAACGTCAACAAGGGCGAGTCGATCCGCGTGTTCCCCCTGTCCAACTGGACCGAGCTGGATATCTGGCAGTACATCTACCTCGAAGGCATCCCGATCGTGCCGCTGTACTTTGCCGCCGAGCGCGAAGTGATCGAGAAAAACGGCACGCTCATCATGATCGACGACGAGCGCATCCTCGAGCACCTCTCCGACGAGGACAAAGCCCGCATCGTCAAAAAGAAAGTGCGTTTCCGCACCCTCGGCTGCTACCCGCTGACGGGCGCGGTGGAGTCCGAAGCCGAGACGCTGACGGACATCATCCAGGAAATGCTCCTGACGCGAACTTCCGAGCGCCAGGGCCGTGTCATCGACCACGATGGCGCAGGCTCCATGGAAGACAAAAAACGGCAGGGGTACTTTTAAGCTTCGAGTTACAAGCCTCAAGCTGCAAGTGAAGGGCGGTATGCGTCATCTTGCAGCCTGGTGCTAGCAGCCGGTTGTTGCGGGTCGCGTTTGAGTGACTCGTAATGGATTTCGAGAAGTTGGTTGTTTGGCAGAGAAGCACGTGTCTAGCGGTGAGAGTTTACTGAGAGTTTGCTCAATGCAGGGATCTTGGTTTCAAGGACCAAATCACTCGCTCAGCACTTTCGGTGCCTTCCAATATTGCTGAAGGAATGGAGCGTCGCAGTGCCAAAGAAAAGGTACGTTTCCTCTGGATTGCGAAGGCCTCTTGTGGAGAGTTACGAACTCAGACTCTCATCGGCAGTGACATCGCTTACATCGCCCAACCACTGGCTGATAACTGGATTGCAGAAACCCGGGAGCTCTCAAAAATGCTCTGCGGCCTGATTAACAAAATTTCTGACTAGCTGTACGCCGACAAGCTTGCCGCTTGAAGCTCACAGCTTGGAGCTTGAACGTAATGAGCCATCAATCTGATTTGATTAGCGAGGACATCCTCGCCTACCTGGGCCAGCACGAACGTAAGGAAATGCTGCGCTTTCTGACCTGTGGCAACGTTGACGACGGCAAGAGCACGCTGATCGGGCGTTTGCTGCACGACTCCAAGATGATCTACGAAGATCATCTGGAAGCCATCACCCGCGACTCGAAGAAAGTCGGCACCACCGGTGACGATATCGACTTGGCGTTGCTGGTGGACGGTTTGCAGGCCGAGCGTGAGCAGGGCATCACCATCGATGTGGCCTACCGCTATTTCTCTACCGCCAAGCGCAAATTCATCATCGCCGACACCCCCGGCCATGAGCAGTACACCCGCAACATGGCCACCGGTGCGTCCACCTGTGATCTGGCGATTATCCTGGTGGACGCCCGCTACGGCGTGCAGACCCAGACCCGCCGCCACAGCTTTATTGCCTCGTTGTTGGGCATCAAGCACATCGTGGTCGCGATCAACAAAATGGACCTCAACGGTTTCGACGAGAGCATTTTCGAGTCGATCAAGGCCGATTACCTGAAGTTCGCCGAAGGTATCGCCTTCAAGCCGAGCACCTTGGCCTTCGTTCCGATGTCGGCGCTCAAGGGCGACAACGTGGTGAACAAGAGCGAGCGCTCGCCTTGGTACACCGGGCAGTCGCTGATGGAGATCCTCGAGACCGTCGAGATCGCCAACGACCGCAACTACACCGACCTGCGTTTCCCGGTGCAGTATGTCAACCGGCCGAACCTGAACTTCCGCGGTTTTGCTGGCACCCTGGCCAGCGGCATCGTGCACAAGGGCGACGAAGTGGTGGTGCTGCCGTCGGGCAAGAGCAGCCGCGTCAAATCCATCGTCACCTTCGAAGGTGAGCTGGAGCACGCCGGCCCGGGCCAAGCCGTGACCCTGACCATGGAAGACGAGATCGACATCTCCCGTGGCGACCTGCTGGTGCATGCCGACAACGTGCCGCAAGTCACTGACGCCTTCGACGCCATGCTGGTGTGGATGGCCGAAGAGCCGATGCTGCCGGGCAAGAAATACGACATCAAGCGCGCCACCAGTTATGTGCCGGGCTCGATCACCAGCATCGTCCACCGCGTGGACGTCAACACCCTGGCCGAAGGCCCGGCCAGTGCGTTGCAGTTGAACGAAATCGGCCGGGTCAAGATCAGCCTGGACGCCGCCATCGCCCTGGACGGTTACGCCAGCAACCGCACCACTGGCTCGTTCATCGTCATCGATCGCCTGACCAACGGCACCGTCGCCGCCGGCATGATTATCGCCGCGCCCCTGGCCCACGGCAGCGTAAGCCACCACGGCAAACTGGCCCACGTGGCCACCGAAGAGCGCGCCGAGCGCTTCGGCCAGCAACCGGCCACCGTGCTGTTCAGTGGCTTGTCGGGCGCCGGTAAAAGCACCCTGGCCTATGCGGTAGAGCGCAAGCTGTTCGACATGGGCCGGGCGGTGTTTGTGCTCGATGGCCAGAACCTGCGCCACGACCTGAACAAGGGCTTGCCCCAGGACCGCGCCGGGCGCACCGAGAACTGGCGCCGTGCGGCCCATGTCGCACGTCAGTTCAACGAAGCCGGCCTGCTGACCCTGGCCGCGTTCGTCGCCCCGGATGCCGAAGGCCGCGAACAGGCCAAGGCGCTGATCGGCAACGAGCGCCTGCTCACCGTGTACGTCCAGGCCTCGCCTGCGGTGTGCGCCGAGCGTGACCCGCAGGGCCTGTATGCGGCGGGTGGCGACAACATCCCGGGTGAATCCTTCCCCTACGATGTGCCGCTCAATGCCGACCTGGTGATCGACACCCAGGCGTTGTCGTTGGACGACAGCGTCAAGCAGGTGCTCGAACTGTTGCGTCAGCGTGGGGCGATCTAAGAGGGACGCAGCGGTAAGTGGTTAGCTGCAAGCGGTAAGTGAAAAGCCCGCCACCGAGTGATCGGTGGCGGGCTTTTTGGTGGGGTGTGGGAGCGAGCCTGCTCGCGATGGCGCCCTTACAGGCGCCTCAAGGCTTGGCGGGATACTGGTGATGCAATCGCTCCAGCAACGCGTCCTTCTCTTCCCATAAGCGGTTGATCCATTGCTGGAACTGCAACCGGTACTCGCCGTCCTGTTCGTAGTTCTTGCCGATGAACTCGGGCGGGATCTGCACTTCCTCGAAATGCACCACCACCTCCTTGACGTTACCGCACAGCAAATCCCAATAGCCGGGGCGCCCACCGGGGTAGTGGATGGTCACGTTGACGATGGATTGGAGCTGTTCGCCCATGGAGTCCAGAACAAAGGCGATACCGCCGGCCTTGGGCTTGAGCAGGTAGCGGAACGGCGACTGCTGCTGGGCATGCTTGCTGGGGGTGAAGCGCGTGCCCTCGGCGAAGTTGAACATGCCCACCGGGTTATTGCGGAACTTAGCGCAGGTCTTGCGCGTGGTTTCCAGGTCCTTGCCCTTTTTCTCCGGGTGTTTTTCCAGGTAGGCCTTGGAGTAACGCTTCATGAACGGAAAGCCCAGGGCCCACCAGGCCAGGCCGATCACCGGGACCCAGATCAGCTCTTGCTTGAGGAAGAACTTCAGCGGGCGGATGCGGCGGTTGAGCACGTACTGCAGCACCATGATGTCGACCCAGCTCTGGTGGTTGCTGGTAATCAGGTACGAGTGCTGGTAGTCCAGGCCCTGCAACCCCTCTAGGTGCCAGCGGGTGCGGCATACCAGGTCCATCCAGGCTTTGTTGTTGCTGATCCAGGCTTCGTGGGTGTGGCTCATCAGCCACGCGGTGAAGCGTTGCGTGAGGGCGAACGGCAGCACCTTGAAGATCGCCACGCAGAACAGGAACGAGCACAGCAGGATCGTGTTCAGCGCCAGTAAGAGCGAGGCGATCACCCCGCGCACGGGGGCAGGTAGAAATTCCAGCATTTAGGCATCCATAGGTCGGTTGGCCGCTTGAATCGCGGTGAGGGCGATGGTGTACACGATGTCATCGACTTGCGCGCCGCGGGGCAGGTCGTTCACCGGTTTGCGCAGGCCTTGCAGCATCGGCCCTAGGCTGACGCAATCGGCGCTGCGCTGCACCGCCTTGTGGGTGGTGTTGCCGGTGTTGAGGTCGGGGAACACGAACACCGTGGCCTTGCCCGCCACCAGGCTGTTGGGCGCCAGTTGCCGGGCGACGTGTTCATTGGCGGCGGCGTCGTATTGCAGGGGGCCGTCGATCAGCAGGGTGCTTTGCGCCTCGTGGGCCAGCAGGGTGGCTTCGCGGACTTTCTCCACTTCCTCGCCACTGGCCGACTCACCGCTGGAATAGCTAATCATCGCCACCCGCGGGGTGATGCCGAACGCGGCGGCAGAGTCGGCACTTTGCAGGGCGATTTCCGCCAGTTCTGTGGCGCTGGGGTGGGGGTTCATCACGCAGTCGCCGTACACCAGCACCTGGTCGGGGAACAGCATGAAGAACACCGACGACACCAGGGTACAGCCAGGCGCGGTCTTAATCAGTTGCAGGGCCGGGCGAATGGTATTGGCGGTGGAGTGGATGACCCCGGACACCAAGCCGTCCACCTCATCGAGCGCCAGCATCATGGTGCCGATCACCACGGTGTCTTCCAGTTGCTGCTCGGCCATGGGCGCGTTCAGGCTTTTGGTTTTGCGCAGGGCCACCATAGGCTCAACGTAGCGCTTGCGAATCAGGTCCGGGTCGAGGATTTCCAGGCCTTCGGGCAGTTCGATGCCCTGGGCACGGGCCACGGCTTGCACATCCTCAGGTTTGGCCAGCAGCACGCAACGGGCGATGCCACGGGCCTGGCAAATGGCCGCGGCTTGTACGGTCAGCGGGTCGCTGCCCTCGGGCAACACGATGCGCTTGTTGGCGAGCTGGGCGCGCTGGATCAACTGGTAGCGGAACACCGCCGGGGTGAGGCGCATTTCCCGTGGGGTGCCGCAGCGCTGGTGCAGCCATTTGGCGTCCAGGTGGCTGGCGACGAAGTCGGTGATGATCTGCGCACGTTCGCGGTCATCGATGGGGATTTCCTTGTTTAAACCGTTCAACTGGTTGGCGGTGTCGTAGGAACCGGTGCTCACCGACAACACCGGCAACCCGGCCTGCAACGCGCCACGGCACAGGTCCATGATGCGCGGGTCGGGCAGGGTATCGCTGGTCAGCAGCAGGCCGGCCAGGGGCACGCCGTTGATCGCCGCGAGGCTGACGGCGAGGATGATGTCGTCGCGGTCCCCCGGGGTCACCACCAGCACGCCGGGCTTGAGCAGCTCCACGGTGTTGCGCATGGTGCGCGCGCAAATGATGATTTTGCTCATGCGCCGGGTTTCGTAGTCCCCGGCGTTGAGCACCTGGGCGCCCAACAGGTCGGCCACATCGCGGGTGCGCGGGGCGTTGAGTTCGGGTTGGAACGGAATGCAGCCCAGCAAGCGGAAATCGCCACTGCGCAGCAACGGCGAATGTTCCTTCAGGCGCGCGGCGAAGGCCTCCATGCTTTCGTCGGTTTTCACCTTATTGAGGATCACACCCAGCACTTTCGGGTCTTTCGGCCCGCCGAACAGTTGGGCCTGCAACTCCACGCGCCCGGAGAGTTCGGTGAGCACTTCGTTTTCCGGGGCCGAAACCAGGATCACCTCGGCATCCAGGCTCTTGGCCAGGTGCAGGTTGACCCGTGCGGCATAGCTGGCACTGCGGGTCGGCACCATGCCTTCGACCACCAGCACGTCCTTGCCCACGGCCGCTTGCTGGTAAAGGGTGATGATTTCTTCCAGCAGTTCATCGAGCTGGCCATCGCCCAGCATCCGCTCGACATGGGCCAGGCCCAGGGGCTGCGGCGGTTTCAGGCCGTGGGTGCGGGCCACCAGTTCGGTGGAGCGCTCCGGGCCAGTGTCGCCTGGGTGGGGCTGGGCGATGGGTTTGAAGAAGCCGACTTTCAGCCCGGCCCGTTCGAGGGTGCGCACCAGCCCGAGGCTGATGGAGGTCAGGCCCACGCCAAAATCGGTGGGTGCGATAAAAAAAGTTTGCATGCGGATTCTCGGAAGTTGCATGGCGGGCGCTGGCCTATAACTGGCCATTTGCCGGGTATCAGGCGCTAAGGTTATCGCTAACCGGGCCTTGAGCACACCAACCGCAGTCAAAGGGCTGGCCTATTTTTGCCTGGCGCGCGTGCGCATCCTCGACCCAGGCCCGCGATTGCCAGGGCGGTTGGTGGCGCAGGTGCTGGCTATGGCCGCACGACAGCAGCGCAACCCAGTGGCCATCTTCGTCCTGATGAAAACCGCTGACCGTACTGCCCCCTGGCATCGGCCGTTTGTCCGGGTTGTGGTCGCTTTCGCTCGTTTGCTTCGCTAAACTTGCCCGTTCTTCATTCTTATGCAAAAGGTCTCGCCCCATGCTGATCGCCGCCAATAAGGCTGTCTCCATCGACTATACCCTGACCAACGACGCTGGTGAGGTCATCGACAGCTCAGCCGGCGGCGCGCCGCTGGTCTACCTGCAAGGCGCAGGCAACATCATCCCGGGCCTGGAAAAAGCCCTCGATGGCAAGAGCGTCGGTGATGAACTGACCGTGGCCGTTGAACCTGAAGATGCCTACGGCGAATACGCTGCCGAACTGGTCAGCACCCTGAGCCGCAGCATGTTCGAAGGCGTCGACGAGCTGGAAGTGGGCATGCAGTTCCACGCGTCGGCACCGGATGGCCAGATGCAGATCGTCACCATCCGCGACCTGGACGGCGACGACGTGACCGTTGACGGCAACCACCCATTGGCCGGCCAGCGTTTGACCTTCCAGGTCAAGATCGTTGATATCCGTGATGCCAGCGAAGAAGAAATCGCCCATGGTCACGTGCATGGCGAAGGCGGTCATCACCACTGATTTTGTGGGCTAAGCTCACTGATCTGGAAAGGCGCCCGAGGGCGCCTTTTTAGTCGGTGGCAGTTGGCGATGGTGAACGCTGTCGGCAGGTTTCAAGAAAACACGGGAATTTTGGAGTTCGCCATGAGTGCTTTTCACGACCTTAATCTCACCGCCCTGGACGGCAAGGCCCTTCCTCTGATGCCGCTCAAGGGGCAAGTCGTGCTGGTGGTCAACGTCGCCTCCAAGTGCGGGTTGACGCCTCAGTACGCAGCGCTGGAAAACCTCTACCAGCAATTCAAGGGCCAGGGTTTCAGTGTGCTGGGCGTGCCGTGCAACCAGTTTGCCGGGCAGGAGCCGGGCACGGGCCAAGAGATCCAGGATTTCTGCAGCCTCAACTACGGCGTGAGCTTCCCGCTGGCCGGCAAGCTGGACGTTAACGGGCCGGAACGCCATCAGCTGTATCGCCTGCTGGCGGGCGAGGGCGCGGAGTTTCCGGGGGACATCACCTGGAACTTCGAGAAATTCCTCGTCGGCAAGGACGGCCGCGTCTTGGCGCGTTTCTCGCCGCGCACCGCACCGGATGATGTGAGCGTGGTGCAGGCCATCGAAAAAGCCCTGGCCTGATGGCGTGCACGGCGGGAGGCGGCGCGCTCGCGCCGAACCTCGCCTGCGCTTACTTGTAGGCTTCTACCCCTTAATCACCGGAATCAATAGTGCTGTTCAGTGCTGTGATGGCTCCATATTATTGCCGTCATAAAATCCTGTGCGTGCGGAGAATGCGATGCCTGTCCAAGCCTTGTTCAAACCCTTTCAGCTCGGCTCCCTGGAGCTGCCGACCCGCGTGGTGATGGCGCCCATGACCCGTTCGTTCTCGCCCGGCGGCGTGCCCAATTCCAAAGTCATCGAGTACTACCGCCGCCGCGCCGCGGCCGGCGTGGGCCTCATCATTACCGAGGGCACTACCGTTGGGCACAAGGCCTCCAACGGCTACCCGAACGTGCCGCATTTCTATGGCGACGCGGCCCTGGCCGGGTGGAAGAAAGTCGTGGACGCGGTGCACGCCGAGGGCGGCAAGATCGTTCCGCAGTTGTGGCACGTGGGCAGCGTGCGTCGCATCGGCACCGAGCCGGACGCCAGCGTCCCGGCCTATGGCCCGATGGAAAAACTCAAGGACGGCCAGGTGGTGGTCCACGGCATGACGAAGCAAGACATCCAGGACGTGATCGGCGCCTTCGCCCAGGCCGCCAAGGATGCCCAGAGCATCGGCATGGACGGTGTAGAAATCCACGGCGCCCATGGTTACCTGGTGGACCAGTTCTTCTGGGAGGGCAGCAACCAGCGCACCGACGAATACGGTGGCAACCTGGCCAATCGCTCGCGTTTTGCCATTGAACTGATTCAGGCCGTGCGTGCGGCGGTCGGTAAGGATTTCCCGATCATCCTGCGGTTTTCCCAGTGGAAGCAGCAGGATTACACCGCTCGCCTGGTGCAAACCCCCGAGGCGCTGGCGGAGTTTCTCCAGCCGTTGTCCGACGCTGGGGTGGATATTTTCCACTGCTCGACGCGGCGGTTCTGGGAGCCGGAATTCGAAGGCTCTGACCTCAACCTGGCCGGTTGGACCCGGCAACTGACCGGCAAACCGACCATCACCGTGGGCAGCGTGGGCCTGGACGGCGAATTCCTGCAATTTATGGTCAACACCGACAAAGTCGCCCAACCGGCGAGCCTGGAAAAACTCCTGGAACGCCTGAACAACGACGAGTTCGACCTGGTAGCCGTGGGCCGCGCTCTGCTGGTGGACCCGGACTGGGCCGTGAAAGTGCGCGAAGGCCGCGAGCAGGACATCCTGCCGTTTAGCCGCGAAGCCCTGATGAGCCTGGTTTAAGGGCGTCCGGGGTGGCGTTCCCCGCGCCACCCTCAAGGGCCGCCACACCCTTGGCCGACGCACTCGCCGCGCGCAAATACCCTTCCAACTGTTCGATCACTGCCGGCCAGCCTTGGCGGCCGGCGTGTTGCCGGGCATTGAGGCGCACTCGGCGCAGGCTTTCGCGCTCTTCCAGCAACCAGGCCGCCGCATCGCAGAACGCCGCCTCGTCGCCGGGCATCGCCAGCACGCCGTTGTAGCCGTGGCGAATATGCTGGGCGGCGGCAGCCTGGTCATACGCCACCACGCCCAGGCCTGAAGCCAGGGCTTCGAGCACGACGTTGCCGAAGGTCTCGGTAAGGCTGGGGAACAAAAATACGTCCCCCGACGCGTAGTGCTCGGCCAGTGCCTCGCCGCATTGCGCACCACAGAACACGGCATCGGGCAGGTCTTTTTCCAGCGAGCCACGCTGCGGCCCATCGCCCACCAGGATCAACCTCATGGGCCGCTGTGGATAACTGCTGCACAGGGTCGCGAAGCAGCGTTGCAGCAGGCCGAGGTTTTTTTCCGGGGCCAGGCGCCCGATGTAAATCACCGCGATATCGTCGTTCTCCAGGCCCCACTGGCGGCGCAGCTCATCGCGGCGTTTGGCCGGGTTGAACAGGTGGCTGTCCACACCGCGAGTAAGCAGGGCCAAACGCTCGAAGTGGCGCCGCGCCAACTCCAGGTGTTGGCTGAGGCTGGGCACCAGGGTCAGGTGCGAGCGGTTGTGGAACCCGCGCAGGTAGTGGGTCAGCAGGCGGCTCAGTGGCCCCAGGCCATACAGGCGCGAATACTGCTGGAAATTGGTATGAAAGCCGCTGACCACCGCTATCCCCAGGCGCCGCGCCGCGCGTAGGGCCGACAGCCCCAGCGGGCCTTCGGTGGCGATGTACAGCACATCCGGGCGTTGGCGTTTCCAGCGGCGCAGCAGCTTGTGCATCGACGATTGCCCCCACTGCAATCCCGGGTAACCCGGCAGCGGCCAGCCCCGGCAGAGCATGAGGAACTCGTCGTTGGGGCGGTTGTGGTCAGCGGGTTGGCGCGGGCGAACCAACTCAATGCGATGGCCGCGCGCGCGCAAGCCATCGCAGAAGTGGGCCAGGGTGCTGGCCACGCCGTTGATTTCCGGGGGGAAGGTTTCGGTAACCAGGGTGATGCGTAGGGCGGCTGTCATGGCCTGAGTGTCACCCCGGGCCATGTCGTGCAGATGTCAGTGCGGTGATGGATTTATGACGCCGGTTCAGCCTTGGTGGGTAGGCAGGTTCTCGGCGCCGCGCTCGCGCACCCAGAACAGTGTGGCGCCGGCCACGGCAGCCGGCATCATCAGGATGTTGACCACCGGAATCAGCAGCGCCACGTAGACGATGCCGCCGAAGCCCAGGCTCTGCCAGCGCTTCTCGCGTAGCCAGGCGAGCATTTCGTTCCAGCCCAGCTTGTGGTTGTCCGCCGGGTAGTCGATGTACTGGATGGCCATCATCCACACGCCAAACAGCAGCCACAGCGGCGCGGCGATCAAATTGACCACGGGGATGAACGAGAGGATGAGCAGCGCGAGGGCCCGGGGCAGGAAGTAGCCCAGCTTGCGCATTTCCCGCGCCAGGGTGCGGGGCACCATGGCGAACAACTCGCCCCAACTGAAGGCCGGGAAGTCATCGGTGCCGCGCACCACCACTTCGACTTTCTCCGCGAGGAAACCGTTGAACGGCGCGGCGATGATGTTGGCCAGCATCGTGAAGCTGAAAAACACCATCAGCACCACCAGCACCACGAACAAGGGCCACAGCACATAGCTGAGGAAACTCAGCCAGTCGGGCAGCGACGGCATCAGCGTATCGACCCACAGGCTGAAGTAATGGCCGGCCAGGTAGATCAATCCGACGAACAGCACCAGGTTGATGAGCAGCGGCAACAGGACGAACAGGCGCAGGCCCGGGCTCAAGACCAGTTTCAGGCCTTCGCGCAGGTATTGCGGGCCGGACAGAACGGGGGCGGGCATAAAGGGTTCCTTGCAGTGAGAAAACGCGCCGACCTTACCGGCTTTGCCCCGGGGGTGAAAGCACAGTGATGGCCTCGACATTAGCTGTAACAAAGGGGCTGTTAAACAGAGGCGTTACAGATAGAGACCACCTATGAGCTGGATTGTTAAACCGTATTTCCTTAATCTTCCCCCCCTCGATACGCTGCACCCACTATTTTTCAGGGCTGCCGGTTTCAAGCCTTCCCCAAGCGCTTTGGCAACCCTTTTTTTATTTCCGCAGGTTTATCGGTTCCGTGCCCTTGCTGCCCGAACCGATCAATAGGAGTGAGTCATGCCTGAAGTCCGTCATTCGCGAGTGATTATTCTCGGTTCCGGCCCTGCCGGTTACAGCGCGGCGGTCTACGCTGCCCGTGCCAACCTCAAGCCGCTGCTGATTACCGGCATGCAGGCCGGCGGCCAACTGACCACCACCACCGAAGTCGACAACTGGCCCGGCGACGTCCATGGCCTGACGGGCCCTGCCCTGATGGAGCGGATGAAAGAGCACGCCGAGCGCTTTGAAACCGAGATCGTGTTCGACCATATCAATGCGGTGGATTTCGCCTCCAAGCCGTACAGCCTGACCGGCGATAGCGCCGTCTACACCTGCGATGCGCTGATTATCGCCACCGGCGCCAGCGCCCGTTACCTGGGCCTGCCGTCCGAAGAAACCTTCATGGGCAAAGGCGTTTCGGCATGCGCGACCTGCGATGGCTTCTTCTATCGCAACAAGGAAGTGGCCGTGGTTGGCGGTGGCAACACCGCCGTGGAAGAGGCCCTGTACCTGGCCAACATCGCCAGCAAAGTGACCCTGATCCACCGTCGCGAGACTTTCCGCGCCGAGAAGATCCTGATCGACAAGCTGCATGCGCGGGTTGCCGAGGGCAAGATCGTGCTCAAGCTCAACGCCACCCTGGACGAAGTGCTGGGCGACAACATGGGTGTGACCGGTGCGCGCCTGAAGAACAACGACGGCAGCTTCGACGAGCTGAAAGTCGATGGCGTGTTCATCGCCATTGGCCACACCCCGAACACCTCGTTGTTTGAAGGCCAACTGACCCTCAAGGATGGCTACCTGGTCATCAAGAGCGGCACCGAAGGCAACGCCACCGCCACCAGCGTGGAAGGTATCTTCGCCGCAGGCGACGTGGCCGACCACGTGTACCGCCAGGCCATCACCTCGGCCGGCGCAGGCTGCATGGCCGCTCTGGACGCCGAGCGCTACCTGGACGACCTGCAGAACGCAGCGCTCTAAGGCGCTGCAACGAAAAAACCGGCTTGAGTTTCAGGCCGGTTTTTTTATGCCTGTAAGGGCCGTGTTCAGCGCCGGCTCAGGGGCGGGGCGGTGAACTGTACGCCAGCCAAACCATAGGCGATCAATGCACGGATATTGCCGTGGTCGTTGCCTTCGGGCGTGGCCAGGACCGAACGGTAGTGCTCGCCAAAGGCCAGCAGCGCATGCTGGTCGCTCAAACCTTCAAGCAAGGCCAGGCCCAGGGTCTTGCACGAGCCTTCGTTCTGCCCGGCGGCATTTGCTACGCCACCGTTGGTGAAGGCCTGGGGCTGGTAGTCGTAGCCCGCGGCGATAAAGGCCAGGGTGTCGGCGAAGGCGTGCGCGCCGCTGTCGAGGCTGGCACGCAGGGTGTCGAGGTCAGTCATGGGTTTTTCCTTTGGCGAACGCCGCTTGCTGCTCGGCGCTGGCTTCTTTCTGGTATTGGCTTTTCCACTGGGCGTACGGCATGCCGTAGACCACTTCGCGGGCGTCATCGAGGCTGACCTCGATCTGGCGCTCGTCGGCCTCGGCCTTGTACCACTTGGACAGGCAGTTGCGGCAGAACCCGGCGAGGTTCATCAGGTCGATGTTCTGCACATCCTTGCGGCTGTCCAGGTGCGCCACCAATCGACGAAAGGCGGCGGCTTCGAGTTCCAGGCGTTCTTGAGGAGACATAGGGGCAGGGTCCGGGAGGGTTAACGGCTGGCCGCCAGGGTGATCGACACCGACTCGGCAAAGCGCAGGGCATGGGGTTTGTCCACTTCGACTTCGGCGTACAGCACCGAGGCGTTTTGCATCACCAGGTCCAGCAGTTCCTGGGTCATGCGCTCGAGCAGGGCAAAGCGGTTGCCCTCGACGTGGGCGATGATGGCCTTGGTGATGGTGCGGTAGTTCAGGGCGTGGTCGATATCGTTGTCGCGCACGGCATCCTGGGCGGCGTAGAGAATGGTCAGGTTAATCAGCACATCCTGCTTGTTGAGGATTTCGTCCTCATTGATGCCGATAAAGGTGCGCAGGCGCAGGTCCTTGACGCGGATGCGGGCCATTGCTGGTTGTAGTTGTGGCATTGCTACTTGCTCCGTCCAATCAGTTGCAGGAATTCCTGGCGGGTGTTGCTCGACTCGCGAAAGGCGCCGAGCATCACCGAGGTGTTCATGGTCGAGTTCTGCTTCTCGACCCCGCGCATCATCATGCACATGTGTTTGGCTTCAATCACCACCGCCACGCCGGCGGCCTGGGTGACCTGCTGCACCGCGTCGGCGATCTGCCGCGTGAGGTTCTCTTGGATCTGCAAGCGCCGCGCGTACATATCGACGATGCGCGCGATCTTCGACAGCCCCAGCACCTTGCCGGTGGGGATGTACGCCACGTGGGCCTTGCCGATAAAGGGCAGCAGGTGATGTTCGCACAGTGAGTACAGCTCAATGTCGGCAACGATCACCATCTCGTCGCTATCTGACGCGAACAGGGCGCCATTGACGATGTCCTCCAGGCTCTGCCCATAGCCGTGGCAAAGGTACTGCATGGCCTTGGCGGCGCGTGCCGGGGTGTCTTGCAAGCCTTCGCGCGTGGGGTCTTCGCCCAGGCCGATGAGGATTTGCCGGTAATGCTGGGGCAGGGACAGCGTCATACAACATCCTCCGCGGGGGCCGCCTACTTGAGGTGCCGCCCGCCATTGACGGTCAGGGTGGTGCCTGTGACACAAGGGCTTTGCAGCAGATAACGCAAGCCCTGGTAAATCGCCTCGCTACCGGGCGCAACGCCCATCACCGATTTGGCCAAGGCCTTGGCCCGGTAGGCCGCGTCATCGCCCTCATTGAACAGCACCAGGGCCGGGGCGATAGCGTTGACCTTGATGTGCGGCGCATAGCGGGCGGCGAACGACAGGGTCAGGCTGTCCAGCCCGGCCTTGCTGGCGCAGTAGGCGATGTGGTTGCTGCTGCCCTTGCGCGTCACGTCATCGCTGATGTGGACGATATCCGCCGGGCTCGAGCGCTCCAGCAGCGGCGCGCAATGCAGGTTGATGAGGTAGGGCGCGAGCATGTGCACGCTGAACATCTGCGTGAAGGCTTGCGCCTCATCGCCCGCAGGTTCCTTCAGCCACGCCGAGGCGTTGTGGACGATGGCGCGCAAGCTGTCGGTGTGGGTTTTCAGTTCGCCGATAAAGGCCAGGATGCTGGCCTCGCTGGAAAAATCCGCGAACAGCGTTACCGCGCCCCGCTCGCGAAGGGTTTGCAGGCCGGGGCGTTCGCTGCGGTAGCTGACAATCACCGGGTGGCCGGCCTCGAGCAGGCGCAGCGCACAGTGCAGGCCGACACGCTGGCTGGCGCCGGTGATAAGAATCGGGGCTGGGGGCTGGGTCATGTGCGGCTCGCGTCACGGGTAGGGCAAAACTATACCAGCGACGGGCTATCAGCGCCCCGCGCTTATGGGTTCTGCGCAGCGGTCGGGGCGGGCAGGGCGCGGGTCGCCGTGGCGTTGAGCCAATTAGCCAACAGGCGCGTGGAGAGTGGGATGAACAGGTACACCATCAGCGGCGTCAGGGCCAGGGTACTGACGAACACTCGGCTTAGCAGTCCCAGGTCGGTGAGCCACGGGCCCAGCAGCCAGTTGAACAGCAGCGACACCGGAAAGAACGCCAGCCAGATCGCCACCGCTTGCTTCCAGCGTGGCGGGCGCGCGCCGCTGGTGCCGAACCAGCCGTCGATGCCGCGTACCCGATGTTCCGAAGGGTGGGCGAACAGGTCGCTGCCACGGGCGAGCCACGCTGTACGCGAGACAGAATGCTCCCAGGCGTGCAGGGTCTGTTCATTGGCGAAGCGGAAGATGATCTGGAATTCGTTATCGTCGGGCGGTGGGGCCAGTACGCCGGACCCGAGGTAGCCGGGGAAGTCGGTGGCCAGTTGCTCGCCTTCGTGGAGCCAGGCAATCAGGTCCTGATAGCGGCCATCGGCAACGCGGCGCGCCACCATCAGGGTGACGGGTGAGGTCGACATGGGTTTATCTCCGTAATGCTGACGCGCGTTCCCGGGTAGGGGCGCACTGCACGCAGCGCCGGGGTGGTGGGCTGCGTTGAAATTCAGGCAAGGATTATTCCCGATTCCATCAAATACACCAGCGCGGTGTGCGACAAACTGCACTTGATATCCCCAGGTGAGCCGGGGATAGAATGGGATCCAATACTTTTTCGGACCTTTCCCGCAGAACATGCCTGTTATCACCGAACTTCACGGATCTTCCACGGCGTCCCGACAGCTCCAGCAAGAAGACCTGTTCCCGATTCGGGAAGTGTCACGCCTGACTGGCGTCAACCCGGTCACCCTGCGTGCCTGGGAGCGGCGCTATGGTTTGATCGTGCCCACACGCACCGAAAGTGGGCATCGCCTGTATTCCATGACCGATATCGAGCGGGTGCGCAGCATCCTGCACTGGATCGAACGCGGTGTGGCGGTGAGCAAGATCGGCCGGATCCTGGCTAAAAACAGCAGTGTTCACGCCTATGCCGACGCGCCAGGCGCCCGCCAGGAATACGAACAGTGGCAAAGCCGCCTGCGCGGTGCCCTCGCTGCCTTTGACGAGCGGCACCTGGAGCGGCTCTATGGCCAGGTATTCGCCAGCTACCCCGTGGCGGTGGTGTTCCAGGACATTCTGCTGCCGTTGTGGAAAAGCCTTATGCAGCAGCCCCGGGGCTTTGGCCAGGCCAGCGAATGGCTGATGCTCGACAGCTTTCTGCGCACCCGGGTGTCTCAACGCTTGCTGTTTTTGCGCGGCGAACAACCGCACAAGATCCTGCTGAGCGCCCTTACCGAACCCAGCTACGAACTCGAATTGCTGGTGGCGGCGCTGTTGCTGGGTAACGAGCAGGTTGAGGTGCGGGTGTTGGCGCTGGGCCAGCCTTTCGATGAATTGACCTTGCTGTGCGAGCGGATCAAGCCCCAGGCGCTGGTGCTGTTCGGCAACCATGCCCCGGCGCCGGAGTGGCCACGGCGCCTCAATCGCCTGGCGATGAGCCTGGATTGCCCGCTGATGCTGGCGGGCGCTACCGCTGACCTGCTTCAGGAAAGCCTGGCCGGCACCTCGATCGGTCGCCTGGGTAGCGAAGGGCCTTTGATGCAGCGGCGGTTGATGCGGTTTCTCAGCGGTACGCTGGATACCTGAGTGGCTCAGCTATGCAGGGCCGGATGGCTGAGGCGGTGCTGTTGCAGGATGAACTGGCGCAGGCGCTCGGTTTCGTCCGTGTCGCTCTGGTTCAGGCGATAGGCGAAGAAGCCTTGGGCGGTTTCGCGCTCGAAGCTGCCGCGCAGGGCAATGCGCTCATAGCCTGAGGGGCTGAACCACTGGGCGAACTGGCGCGGCGGCTTGGTGCGGTTGCGGATTTCCACCAGCACGCCTTTGAACGACACCTCGTGTACCCACAGGGCTCCGGGCTGGCCATGGGCATTCTCCAGGGGCACCGGCTCTTCCAGCGCCAGGCGCCAGGGGCGAACCATCGGCCCGTCTTCAAAAATACTCGGCACACCCAGGCGCAGGTGCAAGGCGTGGAACTCGTCTTCCACCAGGTGCAGGGGAAAGGTCATCTGCTGGTTTTCGAATTGCGCTTGAATCGTCACTTGCTCGTTGGCCGCCAGGCGCGTGAGCAGATCGCGGATCTGCGAACCGCCGTTGACCAACAGGCTCGAGGTCGCATCCCGCACATTGAGCTGCGGGTTGTGCTGCATGGTCTGGATGAAATCCAGCTCATCCTGGGTCAGGAGGGTGTCACGGTGCATGGCGAACTCGAGAAAAAGGGCAGGTTCAGGGGTGATTGTAGTTAATGACAATTAATTCGCGGTCTTGTTTGCGCCGCCCGTCGCCTGGAGCGCGCTTAATTGCGCCTGCAACTCGGCCACTTGGTTTTCCAGCTTCTGCACCCGTTGTTCAGCGCGAACCTGGGCCGAGACATCCTTCTGCACCCCGATTATGTACGTCTGTTGGTCGTTCGCGTTGAGCACCATCGATAACGACAGCTCGTTCCAGAACGGCGTGCCGTCCTTGCGGTAGTTGCGCAGCACTTCGCGGCACGAGCGGCGTCGGTTGAGGGCGTCGCGGATCAGCGCCAATGCCGGTTGGTCGCGGTCGCCGGCCTGCAAAAAGCGACAGTCCTGGTACAAAATCTCGTCGCTGCTGTAGCCGGTCATGCGCTCGAAGGCCGGGTTCACGTAGATGAGGATGTTGTCTTCGCCTTCTTTCTCGGCGATGACGATGCCGTCGTGGGAGGCGTTGATGACCATTTGCAGCAGGTGGGCATTTATCATCGGCAAGCTGTCCGGTCATTCGCGGTAGCCGGGGATTCTAAGGCAAGATCGGCAACTGTCCACTTGCCATCATTTCTAATTGAGAGGCAGTCGCATTTTTTTCCTGCGCACTGCTAGTATCGCGGTCTTTGTATCAGCCTCAGGATCAGATTGATGAAAGTCGCCATTCTTAACGGTTCGGTGTACGGCGTATCGGAAGACGTCGCACAGAACGCTGCGAAATTGCTCAAAACCGCGGGTTTCGATGTGATGCACAACCCCCGGGCAAGCCTGGAGCAGTTCCTGGAATTTGCCCCCGACGCCCTGTTGGCGGTGACTTCGACCACCGGCCTGGGCGAGCTGCCAGACAACCTGCAAGGGCTGTATGCCAGCCTTCGTGACCAGTTGCCCGGTGCCTGGCGCGGTTTGCCCGGCGGCGTAATCGGCCTGGGCGATTCGTGCTACGGCGACACCTTTTGCAGTGGCGGGGAGCAAATGCACGAACTGTTCGAGGAGTTGGGCGTGCGTGAGGTGCTGCCGATGCTGCGCCTGGACGCTAGCGAAACCATCAACCCGGACCGCGATTCCGAGCCATGGATCGCCGACTTCATCCACGCCCTCAAGTAACCGGGCGCTCGCGCAACAGGGCCAGCCAGGCCTGGGCAGCCTTTGACAGGTACGCGCCCTCGCGCCAGATAAAGGCAATGTCCCAACGCAAATAGTCCGGCGCCCGCAACGGGCGCAGGATAACGCCTTCGCGCACCAGGCCTCGCGCCACCAGCCGCGGCAGCAGCACCACGCCCTGGCCCGCGGCCACCAGCGCCGCGAGAAAATCGGCCTGGCCACTGCGCCCGCCCTCGCGGGGGGTGAAGCCCAGTTGCTGGCAAGCCTGGTGCAAACGGTCATTGAGGACAAAACTGCGCTGGTACAGCAGGAACGGCGTATCCGCTAATTCTTCCAGGCCAATCACAACCTGCCCGGCCAAGGGATGATCGGCGGGCAGCAAGGCGTCCAGCGGCTCGTCGCAGAAGGGCTGGAAGGCAAATTGCGGGTCCTTGGGTTGCAGGCTGCCGCCCAGTTCCAGTTCGCCACTGAGCACCGCTTGCTCGATGCTACGGCTGCCGCCCTCCAGCAAATACACGGTGATGTTGGGGTAACGTCGGCGATATTCGGCAAACAACCCGGCAAACAGCGCATCACTGCCCAGCAACGGCAGGCCCAGGCGCAGTTCGCCCCTGGCCAGTTGGCTCAAGTCGTCCAGTTCACTGAGCAATTCGTTGTGCTGGCGGAGCATGGCTTCGCCCCGTTGCAGGACGACTTGGCCAGCGGCGGTGAGGCGGATATGGGAGCCGAGGCGATCCAGCAGCGGGGTGCCCAGGCTCTGTTCCAATTGGGCGATTTGCTTGCTGACCGCCGATTGGCTGACGTTGAGGGTTTTCGCCGCTTGGGTGAAGCCGCCCTGGTGGATGACTTCGACGAAGCTGCGCAGGTGTTTGAATTCCATTGTGTGATTCCAGCTTGGAATGGCTTGTAGTCTAACAATTCGTTTTGGGGATGGAAGGGGCTTCTTTAAACTGAGCCTCTCAGAGGACCCCCACCATGAAACCTGTTGCGTTAAAACATCTGGCCCGCCTATTGGGCGAGTTGGCGATCCTGTTGGCGATCTACCTGTTGGGCTGCCAGTTGGCGGTGTGGCTGGGTTGGCCGATTCCCGGCGGGGTGATTGGCCTGGCGTTGCTGTTGTTGGCGTTCGCCTCGGGCGTGGTCAAGCCTGCCGCGTTGCAATTGGGCGCGGGCCTGCTGTTGGCGGAAATGCTGCTGTTTTTTATCCCGGCGCTGATGAGCCTGTTGGACTACGGCAGCCTGCTACGCCATGACGGCTGGCGCATCCTGCTGGTGATTGGCGTCAGCACCTTGCTGGTGATGCTGGTCACCGCGTTCACCGTGGAATGGGTGTGCCGCTGGAGGACTCGCCATGACGTTTGAACCGATGCCGGTGTTCTGGCTGCTGCTGACCCTGGGCGCGTACCTGTTCAGCCGTTGGCTCTACCGGCGCACCGGGCGCTATGTGTTGTCGCCGCTGATCCTCGTGCCGGCGCTGCTGCTGGCTCTGGCGGTGCCGCTGCACACGGCCTACGCCGAATACGCCCGCAACACCCATTGGCTGATGTTGGTGCTGGGGCCGGTGACCGTGGCCTTCGCGGTGCCAATCTGGCAGCAACGGCGTTTGCTTGCCCGGCACTGGTCGGCGCTGTCGCTGGGCATGCTGGCAGGCAGCGTGGCCTCGATTGCCAGTTCCTACGGTTTGGCCAAGGCCCTGGCGCTGGACAGTTCGGTAACCATGTCCCTGGTGCCGCGCTCCATCACCACGCCCTTTGCCATGCCCCTGGCCCACGACCTGGGCGGCGTGCCGGAGCTGACGGCCGTGTTCGTGATGTTCACCGGGGTGTTCGGTGCCTTGCTCGGCGGCATTCTGCTCAAGTGGCTGCCGCTGCGCAGCGCCCTGGCCCGCGGTGCGCTGTTCGGCGTGGGCGCCCATGGTGCCGGGGTCAGCCGCGCCCAGGAAGTGGGCGGTGAAGAGGGCTCGGTGGCGGGCCTGGTGATGGTCCTGACCGGGTTGCTCAACCTGTTCGCCGCGCCATTGTTGGCCGCCCTGTTGTAGCAACCTTGCGCCAGGATGACTCCCTCGGCCAGTAAGCTGGCTGCCAATGCAACTACGGCGCACGCGCCACCTGACTAGACTGCCAGGACATTCGCTGAACAATAAAAAAACCCAACGCGAGGTCCGTTGCCGTGAGCCCAGCCCCAGCCCCGTCGTCCACCAGTGTCAAAGACCTCGTCAGCGCCGCCGAATGGCAGGCCCGCGTTGACCTGGCGGCCTGCTATCGCCTGGTGGCGATGCACGGTTGGGATGACCTGATCTTCACCCACATCTCGGCCAAGGTGCCGGGCACCGAAGATTTCCTGATTAACCCGTTCGGCCTGATGTTTCACGAAATCACTGCCTCCAGCCTGGTCAAGGTCGATCAGGCCGGGCGCAAACTGATGGTCAGCCCCTACGAGATCAACCCCGCCGGCTACACCATCCACAGCGCGGTGCATGAAGTGCGCCACGACGTAGCCTGCGTCATGCACACCCACACCGCCGCCGGCGTGGCCGTGTCGGCCCAACGCCAGGGTGTGCTACCCATCAGCCAGCAGTCGCTGTTCGTGTTGTCGAGCCTGGCTTACCACGCCTATGAAGGGGTGGCCCTCAACCATGAGGAAAAGGCCCGGCTGCAAGCCGACCTGGGGCCGAATAACTTTCTGATGCTGCACAACCATGGCCTGCTGACCTGCGGCGGCACCATCGCCGACACCTTCTTGATGATGTTCACCTTCCAGCGCACCTGCGAAATCCAGGTGCTGGCGCAAAACGGTGCGGCGCAGTTGATCCACATCGAGCCGCAGATCCTCGCCGGCGCCAAGGCGATGGTCGCCGGTGTCACCAAAAGTGCCCAGGGCATGGGTGGCGCGCTGGCCTGGCCGGCGCTGCTGCGCAAACTCGATCAACACCACAGCGGATACCGCGACTGATGCCACTGGCCGAGATCCCCCTGAGCGTGTGGCGCAAACGCGCGCAGAGCTTTACGTTTCGCGGCCACCGCATCCGTTACTGGGCCGCAGGCCAGGGCGAGCCGCTGCTGCTGATCCACGGGTTCCCCACCGCCAGTTGGGACTGGCACTACCTATGGCAACCATTGGCCCAACGCTACCGCGTGATTGCCTGCGACATGCTCGGTTTCGGCGACTCCGACAAACCGCGCCAGCACCGCTACAGCCTGATCGAGCAAGCCGACCTGCAACTGGCCTTGCTCGCCCACGTGCAGGTCAGTGAGCCCGTGCATGTGCTGGCCCACGACTACGGCGACAGCGTTGCGCAAGAGTTGCTGGCCCGCCATTACGAAGGCCGCAGCGCCCTGGCCAGTTGCGTGTTCCTCAACGGCGGGCTGTTCCCGGAAACCCACCGCCCGGTGCTGATGCAAAAACTGCTGCTTAGCCCCTTGGGCTGGATGATCGGCCGGGCGTTCAGCCGCGATACGCTGGTCAAGAACTTCCGGCAGATCTTCGGCCCCCACACCCGCCCCAGCGAGAGTGCCCTGGACGACTTCTGGAGCCTGGTGGCCAGCAACCACGGGCCGCGCATCCTGCACCGGCTCATGGCTTACGTGCCCGAACGGCGCGTGCACCGCGACCGCTGGGTCGCCGCCATGCAGCGCGGTGATTTACCGCTGCGGGTGATCGACGGCGAAGCCGACCCGGTGTCGGGTGGCCACATGGTGGCGCGCTACCGGCAACTGATCCCCGGCGCCGACACCGTGACCCTGCCCGGCATTGGCCATTACCCCCACGCGGAAGCGCCGGTGCAGGTGCTGTGGCATTACCTGGCTTTTCGCGAACAACTGGCCGCGCCGCCGCGTATCCGCGCCTGTTCCTGAGCACCTGTAACACGCGGGCTTGCCCGCGCTCGGCGGCATGGCGGGCGTAAAAATGGATGGGCACACATCCGTCAGGGCTGCTTCGCACCCCCGCGCGGGCAAGCCCGCTTGCTACAGAGCAAATCCGGCGCTTTATCCCCCAGCCTTATCGCGCACCATTCAGCGTGGGCCGTGTTTATTGTGACCAGAACGCCGGTGCCCGACACTCGGGGCATTAGTCATTGGCCCTGCGGGAGTTCGTTATGAGTGAGTCTGTGCGCTTGGAAGATAAAGTCGTGATTGTCACCGGTGCCGGCGGTGGCCTGGGGCGGGCCCACGCGCTGCTGTTTGCGCGCCATGGCGCCAAGGTGTTGGTCAACGACCTTGGCGGTTCGGCCCAGGGCGAAGGCGCCAACGCTTCGGCCGCCGACCGCGTGGTGGCTGAAATCCGCGCCGCCGGCGGCACCGCCGAGGCCAACCACGACTCTGTCACCGATGGCGAAAAAATCGTGCAGAACGCCCTCGATGCTTTCGGTCGCGTCGATGTACTGGTCAACAACGCCGGCATCCTGCGGGACAAAAGCTTCCACAAAATGGACGACAGCGACTGGGACCTGGTGTACCGCGTCCACGTCGAAGGCGCCTACAAGGTGACCCGCGCCGCGTGGCCGCACCTGCGCGAGCAAAACTACGGGCGGGTGATTTTCACCGCGTCCACCTCGGGCATCTACGGTAACTTCGGCCAGGCCAACTACGGCATGGCCAAGCTTGGCCTCTATGGCCTGACCCGCACCCTGGCCATCGAGGGCCGCAAGAACAACATCCTGGTCAACGCCATCGCCCCTACGGGCGGTACGCGCATGACCGAAGGCCTGATCCCGCCGCAAGTGTTCGAGCAACTCAAGCCGGAACTGGTCAGCCCGCTGGTGGTGTATCTGGGTAGCGAAAACTGCCAGGAAACCAGCGGCCTGTTTGAGGTTGGCGGCGGCTGGATCGGCAAGGTGCGTTGGGAGCGCAGCCTCGGCGCCGGGTTCGACCCCCGTGCAGGCTTCTCGCCGGAAGATGTCGCCGCCCACTGGCAGCAGATCTGCGACTTCGACGGGGCGGCCCACCCCAAGGACAACATCGAAGCCTTGAAGGAAATGATGGCCAACCTGCAAAAGTACGCCCTCTGACCCGCCCTCAAGGCATGTACTTGCTCACCAGCGCCGCCAGGTTGGCGGCGGTTTGCACATCCAGCACGCCGTTGTAGTTCTCGGGCCGAAAGTGCAACTGGAAGGCCCGCACCAAACGCTGGAAACCCACCTCAGTGGTCGCGGCGGCAACGTCGTAGCCATATTTCTTGAACAGCGCGATCACCTCGGCCCGCGCCGGCACGCCATTGGCGCTGTAGGTGCTGGCGAAGCGCTCTTGGGTGGCGGGGTCGAACCAGGCCCCGATGCCGCGCAAATACAGCTCATGCCAGGGAAGCATCGGCCCCGGGTCGCTCTTGCGGCCCACGGAGATATCCGAGTGGCCCAGCACATGGGTCGGGCTGATATCCGGGTGGCGTTGCAGGATGTCTTTGGCCAGTTGGGCGATGGCTTCGACCTGTTGCGGGTGATAGGGCGGGAAGGTGAATTGGCCCTGGTTGTCGCTGGCCTGGTTGACCACCTCGATGCCGATGGAGGTGTCGTTCAGGTTATTGCGCCCGGCCCAACTGCTGACTCCGGCGTGCCAGGCGCGCTTGTCTTCATCCACCAGGTTGAATATCTGCTGTTCGGTGAAACCGGCCTGGCGGTAAGTGGGGTCGACAATATTGGGCACCAAGTAATGGGCACTGACATTCGGCCCGGTCAGGGCATTGACCGAGACTGAAAAGTTGGCCGCGGTGTAGTGCATGATTAAAAAACGTACGCGGCCATTAAAGCCTGTTGTTGAGCGATAACGCGTAGTGTTGATGGGGAACATAAAGGTGCCTGAATAAGTGGGGTTAAACCAAGGCGCATGCCTCGCTAAGTCACTTGAATCAGGCTAGCCGTTCGGGTTTGCGCGGTTGTCGCTGAGGGTTGTAGTTGTTTTCACCCAGTCGCGTAAGTTTTACGCCAACTTATCCACAGGCAAAAAAAAGCCGCTGCATCGGCAGCGGCTAAAGTAAGACGTCAGATCAAGGAGCAACAAATCTACGTCAGTGAACACGCAGCGCTAAGTTGAGCCATCAACTTAGATAAAAACGGTCGTTCAATAAGTGCAACTAAACAGCTATTGAACATTTGCTCTTACAGCGGGGATGGCTGTGAGAGCCCGGTAAGAATAAGAGCTTGCCCCCCGGGGAAACAGCGCGATTGTCGACAAAGACTGTTGCAGTTCAGGTAACAGTGGCCGCTGGCCCTGAATCCACGCCCCTGATGCCCCGCTATCCATCCCGTGCATGGCGTGCGCAAGCCTGGGCTAGAGGGGGGTGTCATCCTTTAGAGGTACAGCGTGAATACCTCCTTGGTGCGCTTATCGCTGCGTAGTGCCGGCAGTAGGGTGAGGCCTTCTGTTCACTCACCGGGGAAGACGCATGACAAAAACAACAATGCGCGCCATCTTCACGCCGCAGGCGCTCGCCGCGGCGGTGGCTATGGGCTGCTGTGCCCAGGCGCAAGCGGTTTCATTCAACATTGGCGAAATCGAGGGGCAATTCGACTCTTCCCTCTCGGTCGGCGCCAGTTGGGGCATGCGCAGTGCCGACAAGGATTTGGTCGGGGTGTCCAACGGCGGCACGGGCCAGGCTTCCACCGGTGATGACGGGCGCTTGAACTTCAAGAAGGGCGAGACCTTCTCGAAAATCTTCAAGGGCCTGCACGACCTCGAACTCAAGTACGGCGATACCGGCGTGTTCGTGCGCGGCAAGTATTGGTACGACTTCGAGCTCAAGGACGAAGACCGCGAGTTCAAGCAGATTAGCGACCACAACCGCAAGGAAGGCTCCAAGTCGTCCGGCGCGCAGATCCTCGACGCCTTCGTCTACCACAACTATTCCATCGCCAACCTGCCGGGCACCGTGCGCGCAGGCAAGCAAGTGGTCAGTTGGGGCGAGAGCACCTTTATCGGTAACTCCATCAACAGCATCAACCCGGTGGACGTTTCGGCCTTCCGCCGCCCCGGCGCGGAAATCAAGGAAGGCCTGGTCCCGGTGAACATGCTGTTCGCCTCCCAGGGCCTGACCGACCAACTCACCATCGAGGGCTTCTACCAACTGGAGTGGGACCAGACGGTGGTGGACAACTGTGGCACCTACTTCGGCGTGGACGTGGTGCAGGACGGTTGCACCACCGGTTACACCGTCGGCAGCCCGGCGATTGCGCCGTTTCGGCCCTTGGCGGCGGCGTTCGGCCAGGACATCAATGTCACCTCCGAAGGCGTGGTCATCGGCCGCACGGGCGACCGCGATGCCCGCGATTCCGGGCAGTGGGGCACGGCCCTGCGTTGGCTGGGGGACGACACCGAGTACGGTCTGTATTTCATGAACTACCACAGCCGCACCCCCACCGTGGGCACCACCACCGCCAGCGCTTCCACCGTGGCCGCGCTGCCGGGCATGCTGCGCATCGCCGAGCAGTTGGCACCGGGCAGCAGCGCGGGCCTGGCGCAAAGCGTGATGCTGGGCCGGGGCAAGTATTACCTCGAATACCCCGAAGACATCCGCCTCTACGGCGCCAGTTTCTCCACGACCCTGCGCACCGGCACCGCGTGGACCGGCGAAATCAGCTACCGCCCCAACGCCCCCGTGCAGGTCAACACCAACGACCTGACCCTGGCCCTGCTCAACCCGCTCACCGGTGGCGCCACCTCGCCGCTGGCCACTTCGCTGGGCGCCGACAACACCGGCTATCGGCGCAAGGAAGTCACCCAAATCCAAAGCACCATGACCCAATTCTTCGACCAAGTGCTGGGTGCCGATCGCCTGACCCTGGTGGGCGAGGCGGCGGTGGTGCGGGTCGGGGGCCTGGAATCGCGGGACAAGATCCGCTACGGCCGCGACTCGGTCTACGGCCAGTACGGCTATGGCGGCGACACCGAAGGCTTCGTCACGGCCACCTCCTGGGGTTACCGCGCCCGGGCGATCCTGGACTACAACAACCTGGTGGCGGGCATCAACTTCAAGCCCAACCTGTCCTGGTCCCATGACGTCAAGGGTTACGGCCCCAACGGCCTGTTCAACGAAGGCGCCAAAGCGGTCAGCCTCGGTGTCGATGCCGACTACCGCAACACCTACACCGCCAGCCTGAGCTACACCGACTTCTTCGGCGGCGACTACAACACCCTGACCGACCGCGATTTCCTGGCCTTGAGCTTTGGCGTGAACTTCTGATTCGGCACAAGAGGAACAACTTTTATGCGCAAGATGATTCTGCAATGCAGCGCCCTGGCCCTGAGCTTGCTGGCCCTGAACGTGATGGCCCAGGTATCGCCCGAAGAGGCCGCCAAATTGGGCACCAGCCTGACCCCGGTAGGCGCCGAGAAGGCCGGCAACGCCGATGGCTCGATCCCGGCCTGGACCGGCGGCATCGGCAAGAACGCCGGCGCTGAAGACAGCAAGGGCTTTTTGGCCGACCCCTTCGCCGATGAAAAACCGCTGTTCACCATCACCGCGGCCACGGTGGACAAGTACAAGGACAAACTCTCCGACGGCCAGGTGGCAATGTTCAAGCGCTACCCCGAAACCTACAAAATCCCGGTGTACAAAACCCACCGCACCGTGAGCCTGCCCGACGAGGTCTACGAAGCGGCCAAGCGCAGCGCCCTGAACGTGACCACCATCAACGACGGCAATGGCCTGGCCAATTTCACCGGCAACCGCTACTACGCTTTCCCGCTGCCCAAGAACGGCGTCGAAGTGCTGTGGAACCACATCACCCGCTACCACGGCGGTAACGTCAAACGCATCATCACCCAGGCCACGCCGCAGACGAACGGCAGCTACACACCGATCCGTTTTGAAGAAGAAATCGCCGTGCCCAACCTGATCCCCGACATGGACCCGGCCAAGGCCGCCAACGTGTTGACCTTCTTCAAACAATCGGTGACCGCCCCGGCGCGCCTGGCCGGTAACGTGCTGCTGGTGCACGAAACCCTCGACCAGGTGAAAGAACCGCGCCTGGCGTGGATCTACAACGCCGGCCAGCGCCGCGTGCGCCGCGCCCCGCAAGTGGCCTACGACGGCCCGGGCACCGCCGCCGATGGCCTGCGCACTTCGGATAACTTCGACCTGTTCTCCGGCGCCCCCGACCGCTACGACTGGAAACTGATCGGCAAAAAAGAGATGTACATCCCCTACAACAGCTACAAGCTCGACTCGCCGACCCTCAAGTACGACGACGTCATCAAGGCTGGGCACATCAACCAGGACCTGACCCGCTACGAACTGCACCGGGTGTGGGAAGTGGTCGGCACGGTCAAGCCCAGCGAGCGCCACATTTACGCCAAGCGCCACATGTACATCGACGAAGACAGCTGGCAGGCCGCGCTGGTCGATCACTATGACGGCCGCGGGCAACTGTGGCGGGTGGCCGAAGGGCATGCGCAGTTCTACTACAACCACCAAGCCCCGGCCTACACCCTGGAAACCCTCTACGACCTGATCGCCGGCCGTTACATCGCCCTGGGCATGAAGAACGAGGAAAAACACAGCTTGATCTTCGGCTTCAAGGCCCAAGCCGCCGACTACACTCCCTCGGCCCTGCGCAGCAGCGGGGTGCGCTGATCGCTTGCCACGCTCCTTGTGGGGGCGGGCTTGCCCGGCCCGCTCCCACAGATCAGCGCCAACCTGTCAGGCTCTTCCTATGTTCAGGGGGGAATGGATCGGCACTCATCGCAGGGCTTTTCTGAATCTGCCCCTCACCCCTGTAAACCTCCACGGCTTGATTAGGCTCAAGGCCCACGGAGTGCCTGCAAGTGCGTTATCGACGGGATACCACCAGGCCCCCGTCATCAGGAATCCGAGCCATGACTCATCACCTAACGACAACGACCAAACATCACTTGCGCGCAAGCTGGATTGCCACGGTGCTTAACCTTGACTGGCCATCCAAGCAGTCGCTGGCCATCAGCAACGAGGCCGAGCGCGTGGCCCTGCAACAACGCGAACTGACCGCCATGCTCGACGAAGCAGTGAGCCTGCGGATGAACGCGGTGTTCTTCCAAGTCCGGCCCTGTGCCGATGCCTTTTACCGCTCCACCCTCGTACCCTGGTCACGCTACCTGACCGGCACCCTGGGCCAGGACCCAGGGTTCGATCCGCTGGCGTTCGTCATCGAGCAGGCCCATCGGCGCAACCTGGAGCTGCATGCCTGGTTCAACCCTTACCGCGTCTCGATGGATCGTTCGCCCGCCACGGTCGAACAACTGAACCGCGTGGCACCGGGGCGCCCCGCCAGCGTGTACCAGGCTCAGCCGCAATGGATCGCCAGCGCCTCCGATCGCTTCGTGATCGACCCCGGCATCCCCCAGGCGCGAAGCGCGATCGTCGAGGCCGTGATGGAGGTGGCGCGCAACTACGACATCGATGGCGTGCACTTCGATGACTACTTCTATTACGAGTCCGCCGCCTCGCCACTAGACGACAGCGCCACCTTCGCCCGTTACGGCCAGGACTTTGCCGACAAGGGCGACTGGCGCCGCGACAACACCTATCAACTTATCCGCGAACTGTCGGCCGCCCTGCGCGAATTTGACCCAGGGATAAAGTTCGGCGTCAGCCCTGCCGGGGTCTGGCGTAACCAAAGCGTCGATCCCCTGGGCTCGGCTACCCGCCACGGCGCCCCCAATTACGACGTGGGGTTTGCCGACACCCGGCGCTGGGTTCACGAAGAACTGCTGGACTACATCCTGCCCCAGGTCTACTGGACCTTTGACCTGGAGGTGGCGCCCTTCGAGGTGGTGGCCAAGTGGTGGGCCGACACGGTACGCGGGCGCAATGTGCACCTGTACATCGGTGAGGCCCTCTACAAAGTCGGGGTCGCCAGTGCCCGGGAACCGGGTTGGGCAGAGGACGAGGGCATCACGCAAATCAGTCGGCAATTGACCTGGAACACCGACAACCCGCAGGTAAGCGGCAGCGTGCTGTTTCGCCACCTGTCGCTACGTGCACCCCAGGCTGCACGGGCCGTCGCGGCGATCCGCGCGCAAGTGTGGCAACACCCGGCATTGATCCCTGCCATGGCCTGGAAGACAGGTCGCGCACCTCAACCCCCGGTGGCCGTGCGGCGCGAGGAGACGGCGGCGGGCACTCAATTGCAGTGGCAGGACCACCCGGCCAACACGCCCGGCCAGACCCGTTACTACGCCGTGTACCGCAGTGCGCCGGGCAAAGCGCTGGACACCACGCGCGCCGATTGCCTGGTGGCGACGGTGCGCTGTGAAAGCGCCAGCGCTCACTGGACCGACGCCAACCCTGACGCGGGCGCTGTGACCTACGGTGTCACGGCGCTGGATCGCGGGCATTTCGAGAGCGCGGCGACATTGGCCTGGTAAGTGCGGCCGCGGCACCGTGGCGGCTCGGTTTTTTATGGTGGCCAATCAGCGTGCTGAATAGCTCTCAACAAGCGTCTTGCAGAGGGCTAGGGTGGAGGCACGCTGGATAAAAATAAAAAAGGCCCGCCGCAATGACCGCCATGAGCCTGTGTCTGGACCGCCCTGGGTTCCTGCCCCGCTTGTCGTCCCATCACCTGTCGCGCCAGCGCCTGAGTGCGCCCTTGATGGCTTCGCCTGCGCGCGTGCGCCTGCTGTGTGCGCCCGCGGGCAGCGGCAAGAGCGCCTTGATGGCCGAGTGCTTGCTCCAGGCCCCGGCGGACTGCCAGGTGTACTGGCTGCCCTTGGCCGGCGCGCTGAAAACCGCCGAACAACTGTGCGCCGCCCTGGCCCAGGCGCTGGGCCTGGGGGCGGCCGACGAACCCAGCCTGCTGGCCCACTTGGCGCGGTTGCAGGCGCCCACCTGGCTGTTTTTGGATGACTACTGCCGGGTGCCGGCCCCGGAACTGGACGGCTTGCTCGACCGCTTGCTGGTGGTCAGCAGCCCCGCGCTGATCTGGTGGCTCAATGGGCGCCGCCGCCCGCAATGCAACTGGCCGCGCCTGCTGCTCGACGATGAACTGCTCGAATGCGATGGCCATGGGCTGCTGTTCAACGCCGACGAAATCCGCCAACTGATCCACAATCTGCCCCAGCCCTATTGCACGCAAACCCCGGAGCGCATCTTCCAGGGCAGCGGCGGTTGGTGCGCCGGGGTGCGCATCGCCTTGCTGGAAACCAAGGACTGGGCCGTCGCCGACCGCGAACCCGGGCCGTCGGACACCTTGCTCGATTACCTGGAACATGAACTGTTCAGTTGCCTGTCGCCGGAGCAAGCCGAGGCATGGCGCGTGCTCGCCCACCTGCCGCGCTTCAACGCGCCTTTGTGCGAGCACCTGTTCGGCGCGGGGGAGGGCGCGCAGTGGCTGCGTTCGTTGCAGGCCCTGGGTTGCTTTATCGAACCCTGGGACGACAGCGGCGAATGGCTCCAGGTGTTCGAGCCCCTGGCGCAGCTGATCCGCCGCCAGCAATGGCCGGTGGGGCGTTCGTGGCACCGGCGCGCCTGCCAATGGTTCACCGCCGAGCAAGACTGGCAAGCGGCGTTCGAGCAGGCCTTGCTCGCCCAAGAGTACGAAGTGGCGGTAAGCCTGTTGCAGCATTTCGATTTCGAACACGTGTTCCAGCAGCACAACGTGGTGCTGCTGTTGCGCCTGCACGAGCAGCAGGGCGAAGAACTGATGCTCGGCAGCCCGCAACTGGTAGGCTTGTTGACCGCCGCACTGTTGTTCGCCGGGCGTTTTGAACAAGCGGCGGCATGTATCGAGCAAATGGCCCGGTTCGCCCCGCAGCCTTGCGCCGCGCAGCAAAAACTCTTGCTGGCGCGCTGGGAAGCGCAACAGGGTTGGCTGCTGCACTTGCAGGGGCGCCTGGAACCGGCCCGCGAACATTTCCAGGAAGCCCTGGCTGCGCTGCCCGCCTCAGCCTGGACCGCCCGTTTGCTGTGCCTGTGCGGCTTGACCCAACAGGCGTTGCTCAAAGGTGAGCTGGACGTCGCCCAAGCCATCAACCGCGAGGCCCTGTGCCTGGCGCGGGCCCAGGGCTCGTTGCTGTTCGAGGCGCTGCTGGAGCTGGACCACGCACAGTTACTGGAGCAGCGCGGCGCCGCCCATCGCGCCGAAAGCCTGCTGTGCGGCGTGCACGACTTGGTCAGCCAGCATGTGCCCTGCGCCACCCCGTTGCTGGGGCGCATCGCCCTGCGGCGCGGGCGCCTGGCCTTGAGCCAGGGCCAGGGTGAATTGGCCCAGGTGTTTTTCCAGGCCGGCCTGCAAGCCTGCCTGCCGAGCCAGGACAAACGGGCGCTGTACGGCTTTTTGGGCCAGGCCCTGCTGGCCGTCAACCAGGGCGACTATGCCCACGGCTTTGTGCGCCTACGCGACGCCGAACGCTTGATGCAGCAACGGCAGATCCCCGACACCGTGTACCGTGGCGTGCTGCTGCAAATCAGCAGCCAGTTCTGGCTACAGCAGGGCCGCCCCGAACTGGCTCACGAAGCCCTTACCCGGCTGTTGCGCCATTACCGTGGGCCGGGAGCCTTGCAGGCGCCACCGGCAAGCGTCGAATTGATCCCGCGCATCGAGTACCTGCTGATCCTCGCCGACGTGCACTTGAATCAAGCCCGCCAGCCGCTGGAGCAACTGGCCGCGCTGCTGGAAAGCGCCCGCCGCCAGGGCCGCCATGGCCTGGAGGCCGAGTTGCTGCTGGCCCGTGGCGAGGTGGCGTTCTTGCGCGGCGAAACGGCGTTGGCCCGCGAGGCCCTTGAAAGCGGCCTGAGCCTGGTGCAGCGGTGCAACCTGCAACAGGCCTTGCAGGAACTGCGCCTGCGCCAGCCGCACCTGCTGCATGGCCTGGGCCTGGAAGGCTCGCCGATCGTGGCCACGGCGGGCAACGAAAGCCCCCTCAGCCTGCGAGAACTGGAAGTGCTCAAGTTGATCGCCCAGGGCAGCTCCAACCAGCAGATCGCCGAGCAGCTGTTCATTTCCCTGCACACGGTCAAGACCCACGCCCGGCGCATCCACAGCAAATTGGGGGTGGAACGCCGCACACAAGCGGTGGCCAAGGCCAAAGTATTGGGGCTAATGGTGTGAGTTCAGGGTGATTATTGAGTGAGTGTTGTAGGCTTTTTGTTGGTTGGTGCAACGCAATGAAGCCTATGTTTGTCGGATAAATAGAATGCGCTTCCCAATCGCTTTTGAAGTCACATTGATTAACATTTGCGTATGTGGCGACCGCGATTCAATGGCTATAACTAGTTCTGTACCTGCGCTGGATGCCGGGTACTTAAACTAACCAAAGGAACTGGTAATGACTCAAGCACTTACACTCGATGCCGTACGCGATGCACTGAAAGAACAATTGGCCGGCACTGTCGACAATGTCGATGGCGTTTATATCACCGGCTCGGTTATCAACGACCAGGGCATCGCCGTGGCGTCTTACTCCGAATCGTTGCCATGGGCCTTTCTCAAGGCAATGCAGGATAACGAAGTGCCGCAGTTTGGCGGTGACCACATGAACATCTACTCGGTCGCCTACAGTCTGGACACTGCCCATCTTTACAGCGGTGTCAGCTTCGCGCAGATCAATGCGGCCGGTCAGGCCGTCGCCCCGCTGTTTCTGGGCTGATCGCGGCGCTCGCGTTACGCTAACGCGGCTCCAGTGGCAATGGATGGCAACCTGGGGCGGGGCCTACTTGGCAGGTTTATGCAAGTACGCTGAGTTATCGAATATACAACTTCATGAAAAAAGGATTTTCCATGGATATGGCAAAACAAACGTTGGATCTGGAACTTATAAGGGCCAAGTTGCACGCGCGCTTGGGTGGTCGCGGGATTGATGTAGAAAAAGTATTCGTGACCACCATTGTCGTTAATGACCAGGGCAAGGAAGTGGTTTCCAGCTCTGATTCATTGCCGATGTTTTTCCTCCAGCACTTGCGCGAAGGGCGTGCCCCTATCGTAGGTGCGGGTGTAAATCTCTATGTGCAGCAATACAGCCTTGATGAAAACCACCGTTTCCATGCAGTAACGGTGGATGAGTTGAATAGCATGGCTGTCAGCATTGCCCGGGATGTTCTGGACAACTAAGTTTTGAAGTGGCTGTAGTAAGAAGGCCCGGCATTCATGTCGGGCCTTTTTTATTTACGCGGGTTGATAGCCCATGCGCCAACTGACGGTTTGGGTTGTGCTCAACAGTTTTTGCGCCGCCGGGCCGTTTTCGTCAGCCTGGAACAGCGAAGTCGGCCCGACCACGGTCAACACCGCCGCGACATTACCCAACGCGTTGAACACCGGTGCCGAGAGGGCGTCCACCCCCGGCAGCAGCAGGCCATGAATGTGATGCAGGCCCCGGGCACGGATCTGTGCGCAGACCTGGGCGTAAGCCGCCTCGTCGGCCAACAGGTGCTGGGCACTGGCGTTCAGCTCCTGGTCGCGTAGCTCGCGGGTCTCACGCTCGGGCAGGAAGGCGCTGAACACCAGCCCCGTGGACGAACTGAGCAAGGGCAATACCGAACCCAATTGGGTGACCACCGTCACCGCACGCACCGCCGGCTCGATGTGCACCACGGTGGCGCCCTGGTTGCCCCACACCGCCAGAAAGCAGGTTTCGTTCAACTCATCGCGCAGTTCGGCCAGGGGCAGGGCGGCGACTTTCAGCACATCCAGGCTGCCCAGGGCGGCCAAGCCCACCCGCAGCGCTTCGCGGCCCAGGCCATAGTGGTTGGTGGCGCCGTTCTGTTCGGCAAAACCGCTGGCGATCAAGGCTTGCAGGTAACGGTGGACCTTGCTCGCGGGCATCTGCACATGCTCGGCCAGGCGCGACAACGAGGTGGCGGGCGACAACTCGGCCAGGGCCTTGAGGATGTCGGTGCCGACTTCAGCCGAGCGGACTTTTTGTTTATCGGTGCTGCGCGGCTTTTCCATGATGGCAAAGTGATCCCGGGACGAATGGGCGTCTTTATAGCTTGACGGTCAATACCAATCAAATTACGTTAAGCGTAATTCGATTACGATAAAAATAACTCTGGCGTGCCGAATCTCCTGCAAGGGGCGTTGGCCACAGCCTGTTCCTGCTCAGGAGGCCCCATGACCCTCGACGCCCATTCTGCGGATTTGGCTTACCAATCCGGTTTCGGCAACGAATTTTCCACTGAAGCGCTGCCCGGCGCCCTGCCGGTTGGCCAGAACTCCCCGCAAAAAGCTCCCTACGGCCTGTACGCCGAACTGTTCTCCGGCACCGCGTTCACCATGGTGCGCAGCGAAGCGCGGCGCACCTGGATGTACCGCATTCAGCCGTCGGCGCGCCACCCAGCGTTCGTCAAACTGGCGCGGCAACTGGCGGGCGGCGGGCTGGGGGCGGTGACGCCCAATCGGCTGCGCTGGAACCCCCTGCCGATGCCGGTCGAGCCCACTGATTTCATCGATGGCATGGTGGCCATGGCCGCCAACTCGGCGGCCTCCAAGCCTGCCGGCATCAGCATTTACCACTACGCGGTCAATCGCTCCATGGAGCGGGTGTTCTTCAACGCTGATGGCGAACTGCTGCTGGTGCCCGAACAGGGGCGCCTGCGCATCGCCACCGAGCTGGGCGTGCTCGAGCTGGAGCCGCTGGAAATCGCCGTGCTGCCCCGTGGCCTGAAGTTTCGCGTCGAGCTGCTCGACGCCCAGGCCCGTGGCTATATCGCCGAAAACCATGGCGCGCCGCTGCGCCTACCGGACCTGGGGCCCATCGGCAGCAATGGCCTGGCCAACCCGCGGGACTTTCTGGCCCCGGTGGCGCACTACGAAGACCTGCGCCAGAGCACCACGCTGGTGCAGAAATTCCTTGGCGAGCTGTGGGGGTGCGAGCTCGACCACTCGCCGCTGAACGTGGTCGCCTGGCACGGCAACAACGTGCCCTACAAGTACGACTTGCGCCGCTTCAACACCCTCGGCACGGTGAGCTTCGACCATCCCGACCCGTCGATTTTTACCGTGTTGACCTCGCCCACCAGCGTGCATGGCCTGGCCAACCTCGACTTCGTGATTTTCCCGCCGCGCTGGATGGTGGCCGAAAACACCTTCCGCCCGCCGTGGTTCCACCGCAACCTGATGAACGAATACATGGGCCTGATCCAGGGCGCCTACGACGCCAAGGCCGAAGGCTTCCTGCCGGGCGGCGCGTCGCTGCACAGTTGCATGAGCGCCCACGGCCCGGACGGCGAAACCTGCACCAAGGCCATCGAGGTCGAGCTGGCGCCGCACAAAATCGACAACACCATGGCCTTCATGTTCGAGACCAGCCAGGCCCTGCGCCCGAGCGAGTTCGCCTTGCAGTGCCCGCAATTGCAGGGCCAGTACGACGCCTGCTGGGCCAGCCTGCCCGTGACTTTCAACCCGAACCGGAGATAACCCATGAACCAGCCAAGCATCCCCCGTAGTTGGGTTACCTGCGCCAACGATCACGCCGACTTTCCCCTGCAAAACCTGCCGCTGGGAGTGTTCAGCCAGGGGGGCGGGGCGCCGCGCAGCGGCGTGGCCATCGGCACGCGCATCTTCGACTTGCAGGTGGCCCTGGAGGCCGGGCTGTTCGACGGCGCTGCGCGAGCAGCGGTCCAAGCCATGGCCGGCGGCCAGTTGAACGCCTTCTTCGAGTTGGGTGCCGGTGCTCGCGTGGCCCTGCGCGAACGTTTGCTGGAGCTGCTCAGCGAAGGCAGCACCCTGCACGGCAAACTCCAGGCCCTGGGGGCGAAATTGCTGCCCCTGGCCGCCGATTGCCAGATGCACCTGCCGGCGCGCATCAACGACTACACCGATTTTTATGTCGGCATCGAGCACGCGCAAAACGTCGGCAAGCTGTTCCGCCCCGACAACCCCTTGCTGCCCAACTACAAGTACGTGCCGATTGGCTATCACGGCCGCGCGTCCACCATCCGCCCTTCCGGCACCGAGGTGCGGCGGCCCAAGGGCCAGACCCTGCCCGCCGGGCAAAACGAGCCGACCTTCGGCCCGTGTGCACGGCTGGACTACGAGTTGGAACTGGGGATCTGGATCGGCCAGGGCAACGCCATGGGCGACTCGATTGCCATCGGCGACGCCGCCGAGCACATCGCCGGTTATTGCCTGCTCAACGATTGGTCGGCGCGGGATATCCAGGCCTGGGAATACCAGCCTTTGGGCCCGTTCCTGTCCAAGAGCTTTATCACCAGCATTTCGCCCTGGGTGGTGACCGCCGAGGCCCTGGCGCCGTTTCGCCAGGCGCAAGCGCCGCGCCCCGAGGGCGACCCGCAGCCGCTGCCGTACCTGTTCGATAACCGCGACCAGGCAAACGGCGCCTTCGACATCGACCTGGAGGTGCTGCTGCTGACCCAAACCATGCGCGAGCAGAACCTGCCGGCCCATCGCCTGACCCTGAGCAACACCCGGTACATGTACTGGACCGTGGCGCAAATGGTCGCCCACCACAGCGTCAACGGCTGCCAATTGCAGGCCGGCGATCTGTTCGGTTCGGGCACCTTGTCGGGGCCTGAAAGCGGCCAGTTCGGCAGCCTGCTGGAAATCACCGAGGGCGGTAAAAAGCCTATCGAACTGGCCAGCGGCGAAGTGCGTAAGTTCCTCGAAGATGGCGACGAAATCATCCTGCGCGGCCGCTGCCAGCGTGAGGGGTTCGCCTCCATCGGCTTCGGCGAATGCCGCGGCACCGTCGTCGCCGCCCGCTAAGAGAGGCGCGCCATGGAGCTCTACACCTATTACCGCTCGACCTCCTCCTACCGGGTGCGCATTGCCCTGGCACTCAAGGGGTTGGATGCGCGCGCGGTGCCGGTCAACCTGATTGCCGCCGAGGGCGGCGAGCACCGCCAAGCGGCCTATCTGGCGCTCAACCCCCAGGGCCGGGTGCCGGCCCTGCGCACCGACGAGGGCCAGTTGCTGATCCAGTCGCCGGCCATCATCGAGTACCTGGAGGAACGTTATCCCCAGGTGCCCCTGCTGGCCCGCGACCTGGTGCTGCGCGCCCGCGAACGGGGCGTGGCGGCGCTGATCGGCTGCGACATCCACCCGCTGCATAACGTCAGCGTGCTCAATCGGCTGCGCCAGGCCGGGCAGGACGAAGCGGCGGTGGCGCAGTGGATCGACCACTGGGTCAGCACGGGGCTGGCGGCGGTGGAGCAGTTGATTGGCGAGGAAGGCTACTGCTTCGGCGCCACGCCGGGGCTGGCGGATGTCTACCTTATCCCTCAGCTCTATGCGGCGGCGCGTTTTGGCGTGGGGCTGCAGGCTTACCCGCGGGTTCGCCGCGTGGCCGCATTGGCGGCGCAGCACCCGGCGTTCATCGCCGCCCACCCGCTGCACCAGGTGGACACGCCGGCGGCCTGACTCAATGCACGATGCTGTGGGGCGGCAAATGCCCCAGGCGTTCGGTCAGGCGCAGGCGCTGGATCGGGTCGTCGCTGAGCAGCAGCGCGTGTTCCAGGTCGAAGCGTTCGGCGTTGGGGCAATCGAGGTGCTGGTAAAGGCTGGCGCGGGCCAGGTAATCGGCGACGTTGGCGTTACCCAGTTCCAGCACGCGCTCGGCGTCCACCAACGCAGCGAGGTGGTCGTCATTGGCCAGGTGCAACTGGCGCAGGTTGCGTGACAGGCGCTGGAGCATTTGCGCCGGGTCGGCGCTGTGCAGGTGTTCGGCGCGCAACTTCATCTCGGCGCCGTACTGGCGGTGCAGCAACTCGCGGCAATCGTTGGGGTACAGGCGCCGCCCGCCGCAGGGGTCGAGCAGGTGATCGGCCCCTGGCACCCGCAGCAGAAAGTGCCCAGGGAAATTCACCCCGGCCAGGGGTATCTCCAAACGCCGCGCCAACTCCAGGGCCAACAGCCCCAACGCCAACGGCTGCCCGCGCCGGCGTTGCAGCACCTTATCCAACAGCGCGGCCTGAGGCCGTAGCGGGATGTGGTCATCCTGGGCGAACCCCAGGTCATTCATGCGCCGCAGCAGCGGCTGGCCCAGTTCCGCCGCCGGCAGCATGGGCAGGCCGCTGCGCACAAGTGGCTGCCATTGGGCCAGCTCCTGGAGCACCTGGTGCGGCTGCACTCGGGCGTCATGCTCGGCGCAGATCCACAGGGCCGCCTCGAACAGCGCCGGCGGCGAGCGGTGCAGGCAGTCGAAAAAGGCTTGGCGCGGGGTCATGGGCATCTCCGGGCAATACCTGATAGCCGTCAGAAAAGGCGCCGAGCCAAGCCAGTTCCCACTGAGGTGGTCGGAGTGCCAGATATTGGCATCAGGGAATGCCCCGTTTTAGCCCCGCTACCGCTTTTCGTCCAGTGCCAAGCGAACACCCCGATGGGTTATGTCGTAAAACCTGAACGGTGGTGGCGCTTATTCCTGCATGCTCCGGCAATCTTTTCCCACGGGCCTATACTTGGCCTCTACCTGACGCCCGCGGGAGCCTGACAATGTTCGCGCTCATGCAAGCCACCGGCCTTGAGTCGATGCACCTGAGCATCGACCCCAGCACCGGGTTGAAAGCGGTCATTGCCATCCACAGCAGCCGCCTCGGGCCGGCCGTGGGTGGTTGCCGCTACCTGGCGTACCCCGATGACGAAAGCGCCTTGGACGACGCCGTGCGCCTGGCCCGGGGCATGAGCTACAAGGCGGCCCTGGCCGGTTTGCCGCTGGGCGGCGGCACGGCGGTGATCCTGCGCCCGCCCCACGTGGAAAGCCGCGCGGCGTTGTTCGAGGCGTTCGGGCGTTGCGTCGAGCAACTCGACGGGCGCTACATCACCGCCATCGACAGCGGCACCTCGGTGGCCGACATGGACTGCATCGCCCAACAAACCCGGCATGTCACCAGCACCACCGCGGCGGGCGACCCTTCGCCCCACACGGCCATGGGGGTGTTCGCCGGCATCCGCACCACCGCCATGGCGCGCTTGGGCAGCGACAACCTCGAAGGCTTGCGCGTGGCCATCCAGGGCCTGGGCAACGTGGGCTTTGCCCTGGCCGAGCAACTGCACGCGGCGGGGGCGGAACTGCTGGTCAGCGACATCGACTCGGGCAAGGTGCAACTGGCCATGGAACAACTGGGCGCCCACCCCATCGCCAACGATGCATTGCTCAGCACCCCGTGCGACATCCTCGCGCCCTGTGGCCTGGGCGGCGTACTCAACAGCCACAGCGTGGCGCAATTACGCTGCGCGGCGGTGGCCGGCTCGGCGCACAACCCCCTGACCAGCCTGCAAACCGCCGACCTGCTGGAAAGCCGCGGCATCCTGTATGCGCCGGACTACGTGATTAACTCGGGCGGGCTGATCTACGTAGCGCTCAAGCACCGCGGCGAAGAACTGCCCACCATCACTGCTCACCTGTCCAACATCGGTGTGCGGCTGACAGAAGTCTTCGCCCACGCCCAGGCGGAAAAACGCTCCCCGGCGCGGGTGGCCGATGAGCTGGCCGAACGCCTGCTCTATCGGCTGTAGCCCGTCACTCGGCGGGCGGGTTGAGCAACTCGGACAAGGCGTCCGGCTGGCTCTTGAACGCCTTGGCGAACACATCGCGGTTTTTGGCCATGTAGATCCCGGCTTCTTCCACTTGCTGTTCACTCAGGGACGGCACTGCTTTTTGCAGAACTTCTGCCAACAATTCAGCCAGTTCCAGCATTTTGTCATGACGATCAGCTTCGGCTTTATCCATGATTTATCTGACCTCAAAGTGCCTAGATAGCGGGGGGATGAGAGCTCCGCAGCCCCGCGTCCCGTCAGACCTGCGACGTAAGGTCTTGATTAGTCCAGTCAACTGGTTTACGTTAAAAATGTGCCAATGGGCGGTCTCAAGGAGCAAGTGCAACGCCTGATGTAAGGTGTTGCCATGTCTACCCAATACAACCACCTGAGTACCCAGGAGCGCGTCACCATTATGGTGATGCTATTTCAACGGCAACCACTGC
>NZ_JCBCUY010000035.1:0-60917 GCF_059862705.1 Pseudomonas sp. MF08817
TGACCGTCGAGGCGGTCAGTCGCGTGGTAACGAAGATCAATTTACGCCCGCGAAAACGCCTGGGCTGGAAGACGCCGTACGAAGTTTATGCAGGGGTGAGCGTTGCACTTATGTGTTGAATTCAGGCAGCAATAATACTGGGAAAGATAATCATGTTGAAGAGGCAGCAGATGGGTTTGGGGTAGTACCCAACACAGGAACATCTTACTTTGCGTACAAAAAATTTCCTTTTCTTTTCCGTTATTACGATTCTTTGGAGTTTCTGCGATTAGAAAAGAAATTCAAACAACTAACGAAGATGGATATATCAGATTGTTTTAACCGAATTTACACCCATACCATTGCGTGGGCTGTAAAAAGCAAAGAGCATGCAAAGCGCAACAAGCAGCAGTCTTCTTTTGAAGCTAGCTTTGACAAACTAATCCAGAATGCTAACCACGGAGAAACCGCAGGCATTCTAATTGGTCCAGAAGTATCCCGCATATTCGCGGAGATAATACTTCAGAGAGTAGATCTTGACATAATTTCTAGAGCATCAAAACTCGGACTGCAATTGGATACCGACTACACCATCAGACGTTATGTAGATGATTACTTCATTTACACAAACACTTCTACGGCGCAAGATGCTTTAAAGAAACTTATTCCTGGCGCGCTTGCAGAATTCAAACTCGCTATCAACAATGGTAAGACTTCTGACCAGGTCAGACCGTACATCACCAGTACGTCAATATCGCGGCATAATATATCCATTAATATCGCTTCTTTTTTTAACAAGTACGTCGATTTCAAATCAGAACTAAATGAAGAGTCCGGCAAAAATTCAACCGTAATATTTCTGAAAGGAATTGATAACGTCACCGCTGCGGTTGTTCAGACAATAACTGCGGTTAAACGGTCGATCGGTGAGATGGGATCGTATGACGCAACAGCAAACTATTTCTTGGGAATGTTCAAAAAATTCTTATCTAGGATGATAGGCAAGAAGATAAAATCTGAAAACGATACCGCGCATAATGCACTATATTTTTTCTTAACAGCCATCATTGATATTGTTTTCTTCTATTACTCAATGACGCTACGCGTCAGACAGACGTACCAAATTTCGGAAATAATACTCATGATCGCCAAGATCATGAAGCCTCTTCCCGCAGATTTAAAAGATACACTCATTAGAAAAATTGTCGACGAAGGCCGATTAATTATTAACCAAGCGAATAACGACCTTCCCGAGCACAAAATAGAGGTGATGAACTTACTCATCGTGCTGCGAACATTTGGAGTTGAGTACGTTTTTGATATGCCGTTGTTATCAAGAACTTTCGAGTTTGATATCGGACCTGAACAGGAAATATCTATAAAGGAGAACTTTGACTATTTTCAGTTAGTTTTTTTACTATCTTATATAGGGGGTATACCAGCATTCGATAATTTAGTATCAACCGCTGTCGAGTTCTCCTCTGTTCGATTCCTCAGCAAAGGCTGGGCCGACGAAGCAGAAAATGTATTCATGTTTTTTGATCTGCTATCGTGCCCATATGTTTCACCCGCTGAGAAGCAAAAGATAGCGAAGCTAGCTTTGAGGCATATTTCAGAAAAAAACTTGAACGAACGTGCAAACAAATTAATTCAAGATGTTAGTTTGAGGACATGGTTTTTCGGGTGGACACAAACTGTAGATCTAGGTCTGGTTTTGAAGAAAAAAGAATTGCGCACGCCCTATTAACTATATAAGATAATTTTTGAGGACACGCAGGTCAGCTTGACCCAGGCCAGAGCTGTAATTTGGCGAATACGTGGAGTAGGAATTGGCAAAATTCGTAAGGATTAGTCGAAACCGAAAAACGCACCTAGACCATTCAAGCAGCCGATATGGGGCTCAGCACCATAGAAACTGCTGGTCGAAGGACACACGATGGGCCGTGCGTGCTCTCCCCTTCGGGGCCTCTTAATTATCTATTTCCTTATGAATGTTGGACTGCCCCCGGCATCGTAGACATTTTCCAGCCTCAAAGTGAGGCACTTTCAAAGGCCTCAGGACTGACGCCGCCCAGGTGACTGTGACGACGCGCTCGGTTGTAAAACGCCTCAATGTAATCGAATACGTCGGCACGGGCCATGTCCCGGGTTTTGTAGATCCTCTTGCGGATGCGTTCTTTTTTCAGGCTACTGAAAAAAGACTCAGCCACGGCATTGTCCCAGCAGTTTCCTCGGCGGCTCATACTCGGCTCGAGGTGGTTGGCCAGACAAAAACGTTTCCAGTCATCGCTACCATATTGGCTACCCTGGTCCGAATGCACGATGACTCTGGTTTTGGGTTTACGGCGCCATACCGCCATGAGCAGCGCGTCCAGCGCCAGCTCCTTGCCTAGCGTTGGCTTCATTGACCAGCCGACCACCTTGCGAGCGTAGAGATCCAGTACGACAGCCAGATATAGCCATCCCTGCCATGTTCGGATGTAAGTGATATCGGTCACCCAAGCCTTATTAGGGGCATCGACAGTGAAGGCCCGGTTAAGTCGATTGGGGGCAATGATCGATGGTCTGCCTTTGATTGCGCGCGGGGCTTTATATCCTCTGAGCGCCTTGATTTTATTGGTGCGCATCAGTGCCGCGACACGGTGCTTGCCGCAACTTTCTCCAGCCTCGCGCAAATCAGCAAACACCCTCCGTGCGCCATACACACCTCGACTGGCCGCATAGGAGTCGCGGATCAGCCCTAACAGCCGACCATTCTCTTTTTCGCGATCAGAAACAGGCTTGTGTAGCCATTGATAGAACCCGGCACGAGCAACTCGCAAAACCCGACACAGCGTAGTGATCGCGTATTGATCTCGGTGCTCGTTCATGAAGCGGTATTTCACTCGGGTTCCCTGGCGAAGTACCGCGCTGCTTTTTTTAATATGTCGCGCTCTTCTTCCAAGCGTCGCATTTGGGCTCGCAGCCGCAAAATCTCGCTTTTGGCTTCGAGCAACTCGCTGGCCTGTTTCTCGGTTTTGTCAGGCGTCACGGCTTTGACCCATTTGTAGAGGCTGTGGGTCGAAACGCCGAGGCGCTCGGCTGTTTCCGCAACGGAGTATCCGCGTTCAATAACTTGCCTCACGGCTTCTGCCTTGAATTCCGGCGTGAATCGTTGGGTGCTCATAAACTTCCTCCTATGCTCAAAGCATAGGCTGGAGATGTCTACGATGCCGGGGGCAGTCCAGCGAGCCTGGAGAGTGTCTAGAAAACCCGGGGCGATTCAGTAGTTAAGCCACAAATTATATTCTTCCTCATGCTCTAGAACATATACCTTTTCATTCCTATTGCGTAAATTAGCCGCTCGAACCGTACCAACCATAGGTCTTGGACCTCGTATTTCTCTCAGTCCGTCCTGCCCAATCCACATGCTATTAACAACAATATCTTTGCCCTGAACCTCCATTTCAAAATATGGGTCAGTCTACTGAGGAAGTCGCAAACGGCATATGGACTTTAGTACCGCATGTGCAATTTTATTAAACTGGCCATCGTCACACGATTCAATAACAAACTGAAAAGAAGAAAAACTTTTAAATCCAAGCAAAATCGAAATATGATTTACGCGATCAAACTCAGAGTAGTCATCAACATCTTGACCTATTCGAAGCTCTATGACGCTTCGAGTCAACTGACTACGCGCCAGGATGCTTTGAATCGGCTCCATTTAACCCCCTTCTATTAACACTGCTATCTTCGAAAATAGAATTGTCGATATATTTTTTATTAATACACTCTACAGAGTATAGCTCTTTTGTGCCGATGAGGGCTTCATCATTCCTTTTGCGAGAATGCAAATTGGAATTGAGCAAAGCCCTAGGTCAGGCACTGAAAGAATCGAGAATTAGCAAAGGCTTATCCCAAGAGCAAGTAGGGGCAAGCCAGAGCTACGTGAGCGATATTGAGAGGGGATTAAAAACGCTGTCTCTGGAAAAACTGGATGAATTCGCATCTGGCATCGGGGTGCATCCAATCACCATTCTTGCTAGGTGCTATCTAATCAAAGAAGAATCAATGAAACAGGAAGATGTGATTAACAGATTGCGACTAGAGTTGTCTTTAATAAACCAGACAAAGTCCGAATAATCACAGTTACTTCACTGTTTTGAGTTTTGGCTTATTGCCTTTAGCCAGTTGGCTTTGCAAGAATGCAATCTTTAGATCCTTCGATTCTTTCTCATCGTGCAGACGAGCATTCAATTCAGAAATCTCAATCATTTGCTCCGAGCAGATCCTTGTAAGAGCCGTTACCAAATCGCGTTGCTCTTCTAATTTTTGCCTTAGGATACTAAGTTTCAGGCCTTGCAGTTCAATGGGGGGAATTTCCTTTCGATCGTGGTCCGCTTTTAATTTGGCGATAATATCTGGATAGTATTTATAGAGCGACGATCTACTGACTCCTGACTCTGATGCTAGCAAAGTCACACTGACTTGAGTGTTTGACTTAAACAGATTAGACAGAGTGTTTATTATCTTCGCTCTAGTATTACTCACCTGCCGCCCTCCCAATATCACTCAATACTTCTTCCGCCTCTGCAAGGCGTGATTCAAGTATCAACTTTGCCTGTAAAGATATATTAGATTGCCTCAACAATCTGACGCTATCTTGCTTGTAGTTTTCCCACCAAAGATAGTGCTTTGGTGTAGCGAAAAAATTGGCGCATCCTTTGCAAACTACCGGGGACTTTACCGCAGGGTTGGGTTCCAGGCGACTGCCCTTACATGCGCTTGTCTCTTGTCTATACATACATACTCCCCACTGACATGGAACAAGCGTCGTCCCGCGAGCCAGAAGAATTTTTACTTCTTTTGAGGTTCTAAATTGCCCAACGAACTTACCAACAGAGCGACCGCCTATTTTTGCGCCTGGACTAAGATAGATATCATCTGGTGATAAACCTGCCAGCTCAGAAGCAATGGATTCCATTTCGACATTTAATTCCTCCCTTACTAATCGTCTAAATTCAGAATCTGGACTTGCATAACTGATGTCAACACTAAATGCAGAGGTGTGGGAATACTGCACTGCCAGATCACCTAGGGCAGTTCGATCTCGCTTAGCAACGAATCTTGCGAAGTGTTTTCGGCCCATGTGGGAATGTAGTTTACCCGACCAGCCTGTTTTTGATTCTAATCCTATAAAAATTCCGAAATCATTTAATCTTTTGTTGATCGTAGATCCCGAGACGACCACATATCCTTTCGTAGGCCTGAATGGCCATAGAGCGTTACCCGTTGTTACTAGCCATAGATTATTATGTCCACTTTTCAGTCGAGCCGGTTCCGATACCCTTTCCAAAATCTTAAATGCACCTTCCGCGGCGGGAGATAAAATCCACGGGTGATCTTCATCCTCGCCCCCATTACTCGCGTTCTGATAAGCATCAAATCGCTTTTTTGATCTCGGTGCAAAGTAATAGGGATATTCCCTACCCTCAATGTGTTCAACCCGTTTAATGCTCCCCATACCCGCTCGTCGTACTTCACTAACTCGAGCGCCTGACGTATAGCTTATAATAACAAAGCAAGCACTCAACAGATGCCTCAATAAAAACGCGATGTCTTGGGGTTTCGTTGCGTTTAGCCCGATAATAAACTTATTCGCGGCTTCGCTATTTGAAAATGATTCATCGGAAATAAATTTTCTAGCTGCTATTGAAACCTTTTTTTTGACGTAACTTGTTCCTCCCAGAGCAGCATCAACGCCGACGGTGTACTTAATAAAAATACGAATTATATCTTCAGCCATCAACTCAACAAAAGATATCGACTCCCGTAGAAGCATCAGACACACCGGCTCTGGAGGAGCTTCCCACTTTAAGGATAGCTTTAGACCGACAGAAATCCTCTTCCTATATTTTTCCGGAAAGGGATCTTCGATCAATCCATCATCAATATATCTGCCCAATCTATATATTTTGCTAACTATTCCCATACGCTGTTTGACAGTCGCCGCAGTGTTAAGCTCTCCACTCATACCATTTTTATGGTATCGATTGAACGCAGATTGTATTTGCCTAGCAGTTATTGTCGAAAGACGGTAATGCCCTTCGGCGTTCAAGTGCAATAAAAAATTTCGCACCCATATGATTTGGGTCTTTGATGTAGAAGGCGCATAGGAAATACCTCCTAGCCCCAACAGAAAGCACGCTGCGATCTTTTTGAGCACATCCGGAAATCCGTTAACATGTGCATTCGACTGTAGAAAACCTTTCAGCAACAATGGCCAGCTAAATACAACGGGCTTGTCCGCAACCGATCTTTCGATTCTATAAATAAACACCCATTCATCAGCAAAATAATCTATTCCTCTTGACCCCAGCCCCGAGATAATAATGTTGTCTGGCTTCAGCTCTTCACTTACCTCTGCAATTCTCATACTAATAAACCAACGGTATGTCTGGAATTGTATCCACGAGCAAAAGGGCCTGATCAGTTACTTCTGGAAGTACCTGAGGGATAATTTCCTTGGTTATGATCTCTAACGTAGTTCGAAACTCTGCATCATACCTAAGCATTAGATCCGCACTGAGATGACTATCTTTCTCCATTTTTTCTAGGCACTGTCTTGTCTTGAGGAGACGAGCTATATAGACAGGGTCATCCTTAATAATTATTGCATTCTTGCAGGTCGCACAACTGGTAAATTCTAAACATGGCTTTCCACGTCTAGACTCACCTATCGTTCCGTCAAGGGGAGATGCACATGTTAATCCAAAAACAGTTATATACGGATCTGCCAATGTAGATGTATTCGACGCAATTAAATTTATCATTTGGCCTTGAAAATGAGATAACCGTTCAAAGCTATTCTGAACTGACGCTTTATCCTTCAAATACAACGATGTGGTTCTTTGGCTTTTATGCTGCAAAAATTCTGAAACCACTTTTGTTGACTTATATTCGCGTCTGATAAGCGATGCGACGGCCTTTCTTATATCACTAAATGTGAAATATTTCAGAACGTGCAGATTTCTAAAATCTTTAAGTTGATTATGAAGACTTTGAACAGACACACGCCTGGATATTTCTCCGGTACGGACGATGAATAGCAACTCTTTATCGCACGGCTGTGCTAAAGGCCGAATTGAATTCGTCAGCGCTTTAATGAGATCTACCAACGCCGGCACAGCGAATTTTCCACTCTTTAGAAACGGTAATGATTGTTCCTTCTGAGCTCGAGGCTTGTTCCAAGAAAAATACACCATCGTGTCGTCGGTTGGATGTGGCTCAATACATTCAACATTAACTTCCATCAATGCCATCGGGTTAGCAGCGGACTCAACCATCATCAACAAATATATAGGTAAGCAAGTTCGCATGGTCAACTCACGGAATTTAGATAGACGCCTCAAGCCAGACGCCCCTAACCTCCCTTGATGCATTTCACCCATCTGTAACTGAGTCCAAACACCTTGCCCTTCTAAACGGATGAGCCTTCTAAGTGCCAGTATAGAGCAGCTATCTAAGTCAGGATGGGAGATTGCTTCCCCTTTTTCCACTTGCCGCCGAACATCTATAGCGATTTGTATCTCCGCTATTTCTCTTTTGCATACCTCGACTATTTTATTTAATTCCTTCGCAGAGATATCATTATCTCTGAGTGAAACCTCTTCCCTCACAAACCTCATAAAAGGATACTCTTGTATATTCCAAAGAGTACCTACAGAGGCTTCAGCAACGCATCTAACAATTTTTGCCGCAAAATTATAATGGGTGCCGTTTGTTTTGCGTAGCCTCGAATTTTCATTTAGTGATTTTGCGTATTGCTCCAGAAAATTTGTACGATCATCATCTGTGCGCACATTGACATCTGATAGAAAAGACATAAAGTCTTTAGTAGACCTCCAGGCTTGATGCCTACTTCGACTATTATAATGACCTGTTAACTCTTCGAACGCATTTCTTAGGTCTATGGATATCTGTGTATGTAGATTAGCTAGACTAAAATCAAAATTTTCATACCGCTGTCGATTGTGATCAAAAAACGTAGCTAAAATTTCATTCCTCATTAGCACCACCTAACACTGCCGCGTATTTCTCCAAGATTCCCAGCACCTCAACGTGACTACCGGAAATTCTCTCAAGATAGCTCTGGGTGGTGTCAGAACTTGAGTGGCCTAATAGCCCCTGAACTATCTTTACGTGATCTATCCCCAAGTTTTGTGCCGCCTTAAACAATTGCCGCTCCATGAAAGTTGCAAAAGTCGTTCTCGCTTGATGTGGGTGAGAGTTTATACTTAATTGCTTGCATGCACGCTTGTAAGCTGCGTAGTAACACGACCTTGTTACCGGCGCGCCTTTTTCATTAATGAAGAATAACGTCTCATCAACTAACCATGGAGACGACTTCATTTGGTTTAACGTACGAACCACATCCGCATACATATTTGTTTCAGTTAACAGAGCCCGCGCGACGTATGCCTTTTGGATTTTTCCACCTTTCGCCAAAACCTCGATGAATCCATCGGATGAGCGAAGGTTCAGAAGCTCTATCTGGGAGCTTTTAATACTCAATACACTGCCGACCCTAAGGCCTGTGGTAAGAGTCCATGCAAATATCACACGGTGTACGCCTCGCAAATGTTGCATAAGTCTTAAGCTAGAATCTTGAGTAAGTGCTCTTGGTCTTTTTTTTGTGGACTTAACGCGGACCTTTCTGACTCTCATTTGATTTAGCTTGTAAGCGTAAACACTCTGATCCGCACTCCCTTCACGAATTTTTTTCGCCCAATAGAACTTATAAAATTCGTAGACAACAGCAAGTCTTAAATTTATGGTTGCTGCGCTGAGGGGTGTTCTACCATCATCTTTCGACTTCATTGAGTTTCTATATAAAGCTATATCCCTAGCGTCAGCATAGGGCCAGTCCACCTTAGATAGGGCCGTATATTTCAACCAACTTAGAATACACTCAGCATAAGTCTTCACGGTTTTATCTGATTTATAATATTCCGAGAAAAACGATTTTTCATATAGAAATTCGTGCATCTCCCGAACTACCTCACCGCGCACCTCATCGAAAATCAAAGGTATGGGATAATTCGATACCGACCTTTTTTCTTTTTCAGTTATCAACGCATCCAGCCCCGCAGCTCGGACTGTGTCTTGAACCGATGAGAAAGCTTTTTTGCTGGGCCATAGAAGCAACATGCGAACCCTCCTGCTACGTACGCAGTGTAGCCAATGATTCTAATGCCGGAGTTTGACCGCAAGGTCCTGGAGGTTCTACGCGAGCCCCTGGAATCGGGCCATATCGTGATCGCCCGGGCCCGCGACCGGGTGCGTTTCCCGGCGCGGTTCCAACTGGTGGCGGCGATGAACCCTTGCCCTTGCGGCTACCTAGGCGAACCCAGCGGGCGGTGCCGCTGCACGCCGGAGCAGATCCAGCGTTACCGCAACAAGCTCTCGGGGCCGCTGCTCGACCGTATCGACCTGCACCTGACCGTCGCCCGCGAAGCCACCGCCCTCAACCCCACCGCCCAACCCGGCGGCGACACCGCCAGCGCGGCACGCCTTGTCGCCCAAGCCCGCGAGCGCCAGCAACAGCGCCAGGGTTGCGCCAATGCCTTCCTCGACCTGCCGGGGCTGCGCCAGCATTGCCGCTTGGCCCTGGCCGATGAAGCCTGGCTGGAAACCGCGTGCGAACGCCTGACCCTGTCCCTGCGCGCCGCCCACCGTTTGCTCAAGGTTGCCCGCACCTTGGCCGACCTGGAGCAAGCCCCTGGCATTACCCGCGAACACCTGGCCGAGGCCCTGCAATACCGCCCCAGCAACGCCTGAAGGCGTCAGCTCAAATGCTCGACATCCGGGAGCACCATGGCCTGGGCTTCACCCTGTAGAAAGTCGCTCAAGCGCCGCAAACGCTCACCGCCGGGGCGGGTCTTGGGCCACACCAGGTAATAGCCATCGCCGCTGGCGACTGCGGTGGGCCACGGCAGGCTCAAGCGCCCCTGAGCCACGTCCTCGGCCACCATCAGCAGGTCGCCCATGGACACGCCATAACCGCGGGCGGCGGCAATCATGCCCAACTCCAGGGTATCGAACACCTGCCCGCCCTTGAGCGACACCTGCCCCGCCAACCCCATGCGTTCCAGCCAGTTGCGCCAGTCGCGGCGGTCGGGCGTGGGGTGAAGCAACTCGGTGTTGGCCAGGCGCTGCACATCCCAGGGCTGGTCGTTGAGCAAGTTCGGCGCGCCCACCGGGATCAGCTCTTCGGGGAACAGAAAACTCACCTCCCAATCCGGGGGGAAGCTACCGCTGCCCAGCAGCACCGCGCAATCGAACGGTTCGTGGTTGAAGTCCACCGCGTCGATGTCCATCCAGGCGCTGGTCAACTGCACTTCATTGCCGGCCTGCAAGTGGCGAAAACGGCTCAAACGCGCCAGCAACCAGCGCATGGTCAGTGTGGACGGCGCCTTCATGCGCAGGATGTCGTCCTCGGCGCGCAGCACGTTGCACGCCCGCTCCAGGGCGCTGAAACCTTCGCGCACGCCGGGCAGGAGCAGGCGCGCCGCTTCGGTCAGTTGCAGGTTGCGCCCGTTGCGCAAAAACAATCGGCAGGCGAAGTGCTCTTCGAGGGTGCGCACATGGCGGCTGACCGCACTTTGGGTAATGGACAATTCCTGCGCGGCGCGGGTGAACGAACTGTGCCGCGCGGCCGCTTCAAAGGCGCGCAAGGCATAAAGGGGCGGTAGGCGGCGGGGCATCGGGGGGCTCCAAGTAATGAACGGCCAACAGTAGCAAACAAACTCTCAGCATGAGTTTTAATCATGCCACCAATCGTTTTTATCCCTTTGTGCAAATGCCCGTAAGCGCCGAGAATCCTTGGTTTTCTGTCATTGCGAGCAAAAGGGCCAGATGACCATGCAGCATCCAGCACGCACCGAACTCTGGGCCATCCTACGGCTGGCCGGGCCGCTGATTGCCTCGCAGTTGGCGCACATGCTGATGGTGCTCACCGACACCCTGATGATGGCCAAGATCAGCCCCGAAGCATTGGCCGGCGGTGGTTTGGGGGCGGCCACCTATTCCTTCGTGTCGATTTTCTGCATCGGTGTGATCGCTGCCGTCGGCACCCTGGTGGCGATCCGCAAAGGCGCGGGGGACATCGAAGGCGCCGCACGCCTGACCCAGGCCGGCCTGTGGCTGGCGTGGCTGATGGCGCTGGTCGCCGGCCTGGCACTATGGAACCTCAAACCGCTGTTGCTGCTGTTCGGCCAGACCGAAACCAACGTGCTGGCCGCCGGCCAATTTCTGCTGATCCTGCCCTTCGCCCTGCCCGGCTACCTGAGCTTCATGGCCCTGCGCGGCTTTACCAGCGCCATCGGCCGCGCCACCCCGGTAATGGTCATCAGCTTGATCGGCACCGTGGCCAACTTCCTGCTCAATTACGCCCTCATCACCGGCATGTTCGGCCTGCCGAAACTGGGCCTGATGGGCATCGGCCTGGTGACTGCGATCGTCGCCAACTGCATGGCCCTGGCGCTGGCCTGGCACATTCGCCGCCACCCAGCGTATGACGCCTACCCGCTGCGCCGGGGCCTGTCGCGACCCAACCGCCAGTACCTGCGCGAACTCTGGCGCCTGGGCCTGCCGATTGGCGGCACCTACGCGGTGGAAGTCGGTTTGTTCGCCTTCGCCGCGCTGTGCATGGGCAGCATGGGCAGTACGCAACTGGGCGCTCACCAGATCGCCATCCAGATCGTCTCCGTGGCGTTCATGGTGCCGGCGGGGCTGTCGTACGCGATCACCATGCGCATCGGCCAGCATTACGGCGCCGGGCAATTGCTGGACGCACGGCTGGCCGGGCGCGTGGGGATCTTGTTCGGCGGCGCGGCGATGCTCGGCTTTGCCATGGTGTTCTGGCTGCTGCCTAACCAACTGGTCGGGTTGTTCCTGGACCACAACGACCCGGCGTTCGCCGAGGTCATCCAACTGGCCGTGAGCCTGCTGGCGGTGGCGGCGTGGTTCGAGCTGTTCGACGGCACGCAAACCATCGCCATGGGCGCCATTCGCGGGCTCAAGGACGCCAAAACCACCTTCCTGGTAGGCCTGGGTTGCTATTGGTTGATTGGCGCACCGGCCGCGTGGTGGATGGCGTTCACCCTCGACTGGGGCCCGACCGGCGTCTGGTGGGGCCTGGCATTGGGGCTGGCGTGCGCGGCGGTGAGCCTGACCCTGGCGTTTGAATGGAAAATGAAACGCATGATCCGCCGCGAGTCGCAGGAAGGGGCGGGGTTGCCAGCGACCTAGTGGAGCGGGCCGGGCGGCGCTCCGCTCGCCCGCGATAGCGGTATTCCTGCCGATAAATATCTAACGACTGTACCGGCCTCATCGCGGGCAAGCCCGCTCCCACAGTGGAACTGTGGTGGGGTTGGGATGTTCATTTCTCCGCTGTGGGAGCGGGCCTGCTCGCGAGGGCGGCCCTGAGTGGCGGTGACGAATTGGTAGGAGTAAGGCCGTTGTCCCCGCAGAGGTGAATTGTCGGGGGGGGTTAGCCCCTCAACACCGTTTGCCGGTCATGGCCGAGGGTGAGGTAGTCCACCAATTGCGCCAGCGGTACGGGTTTGCTTATCAGGTAGCCCTGCACCTGGTCGCAGCCGTAACCGCGCAGCAGTGCCAGTTGCTGGGGGGTTTCCACGCCTTCGGCGACCACTTCCAGGTGGAGGTTGTGAGCCAGGTTAATCATCGCGTGCACCAGTTTGCGGTTTTCTTCGCGCTCTTCCATGCCGCCGACAAAGCTCTTGTCGATCTTGAGCAGGGCGATGGGCAGGCTGTTGAGGTGTACGAACGAGGAAAACCCGGTACCGAAATCATCCAGCGAAAAGCGCACGCCCAGGCGCCCAAGGGCGTCCATGGTTTGCTTGACCAGGTCGCTGCGGCGCATCACGGCCGTCTCGGTCAGCTCGAACTCCAACCATTGCGCGTCCACGCCCCGCTCGGCGATCAAGCGGCTGAGGGTCGGCAGCAACTGGCTGTCCTGGAACTGGCGGAACGACAGGTTGATCGCCATGTGCAGCGGCGCCAGGCCGCGTTCACGCAGGTCCTGCATGTCCCGCAGGGCGCGGGAGATCACCCAGTAACCCAGGGGCACGATCAAGCCGCTTTGCTCGGCCAGCGGCACGAACTCGCTGGGCGGCAGCAGCCCGCGTTCACTGTGGCGCCAGCGCACCAGGGCTTCGAGGCCGACGATCTGCCCGTCTGCCAGGTTCATCCGTGGCTGGTAATGCAGCTCCAGCTCATCGCGGCGCAAGGCGCGGCGCAGTTCGCTTTCCAGATCGGCGAGGCTGCGGGCGTTGCGGTTGATGCGCTCGTTGAAGATATGAAAGGTGCAACCCTGGGTGCTCTTGGCCTGCTGCATGGCGATATGGGCGTGCCACATCAGCGGGTCGGCGCCAGCCTGGGCGCGGGCATGGGCCATGCCCAGGCTGCACCCGATCAGCAGGCTTTCGCCATCGACCCAATAGGGCTCGGACATCGCCTCGACAATGCGCTCGGCCATCCATTCGGCCCGTTGCGGCGCGCGACGGGTGTCGATCAGCAGGGCGAATTCGTCGCTGCCCAGGCGCGCCACTTGATCGCCCGCCTCCAACTGGCTCTTGAGCCGCGCCACCACTTGCAGGATCAAGCGGTCGCCGGCCTGGTGGCCGAGGGCGTCGTTGGCGTGGCGGAAGTTGTCCAGGTCCAGGTGCCCGAGGGCCAGGCCGCGGCCTTCGTTTTCTGCCAGGCGCGCGGCCAGCAGGGTGTGGAAGCCCTGGCGGTTGGCAATGCCGGTCAACGGGTCTTGTTCGGCCAGGCGTTGCAGGGTGTTTTCCAGCAGGCCGCGCTCGCGCACGTGGCGCAGGCAGCGGCGCAGGGTCTCGGCGTCCAGCGCTACGCGGGTCAGCCAGTCGCTGACGCCATCGGGGATGGTCAGGGGCTCTTGCTCCAACAGCAGCACGGTGGGCAGATGGCAACTGCCCGGCGCCGGTTGCAGAGCGGGAACGGTCAGTAAGACCGCGGTGCGATCACCCTCGAACAGGCGGCTGACCGATTCCCAGTCCGGCGCGCTGATAAGCACCGCCGCGTCCCCCAGAGGCACCAGACACTCGCGCAACAACGCCGCCCACGTTGGCTCCGGGGCCAATAGCAGCAAACGCACGGGTTCGACAGGCGTGGACAAGCTGGCTCCCTAGACTCTGCATAAAAATGGTGGCGGGGGGCATTATGACGCGCCGATAAACAATGACCAATGGTATTGATTATCAACCGCTATCTTGTACCGCTCTAACTCGCACGTTGTCGCCGTACATTCAGCGCGCATCCTGCGGCAAAGTAGCAAAAGCGGCAAATTTAGATCGAGTGCTACGTCACAAGTCGCACAGAGGCCGCAGAATCTTTCCAGCCTGTTAAAATGCCCGCCCATTTCGCAAGCGACCCCCCTTTTCGTCATGTCCCGACTCAATCCCCGGCAGCAAGAAGCCGTGAACTACGTCGGCGGCCCTCTTTTGGTGCTCGCCGGCGCAGGCTCCGGCAAAACCAGCGTTATCACGCGCAAAATCGCCCACCTGATCCAGAACTGCGGCATCCGTGCCCAGTACATCGTCGCCATGACCTTCACCAACAAGGCCGCGCGGGAGATGAAAGAGCGGGTCGGCACCCTGCTCAAGGGCGGCGAGGGCCGTGGCCTGACCGTGTGCACCTTCCACAACCTGGGCCTGAACATCATCCGCAAGGAACACGCGCGGCTGGGCTACAAACCCGGTTTCTCGATTTTCGACGAAACCGACGTCAAGTCCCTGATGACCGACATCATGCAAAAGGAATACTCGGGCGACGACGGCGTCGACGAGATCAAGAACATGATCGGCTCCTGGAAAAACGACTTGATCCTGCCCCCCGAGGCCCTGGAAAACGCGCGCAACCCCAAGGAACAGACCGCCGCCATCGTCTACACCCACTACCAGCGCACGCTCAAGGCGTTCAACGCGGTGGACTTCGACGACTTGATCCTGCTGCCGGTCAAGCTGTTCCAGGAACACGCCGACATCCTCGAAAAGTGGCAGAACAAGGTGCGCTACCTGCTGGTGGACGAATACCAGGACACCAACGCCAGCCAATACCTGCTGGTGAAACTGCTGATCGGCAAACGCAACCAGTTCACCGTGGTCGGCGACGACGACCAGTCGATCTACGCCTGGCGCGGCGCCCGCCCGGAAAACCTGATGCTGCTCAAGGACGACTACCCGTCCCTGAAAGTGGTGATGCTGGAGCAGAACTACCGCTCCACCAGCCGCATCCTGCGCTGCGCCAACGTGCTGATCTCCAACAACCCCCACGAGTTTGAAAAACAACTGTGGAGCGACATGGGCCACGGCGACGAAATCCGCGTGATCCGCTGCCGCAACGAAGACGCCGAAGCCGAGCGCGTGGCCGTCGAGCTGCTGACCCTGCACCTGCGCACCGACCGCCCCTACAGCGATTTCGCCATCCTGTACCGCGGCAACTACCAGGCCAAGCTGATCGAGCTGAAGTTGCAGCACCACCAGATCCCGTACCGTCTGTCGGGGGGCAACAGCTTTTTCGGACGCCAGGAAGTGAAAGACCTGATGGCGTACTTCCGCCTATTGGTCAATCCGGACGACGACAACGCCTTTTTGCGGGTGATTAACGTGCCGCGCCGGGAAATCGGCTCGACCACCCTGGAAAAACTCGGCAACTACGCCACCGAACGCAAAATCTCGATGTACGCCGCCACCGACGAAATCGGCCTGGGCGAGCACCTGGACTCGCGCTTCACCGATCGCCTGGGACGCTTCAAGCGTTTTATGGACAAGGTGCGCGAGCAGTGCGCTGGCGAAGACCCCATCTCGGCCCTGCGCAGCATGGTCATGGACATCGACTACGAGAACTGGCTACGCACCAACAGCTCCAGCGACAAAGCCGCGGACTACCGCATGAGCAACGTCTGGTTCCTGATCGAAGCCCTGAAGAACACCCTGGAAAAAGACGAAGATGGCGAAATGACCATCGAAGAAGCCATCGGCAAACTGGTGTTGCGCGATATGCTCGAACGTCAGCAGGAAGAAGAAGAAAACGCCGAAGGCGTGCAGATGATGACCTTGCATGCCTCCAAAGGCCTGGAGTTTCCCTACGTCTTCATCATGGGCATGGAGGAGGAAATCCTCCCCCACCGCTCCAGCATCGAAGCCGACACCATCGAAGAGGAACGCCGCCTGGCCTACGTGGGCATTACCCGCGCGCGCCAGACCCTGGCATTCACCTTCGCCGCCAAGCGTAAGCAGTACGGCGAGATCATCGATTGCGCGCCCAGCCGCTTCCTCGATGAACTGCCGCCGGACGACCTGGCCTGGGAAGGCAACGACGACACCCCCACCGAAGTCAAAGCCGTTCGCGGCAATACCGCATTGGCGGATATACGCGCGATGTTAAAGCGCTAGAATCGCCCACTTTTTCACCAGCCCTGGACGCACACGGCGTCATTAGAGGAAAGCTTCATGGAAGCACTGCACAAGAAAATCCGCGAAGAAGGCATCGTGCTTTCCGATCAGGTCCTGAAGGTGGATGCCTTTTTGAACCACCAGATCGACCCGGCGCTGATGAAGTTGATCGGCGACGAATTCGCCGCGTTGTTCAAGGATTCAGGCATCACCAAGATCGTCACCATCGAAGCCTCGGGCATCGCACCGGCGATCATGACCGGCCTGAACCTGGGCGTGCCGGTGATTTTCGCCCGCAAGCACCAGTCCCTGACCCTAACCGAAAACCTGCTGTCGGCGACCGTGTACTCGTTCACCAAGCAAGTGGAAAGCACCGTGGCGATCTCCCCGCGCCACCTGACCAGCAGCGACCGCGTGCTGGTCATCGATGACTTCCTGGCCAACGGCAAGGCGTCCCAGGCGCTGATTTCCATCATCAAACAGGCCGGCGCCACCGTGGCCGGCCTGGGCATCGTGATCGAAAAATCGTTCCAGGGCGGCCGCGCCGAACTGGACGCCCAAGGCTACCGCGTGGAATCCCTGGCCCGGGTCAAATCCCTGGCCGGTGGTGTGGTGACCTTTCTCTAAGCAGCGGTAGCAACAACGTCGCTGCGGTGTACAAGACGCCTGTGGGGCTCGCCCGCGATTGCGGTGTATCAGCCACCCGATGTGCCGGCTGACAAACCGCTTCGCGGGCAAGCCTGCTCCCACAGGCTTGAGGTCAGGGCTGCGCGGTGCCCCGCGCCGTCGCCTGCAACCCCGCCAGCAGCAAGCGCTGGTACAGCTCTTCCTTGAAGCCCTGGGGCTTGAGCAGTTCCATGCGTTCCAAGTGGCGCGGGAAACGCTCCGGCTCCGGTGCATCCAGGGCAGCCTTGCCCAACTCCAGCATCTCGCTGAGCTTGAACTTGCTCTTGAGCCAGTTCAGCGCCCGCAGCAAATCCTGCTCCTCGCCAGTGAAATCCGTCCCCAAGGGGTACTCGGGAAACAGCCGTGCGTGGCGTGCGCCGATCGCTTCCAGGCGTTGCGGGCTGTTGTCGGTGAACCTGGGGTTGAGGCGAAAACCCTTCTGCAGCTTGCCAGCCTGTTGCGCCTGCTCGATCAAATCCTGCTGGAACCGCGAATCGGTGATGTTGAGCAGCGCTTCGATCACCTGGGCGTCGGTTTTGCCGCGCAGGTCGGCGATGCCGTACTCGGTCACCACCACGTCGCGCAAGTGCCGTGGAATGGTGCAATGGCCGTACTCCCAGAGGATGTTGGAACTGACCTCGCCGCCCGCCTCGCGCCAACTGCGCAGGATCAAGATCGAGCGCGCGCCTTCCAGCGCATGGCCCTGGGCCACGAAGTTGTATTGCCCGCCTACGCCGCTGAGCACCCGGCCGTCCTCCAACTGATCGGCCACCCCGGCGCCCAGCAGGGTCACGGTGAACGCGCTGTTGATAAACCGCGCATCCAGGCGCTGCAAGCGCTTAAGTGGCTCCTGGCCATACAACTCGTTGATGTAGCTGATGGCGGTCATGTTGAATTCGCCGCGCTTGGCCTGGGGCAACTCGCGCACGCGCTCGTAGAAAGTGCGCGGGCCGAGAAAGAACCCGCCGTGCACCGAGACGCCATCGGCCTGCGCCGCTTCGTCCAGGGTGCCGGCGTTGGCCTGGGCTTGGCGGGCCTCGTCCGGGTAGACCTTGCGCCGCACGATGCCGGCGTCCACCAGCACCAGCAAGCCGTTGACGAACATTTCGCTGCAACCGTAAAGGCCCTTGGCGAAGGGTTCGACGCCGCCTTCGCGGTCGATCAGCGCCTGCCACGGCGCCAGGTCCATCTCTGCCAACAAGGCGCGATAGCCTTCGCTATCGGCCTGGCGCGCCAACAACGCGGCGGTCAGCGCATCGCCCATGGAGCCAATGCCGATCTGCAAGGTGCCGCCGTCGCGCACCAGGGTGCTGGCGTGCAGGCCAATGAAGTGATCCTGCAAAACCACTGGCATATTCGGCGTGGAAAACAGCGTGGTGCGGTCATCGCTGTCGATCAGGAAATCGAACGCCTGGGCGTCGATTTCCGAGTCCCCTGGCATGAACGGCAGGTCAGCGTGAACCTGGCCGAGCATGAGGATGGTTTCCCCCGCGGCACGGCGCTTGGCGATCATCGGCAGCAAGTCGAGGGTGATGTCCGGGTTGCAGCTCAAACTCAAGCGCTCCGGCTGCCCCGGGTCGCGGGCCACCATTTGGGCCACCAGGTTGAGCCCGGCCGCGTTGATATCCCGCGCGGCGTGGCTGTAGTTGCTGCTGACGTAGTCGCGCTGGGCCGGGGCGCTGTGGAGCAGGCTGCCGGGCTGCATGAAAAATTGCTGCACGCGGATATTGGCGGGCAGGCTGTCGCGGCGCAGGTCGGCAAGGTAGTCCAGTTCCGGATAGTCGCCGAACACCCGCTCCACAAACGGCTCCAGAAACCGCCGTTGCAAGCCATCGCCCAGGGCCGGGCGGCCGAGGCTCAGGGCGGTGTAGATCGTCAAGCGGCGCTCAGGCAACTGGGCGATGCGCCGGTACAGGGCGTTGACGAACCCGTTGGGCTTGCCCAACCCGAGGGGTAAGCCCAGGTGGATATGCGCGGGCAAACGGGCGAGTACATCGTCGACCCCGCGCTCGATTGAACAGGACTGCACCATCTACTCCTCCCGACCATTCCATGAATTGAGGTGAGCCCGAGCTTGCCGGGTCTTGGCGCCGATGACCAGCCTCCTGGCCAAATCGCAGGCACAAAAAAGCCGCTCGTAAGCGGCTTTTTCGCGGTAGATGGCTGCCTGTTAGAGGCCAGACATCTTCTTGATGGCGCCCTTGAGCTCGTCATCGGAGCAATCGGAGCAGGTGCCTTTAGGTGGCATCGCGTTGATCCCGGTGATGGCCTTGGCCAGGATGCCGTCGAGGCCGCCCTGGTGATCGGCACGTTCTTTCCAGGCTGCGGTGTCACCCACTTTCGGTGCGCCCAACAGGCCCGTGCCGTGGCACGCGTTGCAGTGCTTGGCAACGATGTCATCGGCTGTTCTTGCACCACCGCCGCCAGCCGAGGCTGCGACTTCCATCCCTTTGCACTCTTTGCCCTGGACGCAGACCTGGCCAACCGGCTCAAGGCGCTTGGCAATATCGTCATTGGTCGCAGCTTGAGCGCTGACTGCCCAAAGGGCCAATACGGTTGCTGGTACAGCCAGCATTTTCATAATTAGGTTCACACGTACACCCTCAATGGTGGCTAGTCACGCCCACGGCCACGGTTTCGCGGGCGGGCGAAAGTATAACGGTTGTCCCGCCACACTGAAACAACCCTAAAGTCGAAGGGGAGATTAAGCGCAGCGATGTACAGCTTCGGGCACCTCTGCAAGCCTTGCAGGACGCCTCTTTTCTTAGAAGTTCGCGGGCGTGGCTGCGCTGATTAGTCGCGCCGGCGCATCGAACGGGTTGCGAAAACGATGGGGCTTGGTGCTTTCAAAGTAGTAGCTGTCGCCGGCTTCGAGGATAAAAGTCTCAAGCCCCACCACCAGTTCAAGCCGTCCTTCGAGCAGAATCCCGGTTTCCTCGCCTTCGTGGACGAGCATTTCTTCACCCGTATCGGCACCCGGCGGGTAAATTTCACTGAGAAACGCGATGGCACGGCTCGGATGGGCCTTGCCCACCAGCTTCATGGTCACGGCGCCATCGGAAATATCGATCAGTTCGTTGGCTTTATAAACAACCTGGGTCGGTTTCTCCTGCAGGATTTCTTCGGAGAAGAACTCGACCATGGACATGGGAATGCCGCCCAGCACCTTGCGCAAGGAGCTGATGGAGGGGCTGACACTGTTTTTCTCGATCATCGAAATGGTGCTATTGGTGACGCCCGCCCGTTTGGCGAGCTCACGCTGCGAAAGACCTTTCAGTTTACGGATGGATTGCAGTCGTTCACCGACGTCCAATGCATTAGCCTCCCAGGATTCAGGTTGTATGAATAATGAGCGGTATCATGGCGACAGCGTTCAGTATTTACAACACTTGGGGCGCAATCCACCCGGGCCGTTCGGCAGTGCCGCGGCCCACTCACCGCTAGCTACCGCTATAGAGCCTTGGCACGCGGCGCAGGTTGCAGAAGATCTGGTAGGGAATGGTGCCCGCAGCGGCCGCGACGTCGCTGGCGAGGATGTGCTTGCCCCACAGCTCCACCGGTGAGCCGAGGCCCGCCTGGGGTACATCGGTCAGGTCGATGCACAGCATGTCCATCGACACCCGGCCCAGCAATTGGCTGCGCTGGCCGGCCACCAGCACCGGGGTACCGGTCGGCGCCTGGCGCGGGTAACCATCGGCATAGCCCATGGCGACCACGCCGATGCGCATCGGCCGCGGCGCGATGAACTGCGCGCCATAACCCACCGGCTCACCGGCCGGCAGTTCGCGCACGCAAATCACCTTCGATTCCAGGCTCATCACCGGTTGCAGGCGCGCGGCCAATGCCTGCTGCTGCTCGAAAGGCGTGGCGCCGTACAGCATGATGCCCGGGCGCACCCAGTCGCTGGGGATGTTCGGCCAGCCCAGCACCGCCGGCGAGTTGCGCAGGCTGATCTGCGCCGACAGGCCCTGGCGGGCCGCCTCGAACACTTCGACTTGCCGGGCACTGGCGGCGCTGTCCAGTTCATCAGCGCGGGCGAAATGGCTCATCAGCACGATTTTCGCCACTTTGCCGCTGGCTAGCAGCCGTTGGTAAGCGTTCTGGTAGTCGTCGGGGTGCAAGCCCACGCGGTGCATGCCGGAATCGAGCTTGAGCCAGATATTCAGCGGCTTGGCCACCGACGCCTGCTCAATCGCCTCCAGTTGCCACAGTGAATGCACCACGCACCAAAAGTCGTGTTCGACGATCAGTGCCAACTCGTCAGCCTCGAAAAAACCTTCCAGCAGCAGCACCGGCGCACGGATGCCCGCGGCCCGCAGTTCCAGGGCTTCCTCGATGCAGGCCACGGCGAAACCGTCCGCCTCGCCCTCCAAGGCTTGGGCGCAGCGCACCGCACCATGGCCATAGGCGTCAGCCTTGATGACGGCCAGTGCCTTGGCGCCCGTCACTTCGCGGGCCAGTTGGTAATTGTGACGCAGGGCTTGGAGGTCGATCAGGGCACGGGCAGGGCGCATGGCGGCAGGCTTCTAGGCAGACATGGGAAATAAAAAGCGGTGCGAGCCGCAGGCCTGGGCCTGCGACAGCACCGCAAGAGGGATCGTTGTTACGGCAAAGCGGCCACGACCGACAACTCGATCAGGATGCGCGGCTCGCACAGGTTGGCTTCCACCGTGGCCCGGGCAGGTGCCACGCCTTTGGGCAGCCACTTGTCCCACACCGCGTTCATGCCGGCGAAATCGGCGACGTGCTTCAGGTAGATGGTCACCGACAACAGGCGGTTCTTGTCGGTCCCGGCCAGGTCCAGCAAACGCTCGAGGTTGCCCAGCACTTCACGGGTCTGTTGCTCGATCCCGCTATCCAGGTCGTCGGCCACTTGCCCGGCCAGGTACACCGTGCCGTTGTGAACGACGATCTGGCTCATGCGCTCATTGGTGAGCTGGCGCTGGATTGACATGGGGTGTCGCCTCCTGGTGATTGCCGTAACGGGAAATATCGAGGCCTTCGGCGCTGATCTGCGGGGTTTTCTTCGCCATCAGATCGGCCAACAGGCGACCAGAGCCACAGGCCATGGTCCAGCCGAGTGTACCGTGTCCGGTGTTCAGGAACAGGTTGCGAAACGGTGTGGCGCCCACAATCGGCGTGCCGTCCGGGGTGGTGGGGCGCAGGCCGGTCCAGAAACTGGCTTGGGCCAGGTCGCCGCCCTGGGGGTAGAGGTCGTTGACGATCATCTCCAGGGTTTCGCGCCGGCGCGGGTTGAGCGACAGGTCGAAACCGGCGATCTCGGCCATGCCGCCCACGCGGATGCGGTTGTCGAAACGGGTGATGGCGACCTTGTAGGTTTCGTCGAGGATGGTCGAGGTCGGTGCCATCGCCGGGTTTGTGATCGGCACGGTCAGGGAGTAACCCTTGAGTGGATACACCGGGGCCTTGATGCCCAGGGGCTTGAGCAGTTGCGGCGAATAGCTGCCCAGGGCCAGCACGTAGCGGTCGGCGGTTTCCAGCTTGCCGTCGATCCACACGCCGTTGATGCGGTCGCCCGCGTGGTCCAGGCTCTGGATGTCCTGGCCAAAGCGGAATTCCACCCCCAGCTTCACAGCCATTTCCGCTAGGCGCGTGGTGAAGATCTGGCAGTCGCCGGTCTGATCGTTGGGCAGGCGCAGAGCGCCGGCGAGGATATCGGTAACGCTGGCCAGGGCCGGCTCCACGCGGGCGATGCCTTCACGGTCGAGCAGCTCGAACGGCACGCCGGACTCTTGCAGCACGGCAATATCCTTGGCCGCGCCGTCGAGCTGGGCCTGGGTGCGGAACAACTGGGTCGTGCCCAGGCTGCGGCCTTCATAGGCAATGCCGGTTTCGGCGCGCAATTCGTCGAGGCAATCGCGGCTGTACTCGGACAGGCGCACCATGCGCTCTTTGTTCACCGCATAGCGGTTGGCCGTGCAGTTGCGCAGCATCTGCGCCATCCACAGGTATTGGCCGATATCGGCGGTGGCCTTGATGGCCAGCGGCGCGTGGCGTTGCAGCAGCCACTTGATGGCCTTGAGCGGCACGCCCGGCGCGGCCCAGGGCGAGGCATAGCCCGGCGAGACCTGGCCGGCGTTGGCGAAGCTGGTTTCCATGGCAGCGGCGGGCTGGCGATCGACGACCACCACTTCAAAACCGGCCCGCGCCAAATAGTAGGCACTGGCCGTACCGATGACGCCGCTACCCAAGACCAGAACGCGCATTTTCGTATCCCTCATCGCGGCGAGCCGCTGACGTTTGTTATTCGAGCAAAGTTGCGGGCAGTGTAAGAAAGATCCGCCAGTGCTTTTCACTATATAAGCGCCTATATTTGGCGAGAATTCTCGGCAAAAACCCTTTTCACGGAGGCGCATCGCCTATGCGTACCAACACCCAGACCAAGCGCGAGCTGGACAAGATCGACCGCAACATCCTGCGCATCCTGCAAGCGGACGGGCGCATCTCGTTCACCGAGTTGGGAGAGAAGGTCGGTTTGTCGACAACGCCCTGCACCGAGCGGGTCCGACGCCTGGAGCGCGAAGGCATCATCATGGGCTACAACGCCCGGCTCAACCCGCAGCACCTGAAGGGCAGCCTGCTGGTGTTTGTCGAGATCAGCCTCGACTACAAATCTGGCGATACCTTCGACGAATTCCGACGCGCCGTGCTGAAGTTGCCCCATGTACTGGAGTGCCACCTGGTGTCGGGGGATTTCGACTATCTGGTCAAGGCGCGGATTTCCGAGATGGCCTCGTACCGCAAGCTGCTGGGCGACATCCTCCTCAAGCTGCCCCACGTGCGCGAATCCAAGAGCTACATCGTGATGGAAGAAGTCAAAGAGAGCCTGAGCCTACCGATTGCCGATTGAGCCGAGCTCGCCCGCGAAGGGGCCGGTACAGCCGATAGATGGATACCGTCAACCCACCAACACCGCGCTAAACCAACACCTGCCGCGTACTGGCCATGTACTCGTGGATCTGCTTTTCAACCCGCGGGTGGATCAGTTCCACCGGGCGGCGGCCGTTGGGGCATGGCAGGGTGGCGGTGGTGCCAAACAAGCGGCAGATCAGCGGGCGTTCGTCGTACACCGTGCAACCGTGGGGGCCCAGGTGTACGCAGTTGAGCTCGTCCATGGCCGCGTCCTGCTCGGCGGCGGTCTTGCGCGGCAGGCGCGCCATTTCCTCCGGCGAGGTGGTCACCGGCCCACAGCAGTCGTGGCAACCGGGGACGCACTCGAACGAGGGAATCTGCTGGCGCAGGTAGCGGACTTTCTGACTGTTGCAGCTCATGCAAGCGCGACCTGAAAAACGAGAAGGCCCGGATTTTGCCTTAAAACCCCCGGCGCAGACAGCGCGGGCCGACCAGTGTTGCCGCCCGCGAAAGGTCCGGCTTATGCTCCGTAAAATTTTTTAAACACAATAATCAGGATTACGCACATGAATGCCCGTGCACACTCACCTGTTCCCGCCCAACACACCGCTTCTTATTACGCCGCCAGCAGCCTGCCCCAGCCCGACCACCCGGCGCTCACGGGCGAGCAGGTGGCGGACGTGTGCGTGGTTGGCGGTGGGTTCTCCGGGCTCAACACCGCCATCGAGCTGGCGCAGCGCGGGTTCAGCGTGGTGCTGCTGGAGGCGCGCAAGATCGGCTGGGGCGCCAGCGGGCGCAATGGCGGGCAGTTGATCCGCGGCGTGGGGCATGGCCTCGACCAGTTCGCCAACGTGATCGGCAACGACGGCGTGCGCCAAATGAAACTCATGGGCCTGGAGGCCGTGGAAATCGTGCGCCAGCGGGTGGAGCGCTTCCAGATCGACTGCGACCTGACCTGGGGCTACTGCGACCTGGCCAACAAACCCGGCGACCTGGAAGGCTTCGCCGAAGACGCCGCCGAACTGCGCAGCCTGGGCTATCGCCACGAAACGCGGCTGTTGCAGGCCAACGAGATGCACAGCGTGGTGGGCTCCGAACGCTACGTCGGCGGCTTGATCGACATGGGTTCGGGGCACTTGCACCCGCTCAACCTGGCGCTGGGTGAAGCAATGGTGGCGCAACAACTGGGGGTGCGGCTATTCGAGCAATCGGCGGTCACCCGCATCGATTACGGCCCGCAGGTGCGCGTGCACACTGCCCAAGGCACGGTGCGCGCCAACACCCTGGTGCTGGGCTGCAACGCCTACCTCAACGACCTCAACCCGCACCTAAGCGGCAAAGTGCTAGCAGCCGGCAGCTACATCATCGCCACCGAGCCCTTGAGCGCGGAACAGGCCCACGCCTTGCTGCCGCAAAACATGGCGGTGTGCGATCAACGGGTGGCACTGGACTACTACCGCCTCTCGGCCGACCGGCGCCTGCTGTTCGGCGGTGCCTGCCACTATTCGGGCCGCGACCCGCAGGACATCGGCGCCTACATGCGGCCGAAAATGCTTGAAGTGTTCCCCCACCTGGCCGGGGTGAAGATCGACTACCAGTGGGGCGGCATGATCGGCATCGGCGCCAATCGCCTGCCGCAGATCGGCCGCCTCGCCGAGCAACCCAATGTGTATTACGCCCAGGCCTATTCCGGCCACGGCCTCAACGCCACACACCTGGCCGGCAAGCTCCTGGGCGAAGCCATCAGCGGCCAGCAGGGCGGCGGTTTCGACCTGTTCGCCAAGGTGCCCCACATGACCTTCCCCGGCGGCAAACACTTGCGCTCGCCGCTGCTGGCGCTGGGCATGTTGTGGCACCGGCTTAAAGAGCGGTTTTGATAGACGGTTGAGCCTGCGGGGTGGCGATCCCACGCTCGGGGGCTCAGGCACCTCGGCGGCGCCATCGCGGGCAAGGCCCGCTCCCACAGGGTTCAGGATTGAAATCACACCCGCCAAAACGGTTTCAACCCTTCCTCACGCGCCTGTTCGCGGCTCAGGCCGACGTCGCGCAGTTGTTCGGCGCTCAGTTCCAGCAGGGCCTTGCGGGTGTTCAGGCGATGCCACAACAGCCCCCAGCGGCCGAGGCCGAGCGGCGCGTTGCGCAGTGCGCCGGCACGCGCGCCGGTGTTCCGTGCTGCCGCCAGCTCCTGACTGTGTAGCGCCAGCCGCACATCGCTTAAACCATTCATGGTGATTGCTCCTGTTTACTTGGGTAGCGAGAGCTTTCATGATGCGCGGGCGGCGAAAATCGATACAGATTCAACCGCCGCCTATTATCTCCATACAGTTTTCCCGCTTTGCCCACTGAATCCCCCGTTTTCGGCCCATCTGTACGGGTCGCCGAAGCAGACACACCGGAGCCGCCATGACCCTCTACGTGAATCTCGCCGAACTGCTGGGCACCCGCATCGAGCAGGGCTTCTACCGCCCCGGCGACCGCTTGCCCTCGGTGCGGGCCCTGAGCGCGGAACACGGGGTCAGCCTGAGCACGGTGCAGCAGGCCTATCGCATGCTCGAAGACAGCGGCCTGGCCACGCCCAAGCCCAAGTCCGGCTATTTCGTGCCGGTGGGCCGCGAGCTACCGGAGCTGCCCGCCGTGGGCCGCCCGGCGCAGCGGCCGGTGGATATTTCGCAGTGGGACCAGGTGCTGGAACTGGTGCGCGCCGTGCCGCGCAAGGACGTCATACAGATGGGCCGGGGCATGCCGGACGTGATGACACCCACCCTGCAACCCCTGCTGCGGGGCCTGGCGCGCATCAGCCGGCGCCAGGACATGCCCGGCCTGTATTACGACAACATCTGCGGCACCCTGGAGCTGCGCGAGCAGATTGCGCGCCTGATGCTCGACTCCGGCTGCCAGCTCGGCGCCCAGGACCTGGTCATCACCACCGGGTGCCATGAGGCGCTGTCCACCAGCATCCGCGCCATCTGCGAGCCGGGGGATATCGTCGCCGTCGACTCGCCGAGCTTTCACGGCGCCATGCAAACCCTCAAGGGTTTGGGCATGAAGGCCCTGGAGATCCCCACCGACCCGCTCACCGGCATCAGCCTCGAAGCCTTGGAGCTGGCCCTGGAGCAGTGGCCGGTCAAGGCCATACAGTTGACCCCCAACTGCAATAACCCGCTGGGCTACATCATGCCCGAGTCGCGCAAACGCGCCCTGCTGACCCTGGCGCAACGCTTTGACGTGGCGATCATCGAAGACGATGTGTATGGCGAATTGGCCTACACCTACCCGCGCCCGCGCACCATCAAATCCTTCGACGAAGACGGCCGCGTGTTGCTGTGCAGTTCGTTTTCCAAGACCCTCGCCCCCGGGTTGCGCATTGGCTGGGTAGCACCCGGGCGTTACCTGGAGCGGGTGCTGCACATGAAATACATCAGCACCGGCTCCACCGCGCCGCAGCCGCAGATCGCCATTGCCGAATTCCTCAAGGGCGGGCATTTCGAGCCCCATTTGCGGCGCATGCGCACGCAGTACCAGCGCAACCGCGACCAGATGCTCGACTGGGTCAGCCGCTATTTCCCCGCTGGCACCCGCGCCAGCCGCCCTCAGGGCAGCTTCATGCTGTGGGTTGAGCTGCCGGACAACTTCGACGCCCTCAAGCTCAACCGCGTGCTACTGGAGCAAGGCGTGCAGATCGCCGTGGGCAGCATTTTTTCGGCCTCGGGCAAGTACCGCAATTGTCTGCGGATGAACTACGCTGCCAAGCCGACGGCAGAGATTGAAGAAGCGGTGCGCAAAGTCGGCGCGGCGGCGGCCCGGTTGTTGGCCGAAACCCAAGGCACCACGGACTTTTAACCGCTGGCTGGCGTCGAAAAACAACATTCCACGCCGCGCTCAGAGGCCACTCCTTGAAACTCACCCAGGCCCTGCCCTTTTTCCTGCTGTTGGCCACCAGCGGTTGCGCCAGCCTCGACGTGCCGCGCGAACCGAGCCAGGCCCTGCCCGCCCAGGGCTCGGCGTTCGGCCGCTCGATCCAGGCCCAGGCCGCGCCGCACCAGGGCCGCTCGGGGTTTCGCTTGCTGTCCAACAGCAGCGAGGCGTTCATGGCCCGCGCCGAGCTGATCCGCAACGCCCAAAGCAGCCTGGATTTGCAGTACTACATCGTGCACGACGGCATCAGTACGCGGATGCTCGTCGAAGAGTTGCTCAAGGCCGCCGACCGTGGCGTGCGCGTGCGCATCCTGCTGGACGACACCACCAGCGATGGCCTGGACCAGATCATCGCCACCCTCGCCGCCCACCCACAGATCCAGATCCGCCTCTTCAACCCGCTGCACCTGGGGCGCAGCACCGGCGTCACGCGGGCCATGGGGCGGCTGTTCAACCTGTCGCTGCAACACCGGCGCATGCACAACAAGCTGTGGCTGGCCGACAACGCGGCGGCGATTGTCGGCGGGCGCAACCTGGGCGACGAATACTTCGACGCCGAACCCAACCTGAACTTCACCGACATCGACATGCTCAGCGTCGGGCCGGTGGCCGAGCAGTTGGGCCACAGCTTCGACCAGTACTGGAACAGCGCCCTGAGCAAACCCATCGATGAGTTCCTCTCGCAGCCTTCGGCCAAGGACCTGGCCAAGACCCGCGCGCAGCTCGAAGCCTCCCTGGAGCAGAACCGGCGCGAGAACCACGCGCTGTTCCAGCAACTGATGAGCTATCGCACCGAGCCGCGCCTGGACCTCTGGCGCAAGGAATTGATTTGGGCCTGGAACCAGGCGCTGTGGGATGCGCCGAGCAAAGTCCTGGCCCGAGGCGAGCCCGACCCGCAGCTGCTGCTGACCACGCAGATGGCGCCGCAGCTGCAAGGGGTGAGCGAGGAGTTGATCCTGATTTCCGCCTACTTCGTGCCAGGCCAACCGGGGCTTTTGTACCTCACCGGGCGCGCCGATGCGGGGGTCGCGGTGAGCCTATTGACCAACTCCCTGGAAGCCACCGACGTGCCGGCGGTGCACGGCGGCTACACGCCCTACCGCAAGGCCCTGCTGGAGCACGGCGTGCGCCTGTTCGAGCTGCGCCGCCAACCCGGCGCCACCGGCGGCAGCGGCCCCCGCCTGTTCAGCGGCGCTTCGCGCCAGGGCTCGGATTCGAGCCTGCACAGCAAGGCGATGATCTTCGACCGCCGCTACGCCTTTATCGGCTCGTTCAACTTCGACCCGCGCTCGGTGCTGTGGAATACCGAAGTGGGGGTCATGGTGGACAGCCCGGAACTGGCCGAACACGTGCGCACCCTGGCCCTGCAAGGCATGGCCCCGGCCCTGAGCTACGAAGCGAAAATCGACAACGGCGACGTGGTGTGGGTCACCGAAGACCACGGCCAGCGCCACACCCTGACCCGCGAACCGGGCAGTTGGTGGCGCCGCTTCAACGCCTGGTTCAGCACCCGCGTGGGGCTGGAGCGGATGCTGTAAGCCGTACCCAGCCTTCTCCCTGTAGGAGCGGGCTTGCCCGCGACGACGGCGGCACCTCCAATTACTTACACGTGTTGTCGATTTTTCCTGAGCCAGATCACGCCAGCCAACACTGTGCGTTGGCGCGAGCCTGTGATCGTGGCACGATGGCGAAGTTTTCGACCGAGACCCCCTACCCATGCCGCAATCCAAAGCCAAGCATCTGTCCCTGATCGCCGCTATCGACCTGGGCTCCAACAGCTTTCATATGGTCGTGGCCAAGGCCCAGAACGGTGAAATCCGCATCCTGGAGCGACTCGGCGAGAAGGTCCAACTGGCCGCCGGCATCGACGACGAACGTCGCCTCAACGAAGAATCCATGCAGCGCGGGCTCGACTGCCTCAAGCGCTTTGCCCAATTGATAAACGGCATGCCCCTGGGCGCGGTGCGCATCGTGGGCACCAACGCCCTGCGCGAGGCGCGCAACCGTGGCGAATTCATCCGCCGCGCCGAAGAGATCCTCGGCCACCCGGTGGAAGTCATCTCCGGCCGTGAAGAAGCGCGCCTGATCTACCTCGGGGTCTCCCATACCCTGGCCGACACCCCGGGCAAACGCCTGGTGGCGGACATCGGCGGCGGCAGCACCGAGTTCATCATCGGCCAACGCTTCGAGCCGCTGCTGCGCGAGAGCCTGCAAATGGGCTGCGTCAGCTACACCCAGCGCTATTTCAAGGACGGCAAGATCACCCCGGCGCGCTACGCCCAGGCCTACACCGCCGCGCGCCTGGAAATCATGAGCATCGAGCATGCCTTGCATCGCCTGACCTGGGATGAAGCCATCGGCTCCTCGGGCACCATTCGCGCCATTGGCCTGGCGCTCAAGGCCGGCGGCCACGGCACCGGCGAAGTCAACGCCGAAGGCCTGGCGTGGCTCAAGCGCAAGCTGTTCAAACTGGGCGACGCGGAAAAAATCGACTTCGAAGGCATCAAGCCCGACCGGCGCACCATTTTCCCGGCGGGCCTGGCGATTCTCGAAGCGATCTTCGATGCCCTCGAGCTGCAACGCATGGACCACTGCGATGGCGCGCTGCGCGAAGGCGTGCTGTACGACCTGCTGGGCCGCCACCACCACGAAGACGTGCGCGAACGCACCCTCGGCTCATTGATGGAGCGCTACCACGTCGATCTGGAACAAGCGGCGCGGGTCGAGCGCAAGGCCCTGCATGCCTTCGACCAAGTGGCGGCGGACTGGGACCTGGCGGACGGTATCTGGCGCGAACTCCTGGGCTGGGCGGCGAAAGTGCATGAAGTGGGGCTAGATATCGCCCACTACCACTACCACAAGCACGGCGCCTACCTGATCGAGCACTCGGACCTGGCCGGCTTCTCCCGCGAAGACCAGCAAATGCTCGCCCTGCTGGTGCGCGGCCACCGCCGCAACATCCCCAAGGACAAATTCGCCGAGTTCGGCGACGAAGGCATCAAGCTGATCCGCCTGTGCGTGCTGCTGCGCTTTGCGATTCTGTTCCATCACATCCGCGGCACCCAGGCCATGCCCCAGGTGGCGCTGCATGCTCAGGGCGATAGCCTGGAAGTGTCCTTCCCCGCAGGCTGGCTGGACGAAAACCAATTGACCCAAGCCGACTTCGCCCTTGAAGCCGAATGGCTGACCCGCGTCGGGATTGTGCTCAACGTGCATTGAGCCCCGGGTGCAGCAACGAAGAAGGGGCCTTTTCAGGCCCCTTTTTTGTTCAGCGAACGCTCAACACCGGGTTGCTCAGGCGCTCCAGCAAGGTCGCCTGGGCGCTGCGCGGGTTCTGGTTGCCGGTGGGCGTGTTGCGGATGTAGCGCCCGTCCGATTGCAGGCTCCAGCTGTGGGTGTTGTCGGTGAGGTAGCTTTCCAGCTCCTTCTTGACCCGCAGGATCAGCTTCTTGCCTTCCACCGGGAAGCAAGTCTCCACGCGCTTGTCGAGGTTGCGCTCCATCCAGTCGGCGCTGGAGAGGAACATCTGCTCTTCGCCGCCGTTGAGGAAGTAGAACACCCGCGTGTGCTCCAGGAAGCGGCCGATGATCGAGCGTACGTGGATGTTATGCGAGACCCCGGCAATCCCTGGGCGCAGGCAGCACATGCCGCGTACCACCAGGTCGATGCGCACGCCCGACTGGCTGGCCTTGTACAGCGCACGGATGATCTTCGGATCGGTCAGCGAGTTGAACTTGGCGATGATGTGGGCCGGTTTGCCGTCGAGGGCGAACTGGGTTTCGCGGGCAATCATGTCGAGCATGCCCTTCTTGAGGGTGAACGGCGCATGCAACAGCTTTTTCATGCGCAGGGTTTTGCCCATGCCGATCAACTGGCTGAACAGTTTGCCCACGTCTTCGCACAAGGCGTCGTCGGAGGTCAGCAGGCTGTAGTCGGTGTAGAGCTTGGCGTTACCGGCGTGGTAGTTGCCGGTGCCCAAGTGGGCGTAGCGCACGATCTCGCCCGCTTCACGGCGTAGGATCAGCATCATCTTGGCGTGGGTCTTGAAGCCGACCACGCCGTAGATCACCACCGCGCCGGCCGCTTGCAGGCGGCTGGCCAGTTGCAGGTTGGACTCTTCGTCGAAACGCGCACGCAATTCGATCACCGCGGTGACTTCCTTGCCGTTACGCGCGGCGTCCACCAGGGCATCGACGATTTCCGAGTTGGCACCGCTGCGGTACAGGGTCTGGCGCACGGCCAGCACATGCGGGTCCTTGGCGGCCTGGCGCAGCAGGTCGACCACCGGGGTGAAGGACTCGAACGGGTGCAGCAGCAAAATGTCCTGCTTGCTGACGACGCTGAAGATGTTCTCGCTGTTTTGCAAAAGCTTGGGGATTTGCGGGGTGAACGGCATGTATTGCAGTTCGCGCTGGCTCTCCAGGCCCGTGATGCTGAACAGGCGCGTCAGGTTCACCGGGCCGTTGACCTGGTACAGCTCGGTCTCGTGCAGGTTGAACTGCTTGAGCAGGTAGTCGGACAGGTGTTTAGGGCAGGTGTCGGCCACTTCCAGGCGCACCGCGTCGCCGTAGCGGCGCGAGAACAGTTCGCCGCGCAGGGCGCGGGCCAGGTCTTCGACATCTTCGGTATCGACCGCCAGGTCGGCGTTACGGGTCAGGCGGAACTGGTAGCAACCCTTGACCTTCATGCCCTGGAACAGGTCATCGGCGTGGGCGTGGATCATCGACGACAGGAACACGTAGTTGTCGCCCGCGCCGCCAACCTCTTCCGGCACCTTGATAAGGCGCGGCAACAGGCGCGGCGCCGGGATGATCGCCAGGCCCGAATCGCGGCCAAAGGCGTCGATGCCTTCAAGCTCGACGATGAAGTTCAGGCTCTTGTTCACCAGCAGCGGGAACGGGTGCGTCGGGTCCAGGCCGATGGGGGTGATGATCGGCGCGATCTCGTCGCGAAAGTAGCGGCGCACCCAGGTTTTGATCTTGGTGGTCCAGTGGCGGCGGCGGATGAAGCGCACTTGGTGCTTTTCCAGCTCCGGCAGCAGGATGTCGTTGAGGATCGCGTATTGGCGGTCAACGTGGCCGTGCACCAACTCGCTGATGCGCGCCAGGGCCTGGTGCGGCTGCAAGCCGTCGGCGCCGGCCTGTTCGCGGGCGAAGGTGATCTGCTTCTTCAGGCCCGCCACGCGGATCTCGAAGAACTCATCCAGGTTGCTGGAGAAGATCAGCAGGAACTTGAGCCGCTCCAGCAACGGGTAGGACTCATCCAGCGCCTGTTCCAGCACGCGGATGTTGAATTGCAGTTGCGACAGCTCGCGGTGGATGTACAGGCTGCTGTCATCCAGGCTCGGGATCGCAATCGCCGGCGGCGCCGGTTGCGGCTCGCTGGCCACGGCCGGCGCGGGGTGCTCCTGCTCCAGTTCCGGCGGGGTTTCGACGATCTGTTCGACCACCGGTTGAGCGTCTTTTACTGCCACTTCAGTCAGTCCTTCGGTATTCATGACGTGTTCCTGGGAGGGCTATTTTGGCTCTCGTAACAATTGAGCAGCACGAACGGCAAAGTAAGTCAGGATGCCATCAGCGCCTGCCCGTTTAAAAGCGGTCAGGGATTCGAGAATAACCCCCTCGCTCAACCAGCCATTCTGGATGGCCGCCATGTGCATGGCGTATTCACCGCTGACCTGATAGACAAAGGTCGGCACTTTAAATTCTTCTTTGACCCGGTAAAGGATGTCGAGGTAGGGCATGCCAGGCTTGACCATGACCATATCCGCGCCTTCTGACAAGTCCGCAGCCACCTCGTGCAGGGCTTCATTACCGTTGGCCGGGTCCATCTGGTAGGAGGCCTTGTTCGCCTGGCCCAGGTTCAGCGCCGAGCCCACCGCATCGCGGAACGGCCCGTAGTAGGCACTGGCGTACTTGGCCGAGTAGGCCATGATCCGCACGTTGACGTAGCCGGCCAGCTCAAGGGCTTCGCGAATACCTTGCACGCGACCGTCCATCATGTCCGACGGGGCCACCACCTGGGCGCCCGCCTCGGCATGGGACAACGCCTGGCGCACCAGCGCGGCCACCGTGGTGTCGTTCTGCACGTAGCCGCTGTCGTCGAGGATGCCGTCCTGGCCGTGGGTGGTGAACGGGTCCAGCGCCACATCGGTAATCACCCCCAACTGCGGAAAGCGTGCGCGCAAGGCGCGGGTAGCGCGTTGGGCGATGCCGTCGGGGTTCCAGGCTTCAGCGGCGTCCAGAGACTTGAGCGCGCTGGGCGTGACCGGGAACAGCGCCAGCGCCGGTATGCCCAGTTCCACCCACTGGGCGGCTTCTTCGAGCAGCAGGTCGATGCTCAAGCGCTCCACACCCGGCATCGAGGCCACGGTTTCGCGGCGATTGTGCCCGTCGAGGACAAACACCGGCAGGATCAGGTCGTCCACTGTCAGTAGGTTTTCGCGCACCAGGCGGCGGGAAAAGTCGTCGCGACGGTTGCGCCGCAGGCGGGTGGCGGGGAACACACGAGTGGCGGGGGTGAAGCTCACGGCAGACTCCTGAGCCCGCGCTGGCGGGCGAGCGTGACAGTTATAAGCGGCCATTATGACGAACAGATGACAGTCGCGCTCAGCCGTGCGACCGGTCGCCGCAGTCATTGTCTTTGTAGGAAATGTTCACGTCGAGACACATTTCGATACTTTCCTCACACTGCCCGAAGGCGTAGGCTGCGCGTTCATTTCGCCAGCATCCAGACAATGCTCCAACAATTTCTTCAGGATTTCGGCTACTTCGCCCTTTTTCTCGGCACGTTCTTTGAAGGTGAAACCATTCTGGTGCTCGCCGGCTTCCTTGCGTTCCGCGGATACATGGATATCAACCTGGTGGTGGTGGTGGCGTTCTGCGGCAGCTATGCCGGCGATCAGCTGTGGTACTTCCTGGGCCGCAAGCACGGGCGCAAATTGCTTGCGCGCAAACCGCGCTGGCAACTGATGGGCGATCGCGCGCTGGAGCACATCCGCAAACACCCGGATATCTGGGTGCTGAGTTTTCGCTTCGTCTATGGCCTGCGCACGGTGATGCCCGTGGCCATTGGCCTGTCCGGCTATCCACCGGGGCGCTACCTGATCCTCAACGGCATCGGCGCCGCGATCTGGGCCACGGCCCTGGCGGCGGCGGCCTACCACTTTGGCGCGGTGCTCGAAGGCATGCTGGGCAGCATCAAGAAGTACGAATTGTGGGTGCTCGGTGCCCTGCTCCTGCTGGGCCTGTTGCTGTGGCTGCGCCGCCGCGTCAAGAACGCGCGCCTGGCCAAGGAAATCTGCCGGGCCGAACAGGCCGAAAAAGCCGCCAACGGCGAGTCCTCGCCGCCGCTGTAACCGCGCGCCCTATCCAATCGATCGAATCCACACACCCGGTGTCTGAGCTATGGCACCGGGCGGCAAATTAGTGGACATTTGGACGCCATGAACCTGGAGAAAAACCCATGAGCAAAAAAGTTGCAGTGATCCTTTCCGGTTGTGGCGTATACGACGGCGCCGAGATCCACGAAAGCGTGATTACCCTGCTGCGCCTCGACCAACGCGGCGCGCAGGTGCAGTGCTTCGCCCCTGACATTGCGCAGTTGCACGTCATCAACCACCTGACCGGCCAGGAAATGCCGGAGTCGCGCAATGTGCTGGTGGAATCGGCGCGCATCGCCCGCGGCCAGGTCAAGGACGTGCGCGAGGCGCGGGTCGAGGACTTCGATGCGTTGATCGTGCCCGGCGGTTTTGGCTCGGCGAAAAACCTGTCCAACTTCGCTACCCAAGGCGCCGGTTGCACGGTGCAGCCCGATGTCCTGGCCCTGGCCGAAGCCTTTGCCGAAGCGGGCAAACCGGTGGGGCTGATCTGCATCTCCCCGGCCATCGCTGCCAAGATCTACGGCCCGGGCGTGGTCTGCACCATCGGCAACGACAGCGACACCGCCGCCGCCATCACCGCCATGGGCGCCGAACATGAAGAATGCGCGGTCAGCGAAATCGTCGAAGACAAGGCCCGCAAACTAGTCAGCACCCCGGCCTACATGCTCGCCCAATCCATCGGCGAAGCGGCGGCAGGAATCAACAAACTGGTTGACCGCGTGCTTGAGCTGACTCACGAAAACGACTGAGCCCAGCCAACATCACGTTGCCTGACCCGGCGCCATCGTCGGATCGCCGCCCGGACCCAGCCCGCTGCCACAGGGATGTGGTCCGGGTCATTCCCCCCGCATCAACCGTGTCAGCAGCCGATCCAGGCTATTGGCGAAGGCCTGTTTGTCCCGTTCGCCATAGGGCCCTTGTCCGCCGCTGGCCTGGCCTTGTTCGCGCAGGTCGGTGAACAGGTTGCGCACGGCCAGGCGTTCGCCCATGTTTTGCGCGTCGAAGGGTTTGCCCCGTGGGTCGAGGGCGTCCACGCCTTTTTTCACCAAGCGGTCAGCCAGCGGTACGTCGCTGCAAATCACCAGGTCGCCGGGCACGGCATGTTCCACCAGGTAATCGTCCGCCGCATCCGGCCCGGCCGGCACCACGATCAGCCGCACACAGGCGAACGGCGGTTTGATCTGGCTCTGGCCCGCCACCAGCAACACCTCGAACTGGCGCTTGAGGGCAAATTTCACCACTTGATCCTTCGCGGTCTTGGGGCAAGCGTCGGCATCGATCCACACGCGCATGGTTTCTCCTCGCTGGGTCCAGCAATAAACATTGGTTTAAACGCCCGCCTTCGTGCGCCGGGCTTTTACCACGCCCATCTGCAGCCCGAATGGCTTGAACACTGCGTTAAGCGACTTCAGGGTCTGGTTGCCTTCGCCGTGTTCGATATGCACCAGGGTGCGCACCGAGATTTTGCACATGCGCGCAAATTGGCTCTGGTGCAGCCCTGTCACTTCGACCCGCAAGCGCCGCACGGCTTCGCCGATCTGCAACGTGCCTTCGCCCAGGCCTAGCTGGATGGCGTCGATGAACCGGGCGCGTTCTTGTAGGGTCATGTTCATTGCAGCCCCCAGTCTTTCAAGCGTTGCCCAAGGTTTTTCAGGGCTATGCTCGGGTGCTTGAACGTCACGGCGGGCAAGCCGCTGTCGGCGAGGATATCGGGCAGTGCCAGCAGGTGCGCGGCGTCTTCGCGCAGGCGTTCAAAGCTGTCCTGCGGATCGGCGATATCGGCCAAGGCCTCGCACGCGGCGCGCCAATCGACCTCCCCGGCCCGCTCGATTTCCCGGGGCCATTTGGTGGTGCGAGTGATGCCTTCGTCGTCCATCACCATCGGTGCCAGGTCGTAGATGGGCGCCAGGCGCACCGAGTCGGCCTCGCGGATGATTGCCGTGTTGCGCCCGTGGTTATCAGAGTTGCCCAATATCTTGTTCAGCAGGTCACGGCGCAGGTAGTCGGCGACCAGATCCGGGATTTGCTCGTCCTGCTCCACCCGCCACCACAATTGCGCCAGCATCTGCATCACCTGCACGTGGTTCATCGCACTGCCAGGGGTGGTGACGCCGGCCAGGGAGTAGACCGACTCCACGGCCAAGCGCTCGACGCCGTGGGCCGTCACGCCCCGGTCAAAGCGCTGCATCCACAGGCTCGGCTTGCTCGCCTCTTCCAGCGCCAGGCCCTCGGCGGCCACGGTCTCGATGCCCAGGGTTTGCAGGGCTTTGTAGTAGTGGAACTCGCTACGCAGGATGTCCTGGTCCAGTTGCAGCCCCTTGTTGCGGGCGAATTTGACGAACCAGTGCTGCCGGGCCTCGGCGTCATCGAGCACAGCGTCCGGGTACAGCAGGCCGTCGACGCTTTCGGTGAGCAGCAGCTTCGGCGCCTCCCCCCCCGCCCCGGTTGCACCGCCAATCGCCGCGCCCTGCTCGTAGGCGTATTCCAGGAAACGCTGGTCGCGGGCGATCACCTCGTCACGGGCAAACCCCATGGGCAGCCGCTTATCAACGTCCTGCAACGACTCCTTGATGCGTAAATGGCCGATGGGCGCCGGGGTGCTGCGGCCCAGCAGGAACAAATCGGGGCTGATGCCTTCGGGCTTTTGCTGGCCCAGGCGCGCCAGCAGGAAGCGCCGGGCTGCGCCGGCCGGAGCGATGTCGTGTAAAAAGGCCGGCGCACTGGCCTGGTCTTCGCTGTTCCAGTCCAACGGCAGGTTGGCACTGACAGCACTGGCGAAGGGGTCGCCGATATCGCCCAGGTGCGCCACTAGGTAGTCCTGCAGGTAGCCGAAGCTACAACGGCTTTGCAGGCCCTCTTGCGGTTCGTGGAAGGTCAGGAGCATGGCGTCTTGCCATTCGCCTGCCGACCAAAGTTGGAGTGTCAAAGTGAACATGGCTGTTACCTGCAATTTGATGCCTTTGAGGGAGCGTCCAAAGTCGTTGCCTGCAATATAGTGCAGATGGTTGCACTATGCGTGCCTTATATGTGCATTAAAATGCATTTATACGCCGTTAACAGGGTGCTCACACGCAATAAAATGCAGATGCCTGCGACTGCGACCCCCGCACTGCCAGTGCGCCATGGCACAGGCGCCAATCAACCCGGCGAAGGGAGCAACGGAGGGCGGGGCGGGTGGGGGCGCCCTACAGGTGTTTCCGCAGTCACGGTGAGGCAAAGCTGCCACTCAAGCAGGCCACCGGCCAACTTTGCTCCGCCGCCCCACAATGCCGACACGTAATGCCGCCATAGCGCGCAAAAACCACGGAAAACCCCGGCATTAATAGCCCGCCATGGCCCCGTAGAGTTCCGCCTCCCGAACCACGAGGCTCCTCCTTCATGCCGACCTTGCTCCCACCTAGCCCCCATGCACTCGCCCTGGCCATCGCCCTGACCCTGCCCACGGTGAAAATGGCCCACGCCCAACAAAGCCAGGCGCCACTCCCGCCAAAGACAGTGGCCGAGGTGTTAGGCCTACTGGAAGACTTCGCCAATGACCCCACAATCAAGACGACCCTGATTGCCACCAACAGCAAAGACAACATCCTCAACTCTGCCCTGGGCATGGACGATGACCTGCTGACCCTCCAGCTCGATGGCATCCAGGAACACGCTTTCGATGGCGGCGAAGGGTTCAATGTGTTGAGGCTGGAGGCCAACCACGGCGCCACCTTGACTGAGACACGCAACTTCCAGGGGCTGGACGTTCCGCAAGGCAACTGGACAGTGCAAGGCACGGGCGACTTCCAGTTCGGTGCACTGGTGCGCAATAGCGCCACCCTCATCAACCAGGGCACCATCGTCGGCGATGCGTTCGTGGCGCAGGGCGCCACTTATGGCGGCAACGGCAAGGTCCGCAACCTGATCGTGGAAGGAACCCTGCACGTGAATCCTACGCAGGGCGCCGCATGGGTCGGCGAGGACCTGACCCTTGCCGAGGGCTCGACGCTGGTTTACGACATCGCTCAAAACGGCGACGGCGCCAAGGTCCAGGTCGAGGGCACCGCTAAAATCGACAACGCCGCATTAACGGTCAAAGCTGCCGACACCGCCTACCCTGACCCCCTGTACTTCACCGTCATCCAGGCCGGCAAGATCGAGGGTGAATTTGGGGAGGTGAACAGCGACCTGCTCTACTTGACGCCCGCCCTGCACTACAGCGAAACGACCGTAGACCTGGCTTACACCCGCAACGAACGGCGCCTTGAAGACGGTGCCGGCAGCGATAACGGCCGCGAAGCCGCCAACGGCCTGGAACCCGACTCAACCGCCCCTGGCACCCCCCGCAACGCCGAGGACACAGACACTCCACTTAACACTGAGAACACAAACACCCCTGACAGCCCTGTAAACAGGGGCAACCCAGCGGGCACGGGTAATGGTGCCCTGGACGCCCTGCTCACCAGCACCCAGCACCAAGCGGCCGATGCCCTGGAACAACTGGCCGGTGGCGCCAACGCGAACCTGGCCAACATTACCCAGAACAGCGCCCGGCCCGTGGTCGGCAGCCTGCTGGCCACCCTGCGCCAGGGCAGCGATGCCCCGGCGCAGTTCGACAGCGGCAACGGTCGCGTGTGGGTGCAGGCCCTGGGCAACTCGACCACCACCGACCGCGCCCACGCCAGCCGTGCGCTGCAACAACGCACCCATGGCGTGGTGGTGGGCGCCGACTGGTCCGTGAACGAGACCTGGAGCCTGGGCCTGCTGGGCGCCAAATCGCAGACCCAGGTCGACGGCCGACGGTTCGATGCCGACCTCGACAACTGGTACCTGGGCGCCTACGCCATAGGCCAACGCGGCCCGCTCGCGCTGCGCCTGGGCGCAACCTATGGCAGCCACTCCGGTGACACGCAGCGCAACCTGGCATTCAAGGGCTATCGCGACACCCTCAAGGGCTCCTTCGATTCCAGCACCCAGCAAGCCTTCGCCGAATTGGGCTACCAAATGGGCAGCGCCAACCTGAGCGCCGAGCCTTTTGTCAGCCTGGGCTATGAGCGCTATCAACGCGCCGGCTACCAGGAAAAGGGCGGCGATGCGGCCCTGCGGGTCGAGCGCCAGAGCCGGCAAAACCTGAACAACACCTTCGGCCTGCGCCTCGCCCAGTTCACCCTGCTGGACAACGGCATGGCCCTGATGCCGAGCCTGAGCGCCGGTTGGAAACACACCTACGGCGACTTGCAAAGCAAGACCCGCCAAAGCTTCGTCAGCACTGGCAAGGGTTTCACCATCGAAGGTGCGGCCCAGGACCGTGACAGCCTGGTACTGGCCGCTGGTCTGGACCTGAGACTGTCCGAGCACCACACCTTGGGCGTCGGCTATCAGGGCGAGCTGAGCAGCAACAACCGCAGCAATGGCCTGACAGGGCAGTGGCGGATGAGCTTCTAAAAGCACTGTACGGCTCAACACCTGTCACTTCTGACAGTAGACGGGTATCAGGACCACGCTTAGCCTGATCCCGTCGCCCCCCTCGCCCACGAGGTGCACCATGGCCAGCTCAAAAAACCCCGCCACACTCCCCAGCATTGTTCGGGTGGGAGAAGTCATATTTCTGGAAAACCCCAAGACCCATTCCCTGACTGGCCTCTACGCCGTCCAATTCAAGAAAGACAATATGGCCACCCAGGTCGAAATCAGCAGAAATAGCGCCGACGCAGTCAACTTCAAGGCGCCGCCACTGCAAAACGGGCCCAACGAAGTCACCGGGCTCTACCCTGAGGGCAGCGTGATCGCTGAGCCTCACTTGGGCCGCACTGAAATTATTGCCAGCCGGGAGAAATTCAGAATCCGGCCTTGAATCGAGTTTTTTACGCAAAAAAAAGGGGAGCACATGCCCCCCCGAGGTTTAAAGCGTTGTAGCCGAAGGCTGTTAAATCAGCCTTCGATCTCGATCAGTATCTCGCCCGGGTTGACCCGGTCGCCCTTGGCCACATGGATGGCCACGACCTTGCCCGCGATGGCCGATTGCACTTCGGTTTCCATCTTCATGGCTTCGGTAATCAGCACGGCTTGCCCGGCCTTGACCACGTCGCCTTCCTTGACCAGCACATCGACGATGTTGCCCGGCATGGTGGTGCTGACATGGCCTGGCGTACTGGCCTGCTTGCGCTGGCTGGTGCCACCGCCGACAAATTCGTTGAGCGGCTCGAACACCACTTCTTCGGGCATGCCGTCGATGGACAGGTAGAAGTGGCGCTTGCCTTCGGCCTTGACGCCGACACCGGTGATGTCCACGCGGTAGGTTTCACCGTGCACGTCGATGACGAACTCGGTCGGCACGCCTTCACCGCCCGCCGAGCGCACGCCACCCGCTTCGGGGATCGGCAGCAAGGCTTCCGGGGTCAGGGTGCCTGCGTCGCGTTCTTCGAGGAACTTGCGGCCAATGTCCGGGAACATGGCGTAAGTCAGCACGTCCTCCTCGGATTTGGCCAACGCGCCAATCTCACCGCGCAGCTTGGTCATTTCCGGCTTGAGCAAGTCGGCGGGGCGCACGTCGATCACGTCTTCGCTACCGATGGCCTGGCGGCGCAGTTTCTCGTCAACAGTGCCCGGCGCCTTGCCGTAGCCGCCTTGCAGGTACAGCTTCACTTCGTTGGTGATGGTTTTGTAGCGCTCGCCAGCCAGCACGTTGAAGAACGCCTGGGTGCCGACGATCTGCGAGGTTGGCGTGACCAGGGGCGGGAAACCCAGGTCTTCGCGTACCCGTGGAATCTCGGCCAACACTTCGCTCATGCGGTTGAGTGCACCCTGCTCTTTCAACTGGTTGGCCAGGTTGGAAATCATCCCGCCCGGCACTTGGTTGACTTGCACGCGGGTATCGACCGCGGTGAATTCACTCTCGAACTGGTGGTATTTCTTACGCACCGCGTAGAAGTACAGGCCAATCTCTTGCAGCAGTTCCAAGTCCAGGCCGGTGTCGAATTCACTGCCCTTGAGGGCCGCAACCATCGACTCGGTGCCCGGATGGCTGGTGCCCCAAGCGAAGCTGGAAATCGCCGTGTCGATATGGTCGGCACCGTTCTCGATGGCCTTGAGTTGGCACATCGCCGCCAGGCCCGCAGTGTCGTGGGAGTGGATGAAGATCGGCAGCGACTGCTCGGCTTTGAGCGCCTTGACCAATTCGCCCGTGGCGTAAGGCGTGAGCAGGCCGGCCATGTCCTTGATCGCCACCGAGTCGCACCCCATGGCTTCCATTTGCTTGGCCTGGGCCACGAACGCGTCGATGGTATGCACCGGGCTGGTGGTGTAGGCGATGGTGCCCTGGGCGTGCTTGCCGGCGGCTTTCACCGCTTCGATGGCCACACGCAGGTTACGCACGTCGTTCATCGCGTCAAAGATACGGAACACGTCGATGCCGTTGACCGCAGCCTTGGCCACGAACGCCTTGACCACGTCATCGCTGTAGTGGCGATAGCCCAGCAGGTTCTGCCCGCGCAGGAGCATTTGCAGCCGTGTGTTGGGCAATGCCGCGCGCAGCTTGCGCAGGCGCTCCCACGGGTCTTCCTTGAGAAAGCGCACACAGGCGTCGAACGTGGCCCCACCCCAGACTTCCAGCGACCAGTAGCCGACTTTGTCGAGCTTGTCGCAGATGGGCAGCATGTCATCGGTGCGCATGCGGGTCGCCAACAACGATTGGTGGGCGTCGCGCAGAATCGTGTCGGTTACGAAGATCTTCTTGCTCATTGTTATCTCCTCTTAGCGGCAAGCTTCCAGCAACAAGCGACAAACAAGAGCCGATCCGCTCTTAACTTGCCGCTTACCACTGAAAACTTGCAGCTGCTTCATTCATAGGCCTGCGTGGGCGGCGATGGCGGCGGCGATGGCCAGGGCCAGCTCTTCGGGTTTGCGCTTGATCGAGTAGTTGGTCAGCTCAGGGTGGCTTTCCACAAAACTGGTGTTGAACTGGCCGCTGCGAAATTCCGGGTTGCGCAGGATTTCCTGGTAATAGGCCGCGGTGGTCTTCACGCCTTGCAGGCGCATGTCGTCGAGGGCGCGCAAGCCACGGTCCATGGCCTCTTCCCAGGTCAAGGCCCAGACCACCAGTTTCAGGCACATGGAGTCATAGAACGGCGGAATGGTGTAGCCGGTGTAGATCGCCGTGTCGGTGCGCACGCCGGGGCCGCCGGGGGCGTAGTAACGGGTGATCTTGCCGAAGCTGGGCAGGAAGTTGTTCTTCGGGTCTTCGGCGTTGATGCGAAACTGCAACGCAAAGCCGCGGTGCTGGATGTCTTCCTGCTTGACCGACAGCGGCAGGCCCGAGGCGATGCGGATCTGCTCGCGGACGATGTCGATACCGGTGATTTCTTCGGTGATGGTGTGTTCCACCTGCACCCGGGTGTTCATCTCCATGAAGTACACCTCGCCCTCGGCGAGCAGGAACTCCACGGTGCCGGCGTTCTCGTAGCCCACCGCTTTGGCCGCACGCACCGACAGGTCACCGATGTAGGCGCGCTGTTCCGGGGTCAGTTGGGGGCTGGGGGCGATTTCGATGAGCTTCTGGTTGCGGCGCTGGATCGAGCAGTCGCGCTCGAACAGGTGCACCACGTTGCCAAAGCTGTCACCGAGTATCTGCGCTTCGATGTGCTTGGGATTGACGATGCACTTTTCCAGAAACACTTCGGCCGAGCCGAAGGCCTTGGTGGCCTCGGAGATCACCCGGGGAAAGGCTTGCTCCAGTTCTTCGCGGCTGTTGCAACGGCGAATGCCGCGGCCGCCACCACCGGAGGTGGCCTTGAGCATCACCGGGTAGCCGATGCGGTCGCCTTCGGCCAGCGCTTCGGCGATGTCCGCGACGTTGCCTTCGGTGCCCGGAGTGACCGGTACACCGGCCTTAATCATGCTGCGGCGCGCTTCAGTCTTATCGCCCATGCGGCGGATGACTTCGGCCGACGGGCCAATGAACTTGATCCCACGTTCGGCGCAGATGTCCGCCAGTTCGGCGTTTTCCGACAGGAAACCGTAGCCGGGGTGCAGGGCGTCGCAACCGGTCTCGACTGCCAGGTTCACCAGTTTGCGCGGGTTCAGGTAGCCGGCCAGGGGCTCGGCACCGATGCTGTGAGCCTCGTCGGCGCGCTTGACGTGCAAGGCGTGACGGTCGGCATCGGAATAGATCGCCACCGAGCGGATGCCCATCTCGGCGCACGCCCGCACGATGCGTACGGCAATCTCACCACGGTTGGCGATCAGGATCTTTGTTATCACTTGGAATTTCCCTTGAGCCGATTGCTATTGCCACCCGCTAGACCGGGTCGACGAGTGACCAAATGTTTCTGGCCAGCCGCGTAGCCACACTAGTCCTCTCAAGGGATTAACAAAAATCAATAATTATTGGGTCGTGCATAAGCAAAAGCTTATAGTTGAGCTTCCCGCCCGTGACGAGATTTTTCAGTAAATGCGTAAGTCATTGATGCGTATGACATTGCGTCAACTTCAGATCTTCAATGAGGTCTGTGATTTGCGCTCTTACAGTCGCGCGGCCGAGGAAATGTCCCTCACACAACCTGCCGTTAGCCTACAGATTCGTCAACTTGAAGAGCTGATCGGCCAGCCACTCTTCGATTACGTGGGCAAAAAACTCTACATGACTGAAGCAGCTGAAGCGTTACAGCGCGCTAGCCGGGATATTTTCGGGCGCCTGGAAAACCTCGACATGCAGCTCTCGGACATGCAGGGCTCGCTCCAGGGGCAACTAAAACTGGCGGTGGAATCGAGCGCCAAATACTTCGTGCCGCACCTGTTCGCCGCATTCCGGCGCCAGCATCCGGAGGTCAATCTGCACCTGACGGTCATCAACCGCGCGCAGGCCATACGTCGCCTGTCGGACAACCGCGACGACCTGGTGATTATGTCGATGGTGCCCCAGGACATGGGCCTGGAGTTCCTGCCCTTCCTCAATAACCCCATCGTCGCCGTCGCCCCGCCCGACCACCCGCTGTGCCATCAGGGGCCGCTGCGCCTGCAAGACCTCGAACCTCACACCCTGTTGATCCGCGAACCCGGCTCGGGCACGCGGTTGGCGTGTGAGGAATACTTCAAGGAAAAACGCGTGCACTTCACCCAGACCCAGGAAGTGGCGTCCGCCGAAGCGCAACGCGAATGCGTGGTGGCGGGCCTGGGCGTGGCTTTGCTGACGCGCCACGCCCTGAACCTGGAACTGGCCACCGGCAGACTGGTGGAGTTGCCGGTGGAGGAGCTACCGCTGTACCGCAGTTGGTGCCTGGTGCAGGCCAAGGCCAAGCGCCTGTCACCGGTGGCCCATGCGTTCCTGGGCTTTATTCGCAGCGAGCGGGCGCAGATCAGTGAGCTGGTTGAGCGTTTCGACGGCCGGCGCTTGGCGCTGCCTGCCAGAAATTGAGTTCTGCCGCGTCAGGCAAATCGCAAATTTGTGCGAGCAACTGCCGCTGCTGGCAACGGTCCTCGATCGCACGGCGAAACGCCATGCGGCGCTGGTCTTCCTGCTGACGACGGGTTTTGACGGCGCTGTTGCGTTCTTCGTAGGGCTGGGCCATTTCGAGTCTCCCAAGGCGAGTACGGGAGTTTCACGATAGGCGCCTAGGGTGACGGTTTGGCGGCGCGGGGGTTACAGGTAGATGACGGTGGCGCCGGCTCAGTCGTCCAGCGCCTTCACCGACTTGGGCGACAACCGCAGGCTACGAAGGCTGCGCTTGACGCTCTTGAGGTGGTTGACCAGGCTCGGGCCACGCGCCATGGCCACGCCCATGGCCAGCACGTCGATCACCACCAGGTGGGCGATGCGCGAGGTCAGCGGTGTGTAGATTTCGGTGTCTTCGTGCACATCGATGGCCAGGTTGACGGTGGCCAGCTCGGCCAGCGGCGTCTGGCTCGGGCACAGGGTAATCAGCGAGGCGCCGCTTTCGCGCACCAGGTTGGCGGTAATCAGCAAATCCTTGGAGCGCCCGGACTGGGAAATACAGATCGCCACGTCCGACGGCTTGAGGGTGACCGCCGACATCGCCTGCATGTGCGGGTCGGAATAGGCCGCCGCAGTGAGCAATAAGCGGAAGAACTTGTGCTGGGCATCCGCCGCCACCGCGCCCGAGGCGCCAAAGCCATAGAACTCCACGCGTTGGGCCTGGGACATGGCGGTCACCGCCCGTTGCAGCGCCACCGGGTCGAGCTTCTCGCGCACTTCCATCAGGGTGTGCAGGGTGGTGTCGAAAATCTTCAGGCTGTAGTCGGCGACCGAGTCGTCTTCGTGGATGGCGAACTGGCCGAAACTGGCCCCCGCCGCCAGGCTTTGCGCCAGTTTCAGCTTCAAGTCCTGGAAGCCGGAGCAACCGATGGCACGGCAAAAGCGCACGATGGTCGGCTCACTGATGCCCACGCTGTGGGCCAGGTCGGCCATGGAACTGTGCATCACCGCCGCGGGGTCAAGCAGCACGTGATCGGCAACCTTGAGTTCCGATTTGCGTAACAGGTGGCGAGACTGGGCGATATGTTGCAACAGGTTCAAAGGATCGGACTCTTGTTATTGGCAGGCGCCAGGGATGTAGCGAGCTTGTAGTTATACTACAAGAATCGTCTTTTTGCCTGCCCGAAACATCACAAAAACGTCCCGCCGCCCACTGTTCTTGAGGCCAGAGCCTTTGTAGCCCTACGGGCGCGATGGCCTGACGCGGCTCAATCCGGCGACCTATCGGCCCAGCAACGCACCCAACTCGCTGGCCTCCACGGGGCGGCTGATGAGGTAACCCTGCACTTCGTCGCAGCCCTCGGCTTTGAGAAAGTCCAGTTGCCGCTGATCTTCCACGCCTTCGGCCACGACCTTGAGGGACAGGCCATGGGCCATGGCGATGATCGCCCGGGTGATCGCCGCGTCCTCGCCGCCCTCGCCCACCCCACGAATGAACGCCTGGTCGATCTTCACGTAGTCCACCGGGATGCGCTTGAGGTAGCTCAGGGAGGAATAGCCGGTGCCAAAATCGTCGATCGCCAGTTTCACCCCCAGGTCACGCAACTGCTGGAAGGTGGCGATGATGTGCTCGACGCTGTCGAGCAACTGGCTCTCGGTCAGCTCCAACTCCAAGTAGTGCGGCGCCAACCCGGTCTCTTCCAGCACCTGGCGCACCAGGCTGACCAGTTTGCCCTGGCGCAACTGGTGCACCGACAGGTTGACCGACACCCGGATCGGCGCCAGCCCCTGGCGCTGCCATTCGCAGGCCTGCCAGCAGGCCTGGCGCAGCACGAATTCACCGATCGGGCCGATCAATCCGGTTTCTTCCGCCAACCCGATAAAGTCCCCCGGCGGCACGCGGCCCATGGTCGGGTGGTCCCAACGCACCAACGCCTCGGCGGCATTCAGGCGCCCGGTGGCCAGGCACAGTTTGGGTTGGTAGAACACCTTGAGCTGGTGCTCATCGATGGCCTTGCGCAGTTGGTTTTCCAGCTGCAAGCGCTCAAGGGTGCTGGCTTGCAGGCTGTCGGTATAGAACTGGAAGTTATTACCGCCCAAGTGCTTGGCGTGCTGCATGGCCATGTTCGACTGGCTGACCAGGGCGGGGATGTCCCGTGCGTTGTCCGGCAGCATGCTGATGCCCATCGAGGCACTGACCACCAATTCGTGCCCCTCGATGTTCAGCGGCAAACGCAGTTTGGCCGACAAGCGTGTGGCCACCCGCGCCAGGCTGGACAAGTTGCCGTAGGCATCGAATAGCACCGCGAACTCGTCCCCGGACAGCCGCGCGATGGTGTCGGCTTCGGGTAGCGCGTTGACCAGGCGCCGGGCCATTTTCTGTAACAGTTGATCGGCCACCTCATGGCCGAGGCTGTCGTTGAGCAGCTTGAAGCGGTCCAGGTTGATGTGCAGCAACGCCAGGCTGCGGCCGCCCTGGCGGATACGTTGGTAGGCATCATGCAGGCGTTCGCGAAACAGCGCGCGGTTGGCCAGCCCGGTCAGTTCGTCGTAATGGCTCAGGTAGCGCATGCGTTCTTCGGAGGCGCGGCGGGCCGACAGATCGGTGAAGAAGCCGACAATATGGCTGACGTTACCCCGCACATCGCGCACCGCCGTAAGTTGCAGCCATTGCGGATACAACTCGCCGTTCTTGCGCGCCTCCACCAGTTCGCCTTGCCAACTGCCGTGCTGCTCCAGCGCCTGGTGGATCACCGGGTAGTGCCGGCGCGCATCGCGGCTGCACGGCAATTCGACGACGTTGCGCCCCAGCATGTCTTCGATCTGATAGCCGGTGACATGGCTGAATGCCTGATTGATGGCGATCAGCGCGTAGTCCGGGTCAAGAATGACGATGCCTTCGCTGGCCGCCTCGAACACCGTCGCCGCCAGGCGCCGCTGCTCTTCCAATTCTTTGCGGGTGCTGATATCGCGCCGGGTGCCGACCATGCGGATCACCCGGCCATTGCTGGTCCGCTCCACCGCGCGGCCACGGTCTTCGATCCACACCCAGTGGCCGTCCTCGTGGCGCACGCGGTACTCGATCTGGTAGTCCTCGGTGCGCCCCTTCAAGTGCTCCACCAACGCCCGCTTGAGCAACGGCACGTCTTGCGGGTGCAGCCGCGGCTTGAGGTGGCCGAGCATGGCCGTGACGTATTCCGGCTCCAGGCCGAACAGCTCCTTGAGCTGGGTGTGGTGCACTTCATCGGTTTGCAGATTCCAATCCCACAGGCCCAACTCGCTGGCCTTCAAGGCCAGGCCCAGGCGCGCCTCACTCTTTTTCAGCGCCTGGTTGGCGGCGTCCAGCTCCAGGCTGCGCTGGGCTACACGTTGCTCCAGGCCGACCTGGGCCTGGCGCAACTGCTCTTCGGCGCTGCGGCGCTGCTCTATCTCACGGGCCAAGTCCTCGTTGAGCTGCTCGCTGCGGTGCTGGGATTGCTGCAAATGCTCGATCAGTGCCTGGTTCTGGAAGCCGCGCAGCAAACCGCGCTGGATCAACCGGTTGACCTGCCACGCCACCACGCTCAGCAAGCCCAACAGGATCAGCCCCAGCCAACCCCAACCCTGCTGCTCGCCGGAACCCCAAAACAGGTAGCCGATGGCAGGCAACAGGCAAGGCAAAGCAAAGGACAGGAACGCCGGCAGGCTCACCGCGTAGGCAACGCTGGCCGACAGCGTCGCCGCGCCGATCAGGCCGAACACCCAGGCTTGCTGAAGGAAACTGTCGGTGGGCACCACGGCGATACCGGCGATACCGAGCGTCAGGCCGCTGGCGGCCGAACCCAGCAGGAACATGCGCTGCCACACCGGTTGGGCCTGACGGGCAGGCAACGCTGAATCGAACGCCGCCACTTGGATCACCCGCAACGCCACCAGCGTCAGCAACCACACCAGCCAGACACTCACCAGCCCATAACGCTGCGGGCTCCACAGCAACGCGGCGCAGACCAAACCGTTGAGCAACATGAAAACCGTCGGCAGCAGGGAGCCTTGATAGAGCAGACGGGTTCGCTCAACCGCCATCTGCGTGGCGTATTGCTGGCGGATAACCTGGGGCGCAACAGAAGGGCCCGACAGGCTAGTGCTGAGTGTCATAGGCGGCGTGTTCTTATAATGGTGAGCCCGAAACGTCGAGCGAGCATACACAAGCCAATGCCCGCACCAAACTGCTCCACGTCATAAAAATCCGAAAACAAAACGCCTCCGCCATCCGCCAAAAACCCTTCAGGCGAGCCCCGCCGTCGTCTGTAGGCAATGACTGACCGGTCGTCCCCGGCCGTTCTTTTTTATCGGTTTACCCAACGCACGGTTTGCCGGGGGTGGCGTGGCACCCTAGAATGCGCCGATGCGCGATGATCTCTCCCTTTTGCTGAACTCTCTCAACGATGCCCAACGCCAGGCCGTAGCCGCCCGCGTGGGTCGTCAGTTGGTCCTGGCCGGTGCCGGCTCCGGTAAAACCCGAGTGCTGGTGCACCGTATCGCCTGGTTGATCCAGGTAGAAAACGCCTCGCCCCACTCGATTTTATCGGTGACCTTCACCAACAAGGCCGCCGCCGAGATGCGCCACCGCATCGAGCAATTGATGGGCCTGAGCCCGGCCGGCATGTGGGTCGGCACCTTCCACGGCCTCGCGCACCGACTGCTGCGGGCGCACTGGCAGGAAGCGGGGTTGAGCCAGTCCTTCCAGATCCTCGACAGCGACGACCAGCAACGCCTGGTCAAGCGGGTGATCCGCGAACTGGGCCTCGACGAACAACGCTGGCCGGCCCGCCAGGCCCAGTGGTTCATCAACGGCCAGAAAGACGAAGGCCTGCGCCCCAAGCACATCCAGGCCAGCGGCGACCTGTTCCTGGGTACCATGCGCAGCATCTATGAAGCCTACGAGGCCGCCTGCGCCCGCGCCGGCGTCATCGACTTCTCCGAGCTGCTGCTGCGTGCCCTGGACCTGTGGCGCGACAACCCGGGTTTGCTGGCCCACTACCAAAAGCGTTTCCGGCACATCCTGGTCGACGAATTCCAGGACACCAACGCCGTGCAGTACGCCTGGTTGCGCCTGCTGGCCAAGGGCGGCGACAGCCTGATGGTGGTCGGCGACGACGACCAGTCGATCTACGGCTGGCGCGGCGCGAAAATCGAGAACATCTACCAATACTCCGAAGACTTCCCGGACGCTGAAACCATCCGTCTGGAGCAAAACTACCGCTCCACCGCCGGCATCCTCAAAGCGGCCAACGCCCTGATCGCCAACAACACCGGGCGCCTGGGCAAAGAACTGTGGACCGACGGCGGCGAAGGCGAAGCGATCAACCTGTACGCCGCGTTCAACGAACACGATGAAGCGCGCTACGTGGTGGAAACCATCGAAAGCGCCCTGAAAACCGGCCTGGCACGCAGCGATATAGCCATTTTGTACCGCTCCAACGCCCAGTCACGGGTGCTTGAAGAAGCCCTGCTGCGCGAGCGCATCCCGTACCGCATCTACGGGGGCCAGCGCTTCTTCGAGCGCGCCGAAATCAAGAACGCCATGGCCTACCTGCGCTTGCTGGAAGGCCGGGGCAACGATGCCGCCCTGGAGCGGGTCATCAACGTACCCGCCCGGGGCATTGGCGAAAAAACCGTCGAGGCCATCCGCGAACACGCGCGTCACAGCGATGTGTCGATGTGGGAAGCCATGCGCCTGCTGGTCGCCAACAAAGGCCTCACCGGCCGCGCCGCCGGGGCGTTGGGCGGGTTTGTCGAGCTGATCGAGAACCTCGCTGCCAAAACCCTCGACATGCCGCTGCACCTGATGACCCAAACCGTCATCGAGCAGTCCGGCCTGATCGCCTACCACGAAGCGGAAAAAGGCGAAAAAGGCCAAGCCCGGGTGGAAAACCTTGAGGAACTGGTCAGCGCCGCGCGCAACTTCGAGAACACCGAAGAAGACGCCGACCTCTCGCCCCTGGCGGCATTCCTCGGCCACGCCTCGCTGGAGGCCGGCGACACCCAGGCCGACGAGCACGAAGACAGCATTCAACTGATGACGCTGCACAGCGCCAAAGGGCTGGAATTCCCCTACGTGTTCCTGGTGGGCATGGAAGAAGGCCTGTTCCCACACAAGATGAGCCTGGAAGAACCCGGCCGCCTCGAAGAGGAGCGACGCCTGGCGTATGTCGGCATCACCCGCGCCATGCAAAACCTGGTGATGACCTATGCCGAGACGCGCCGGCTCTACGGCAGCGAAACCTACAACAAGGTTTCGCGTTTCGTACGCGAAGTGCCCAAGGGGCTGATCCAGGAAGTGCGCCTGTCCAACAGTGTCAGCCGTCCCTTTGGCGGCGGCCAAAAGCAGAACTCCTCCAGCATGTTCAGCGGCGCGCAAATCCCCGAAACCGCGTTCAGCCTCGGCCAGCAAGTGCGCCACTCGGTGTTCGGCGACGGCGTAATCCTCAACTTCGAAGGCGCTGGCGCCCAGGCCCGGGTGCAGGTGAACTTCAGCGAGGGCAGCAAGTGGCTGATGCTGGGGTACGCCAAGCTGGAAACTGTCTGACAAGTTCGCGCTCACTCCCGCACGTCACACGGGGGTGAGGCTTACAGAACTTATGGTCATGGCCTACAGACTAAACCTACACAACCTCTTGTGCTGACCGAACCTGAACCCAGCCTGTCAGGCAAAAGCCCGAAACACTCTGCCGCTAGCCAGTAACACTTCACATGTGCACCATGGCGCGCGTGCCATCCACAAATGGGAATTCCCTTTATGAAACGTTTTCTTAGCATCGCCATGGCGTTGTGCATCGGCCTGACGATGAGTCTGGACGCCAATGCCAAGCGCTTCGGTGGCGGCAAAAGCTCCGGCGCTGCACCGTCCCACCAGACCAGCCAAATGGCTCCTTCTTCTCCTGGCATGGGTGGCGCTGCTGCCACTGCGGGCGCGGCCGGTGCCGCTGGCGCCGCTGCCAAGGCCGGCGGTGCTTCACGCTGGCTCGGCCCTCTGGCCGGCATCGCGGCTGGTGGCTTGCTGGCGTCCATGTTCATGGGCGGCGGCTTCCAGGGCATGCAGATCTTCGACATCCTTATCATGGCGGTCATCGCGTTCGTGATCTTCCGCTTCATCGCCGCTCGCCGCCGCAAGCAGCAGGAGCACCTGGCCCCGGCCGGCGCGCCCATGCAGCGTGAAGTGTTTGAAAACAAGCCGTCCATGGGCTCGATCTTCGGCGGTTCGGCTGCTCCAGCTGCTGCGCGCCCGGTCATCAATGCGCCAGCCTGGTTCAACGAAGAGCGCTTCATCGAAGCGGCACGCAACCACTTCCAGTCCCTGCAACAGCACTGGGACGCCAATGAAATGGACAAGATCGCCGAGTTCGTGACCCCGCAACTGCTCGAGTTCCTCAAGCGCGAACGCGCCGAGCTGGGTGACGGCTTCCAGTCCACCTACATCGACAACCTCACCGTCCAGTTGGACGGCGTGGATGATCGCGCCGACAAGACCATCGCCACCCTGACCTTCAGCGGCGTGTCGAAGACTTCGCGCTTCGACCAGGGCGAAGTGTTCAGCGAAAGCTGGAACATGGAACGCCCGCAAGGCGACAACCAGCCTTGGCTGGTAGCCGGTATCCGCCAGAACGGCTGATAGCGCAACTCGCTAAGCATGTAGTCACAGAAACCCCGGTCTTGGCCGGGGTTTTCTATTTCGCGGTTGCACTTATAGCGAGCTACTGTATAAACCGCCCCATATAAACCGCGCCATCGAGCAAGAGGATTCCGGCCGTGGAAGAAGTCATCGAACAACTGCGTGAAGCCAACGAACCCGTTCCGGTACCGCTGGAGCTGCCCGACGAAGATCAACTGGTGGAAGTCGAAGAACAGCTGTTCATCAATATCCCCTTTGTTTTCAAGGAGTTCCTGCTGACCGTCAGCGACGTGGTCTACGGCAGACTGGAACCGGTCACGGTCACCGACCCACAATCCCACACCTACCTGCCTGAAGTAGCGGCCAACGCCTGGGATACTGGCGTGCCACGGGAGCTGATCCCGATTTGCCAGGACGGCGAGAATTATTACTGCGTCGAAGAAGACGGCACCGTGGTGCTGTGGTCCGGCAAGGAAGAGCTGGTCACCGAAGAGTCCTGGGAATCGGTATGGCACTGGGCGCGGGACGTCTGGCTGGAGAGCTGCTGAGCCACGCCGTTTGAACCCGCATCCAGCACAGCCCTGGGGCGGGTATCAATGTTCGGCGGGGTCCTTGTGGTTATCCAGGGTTTCCAGCAACGCCACCTGCATGCGCGTATGCACACGGATAAACCAGCGCCACAACACCGCCGCTACAGCCGCCGCAACGACGGCTATCAGGATCAACAGCTCATTGGTCGGCAAGATGCTCGACGACAAGGCCGACAACAGCAAGAAAATCACCAGTAACGACAAGATCGGTATCACCTCGGCAATCACCCGCCGCACCCGCTGCGTATGGCGCCCGGCCATATCCGCCTTGACGCCCATCTCCGCCAGCAGCATCGACAGCGCCTTGAGCTTGCGATAAGCCGCAATCAAAAACGGCAGCGACAACAGCAACGCGCCGCCCCAGATCAAAGCCTTCTGCCAACTCGGCTCCGCCACCCACCCCTGCAAATAGTCCCCAATGCGCTGGGCGAAGAAGCCACCGGAAAAAAAGATCGCCATCACCAGCGCCAGGTTGACCCCCACTTGCAGCAGGATCTTGCGGATCATCTTCGCCAGCAATGCGCCTTCGCCCTGGGGCTGGATGCTGCGCAACCATTCGCCATACATGCCCAGCACCCGCGCCAGCCGCTTGGGCATCACTGCCGCAAGCTTCATCGACAAGGGGTCCGCACCGCGAATCAGGTACGGCGTCAGCAGCGTGGTGATCGCGGATACAGCCACCGCGACCGGGTAGAGGAAATCACTGGTGACCTGGAGCGTCATGCCCAGCGCCGCGATGATGAATGAAAATTCGCCAATCTGTGAAAGCCCCATCCCAACCCGCAGTGAGGTGCGCCCGTCATTGCCAGCGATAAAGGCACCCAAGCCGCAGGACAACATCTTGCCCAACACCACCGCCACGGTAATCACGGCAATCGGCCAGGCGTACTGCAAGAGAATCTGCGGGTCGATCATCAAGCCAATGGCCACGAAGAAGATGGCACTGAACATGTCGCGAACCGGCTCGATCAGCCGCTCAATTTTCAGCAACTGCCGGGATTCAGCCATGATCGCGCCAATCAGGAACGCCCCCAGCACCATGCTGTATTCGAGTTTGACCACCAGCAGGCAAAAACCAAAACACAGGCCCAGCACGGTAATCAGCAGCATTTCATTGCTTTCAAACTTCGCCACGTACGCCAGCAACCGTGGCACCAGCAAGATGCCGATCACCAGCGCAACGATCATGAACAACGACAGCTTGCCCACCGTGGAGAACACCTCGCCCGAACTGACGGTGCCGCTGACCGCGATGCTCGACAGCAAGGCAATGATGCCGATGCCCAGGATGTCTTCGACAATCAAGACGCCAAAGATCAACTGCGCAAAGCGCTGGTCCTTCATTTTCAGGTCGTTGAGGGCCTTGACGATGATGGTGGTCGAGGAAATGGCCAAGATCGCGCCGAGGAAGAGTGAATCCATGGTGTTCCAGTCGAACCAGCGGCCGATTTCGTAGCCGATCCAGATCATCAGCACGATTTCCAGGAACGCTGCGATGAAGGCTGTCGCGCCAACCTTGAACAACTTGCGCAGGCTGAATTCCAACCCCAGGCAGAACATCAGGAAGATCACCCCCAGCTCGGCCAGGGTCTTGATGGTGTCTTCGTCGTGGATCAAGCCGAACGGCGGGGTGTGCGGGCCGATGATGAAACCGGCGACTATGTAACCCAGCACCACCGGTTGCTTGAGCCGGTGAAAGAGGATGGTCACCACACCTGCGACCAGCATTATCACGGCCAAATCCTGGATAAAGCTGATGGCATGCATGGCGAGAGGCTCCTTGAGTTGGACTGATCTTGCTGCTCAAGCCCCAGAACGGAAGAAACGTCTGAGCACGCCGAACAAAAATCTTTATTTAAGGTAGGAAATGCCCTTGGGCCGGGCTTTTGAAGGGTAACACCGCGACTTCTAGCAGAAAGCCGGCGCAATATATGGAAACAGATCACTTCGGGCGTGACGGCCGCCCGCCGCGCGGCGTCCCGATAACGCTGGTTTGAAAAACAACCCAGGTGCCCGCAGAGGCGCCCTCGCTATTGCAGCCTTAACCCGTGAGTGAGCTATGGAACCCGGAAACGCCCAGCTGTCGATGACTGTCTTGATGACCCCCGACATGGCCAACTTCTCTGGCAATGTCCACGGCGGGACCCTGCTCAAATACCTCGATGAAGTGGCCTACGCCTGCGCCAGCCGTTATGCCGGGCGCTATGTGGTGACCCTGTCGGTGGACCAGGTGATTTTCCGCGAGCCGATCCACGTGGGTGAACTGGTGACATTCCTCGCGTCGGTCAACTACACCGGCAATACCTCGATGGAGGTGGGCATCAAGGTGGTGACGGAAAACATCCGCGAGCGCTCGGTGCGGCACACCAACAGTTGCTTTTTCACCATGGTGGCGGTGGACGAGGACCGCAAACCCGCCCCGGTTCCCCAACTGCAACCACACAACAGCGAAGACCAGCGCCGCTTCACCCAGGCCCGCCAGCGCCGCCAGATCCGCCAGGAGCTGGAGCAGCGCTACCGCGAAATCAAGGCCGAAGCCCCTTAATCGGCTTTCGGGCCCCAGGGTGCAGGTTCGCCGAACAACTGGCCCTGCACGCCGTAAAGGCCCATTTCGCGGATCACTTGCAACTCGCCCTCAGTCTCGACCCGCTCGGCAATCAGCGGCAGGTCGATGCTGTGGGCGGCGCGTTGGATGGCTTCGATAAACAGGCGTTTGTCTCCTTCCTGGTCGATGGCACGGATGTAGCTGCCGTCGATTTTCAGGTAGGCCAGGCCCAGGCGCGCCAGGTTGCCGATCATGCTGAAGCGCCCGCCGAAGCGTTGCAGGCTGAGGGAGAAGCCCAGCTCACGCAGGCGCCGGGTCAGTTGTTCCAGCACCGCTTGTTCGGGCAATTGCTCTTCGCCGATTTCCAGGGTCAGCCGCGGCCCCAGGTTGGCGTGTTGGCGCAGCAGATCGAAAATCTTGTTCAGTGCCTGAGGGTCGGCCAGGGTCGCGGATGACAGGTTCAGCGCCAGAGATTGGTCGTGCCCGGCCATTTGCTCCAATACCAGTTTGAGCATCAGGCGATCCAGGCGCGCGGTCCAGCCGAAGCGCTCCAACCACGGCAGGAAGCGCCCGGCGGCGATGGTCTGGCCCTGTTCGTCACGCAGGCGCGACAGCACTTTGTAGTGCAGGACCAATTGGGTGTCTTGGCTGGCGACTACCGGTTGGAAAAATAGCTCCAGACGCTGTTGGTCCAGTGCGCGGTCGAGCAGGGTATGCCAAGCGTGGTGGTCGTCGCCCACGCTGGCCGCCGCGCCATGGTCCAGGCAGGTCCAACTGGCCTCGCCCTGGGTCTCGGCCTGGGCCAATGCCTGGTCGGCGAGGCTGAGCAGGGTCTGTGGCGAATCGCCATGGGAGAACGGCGCCAGGCCGATGTAGGCCACCGGCGATACGTCCGAGGCGCCGGTCGCCTGCAAGCTCGCCAGGGTGCCTTCCAGGCTCTGGGCCAGTTGCAGCGCTTCTTCGCGCACCAGGCCCGGCGCCAGCACGGCGAATTCGCCACCCCGGATGCGGGTAATCAGGTTCTGGGTTTCCGGGTACTTGGCGCACTCGCGTTGCAGTTGCTCGCCCACGGCTTGCAGCAACTGGTCGGTGCGCTGCCCGCCCAGGCGCTGGTTCAGGCCCGCCAGGTCCTTGACCCGCAGCAGCATCAGGTAACCGGAACTGGCCTGCTCCGGGTTGCTGACCCGCGCGTTGAGCTGCATTTCAAAATAGCGGCGGTTAGCCAGCCCCGTCAGGTTGTCCTGATAGGATTCCACCCGCAGTTTTTCGCTGCGTTCGGCCTGCTCCTGGAACAGGGCCTTGAGCTTCTCGACCATCTGATTCATCGCCTGCACCACCCGGCGCAGTTCCGGAGTGCGCGGTAGTTCGGGCAAGCTGAGGAATTCACGCCGGGCGATGGCGTGGGACTGCTGCACCATGTAATCGAGCGGCTTCAACTGGCGGCGCAACAGCAGCGCGCCCAGCACTGCGCTCACCGCGCCGCAGATCAGCAACCAACCCAGGCTGCCCAGGGCGCTCTGCCAGAGTTTGGCCAGGGCAAACATCGGGTGGCTGACCACCTCGACTCGCGCGGCCTGCTCCCAGCCACGGCTGACGATGGCATCGCCGCCGGCCGGCTCCAGGCCGATCAGGTTAACGAACCACGCCGGCACACTGACCTCAGGGCTGCCGCTGCGCTCGACCAGGACTTGGTCAGTCGCCAGGTCCACCACGCGGATGCTGGCGTAATAGCCGCTGTCGAAAATCGAACTGACCATCAGCTCGACCATCGCCGGGTCGTCGATATTGGGCGTCAACGACAGCGCCAGCGCCGTGGCCGCGTCCTGGGCATGGGAGCGCAACTGGTTGACGTACTGGGTGCGCGAGCTTTCCAGGCTGACCATGAAGCTGCCGCTGAAGGCGACCACCAGGAACAGACAGATTGCGATCAACAGTTGTTTGAACAGGGACATCTGAGCGCGTGCTCCTAATTAGTCGTCTCGACCGGAAAACCTTCGGCCTTCATTTTTTTCAACACGTCCTGCCAGCGCGACAGACGTTTGGTGTCGCCGACTTTCTTGTTGCCCTTGGCGCCCGGCAGCCACAGCCCCTCGGCGTTGAAAGAGTAGACCGGCAACAGGTCGGTTCGTTGGCTGGCCGGTTGGATCGCGTCGATCAGGCTGTCGAGAACCAGCGGCATGGCCTCGGGGGTTGAATAGTAGGTCAGCACCATGTGGGCGCGATTCTGGCGCAAAGCCTTGACGTACGTAATGCGCAATTTGTCGCTGGAGACCCCGAGGCGGCGCAGGCTGAAGTATTTGGCGATGGCGTAATCCTCGCAGTCGCCGGCGCCTTTCCAGAGGCCTTCGATGGGGGTTTCCCAATAATCGACCTGGCCCCACAGGTCGACGTCTTCCATGTAGCGCATCTGTTTGTTGAAGAACAGGTTGACCACCTTGAGCTGCTCTTGCTCGCTGGTCTGCTTTTGCGTAGCCAACAGGTGCTGCCAGGCATCGATACGCTGCTGGCCCTGGCCCAGGGGCCCGTACAGCGCCTCGGCCCGGCGGCTTATCAGGGAAAAATCCCAATCGGCATGCAGGCCGCCCAGCATCAGGCTGGCCAGGAGCACCGCTGAAACCATCCAGCGCAAGGTTCGAGGCAAAGCTAAACGTATCGCCAATGCGATGAAGTCCGGGTGGTCCGTGGAAAACCAATCGATGGTGCAGCTTCGATAAGTAAAAGACAATGGCACCGTGCAATCACTGCATTCGGCGAGCTGTCGGAATAGAATCGCCCACCACCCCGTCTGGCCACCTCGGCGCGCAAAACCGAAGGTTTGACAAGACCTTGGGTGGTCACTAGTGTTAATTGGATCCAATCAAGCCTGGTTATTTTCAGAGGGTAGCGTTGTCGTGACACAGAAGCCGAACCCCTTGAGCAGCATCACCATCGACGGGCCCATACCGGCCCACCTTGCTCGCTCCGTGATTGAACAAACCCTGCGCGCCGCCATCCTCGACGGGCGCCTGCCCTGCGGCACGGCCCTGCGCCAACAAGACCTGGCCGACCTGTTCGGGGTCAGCCGCATGCCGGTGCGCGAGGCCCTGCGCCAGCTCGAGGCGCAGTCGCTGCTGCATGTGGTCGCCCACAAAGGCGCGGTGGTGGCGGCGCTGGTCGAAGGCGACGCGGCCGAAACCTACGCCCTGCGCCTACTGCTGGAATCCGAAGCGCTGCGCCTGGCCATTCCCCATCTCGATGAGGACAACTTCGCCGAGGCCGCCCGCTGCATCGAAGCGATGGAAAGCGAAGCCGATTACGCCCAGATCGGCCACCTCAATCGCTTGTTCCACATGGCCCTCTACAACAAGGCTGGTAACCGACGGCTGCTGACCCTGGTGGAGAACGGGCTGATCGAGGAGGAACGCTTTCTGCGCTTTAACCTGCAAGCCATGGGCCTGGGCAAAATCAGCCAGGATGACCATCGACAATTGCTGCGCACTGCTCGCGAGGGCGATATCGAGGCTTGCCTAAAAGCCCTGGAAAAACACCTTGGGCGCGCCGTTGAAGTCATCACCCGCTTTCTGGCAAGTCGCGTCGGGGAATAATCCATTTACAAAAAACCACACCTCCCTCCTGCGGGCACAGCGTTAGCCCGCTAAACCTCTGTGCCGGGCACATGCTTGGTAACAGTCGCGATTTCCTACGGACAAAACCCGAAACAACCCCGCCGCCAGCAATAGCGGCGCCACCCATTTGCACTCACTCTTGTACGGGCCAGCAAAACGCCGGCGCCGCCGCGTCTTCCTGCGCGCCAAGGCGCCTTGGAACGAGCCAACAAGAAGGAGTCTGCCAAACAAAGGTTGCGATCGGGCTGTGCACGCTCGCGCCGCTAAAGAATGCCCTCAAGCTGCGTTTACTTACTCAAGAAGTTGTCAGTCGTGAGGCACTCACGCTGTTATTCCAATTTCGGCTTATTCAAGCCGAAACGAACAACTTCGCCCCAATAAAACTTAGCCAATAAGTTTTAATGCAACTTATCGCACATTAAAAATGCGCAACTTACAAACAGTAAAAAATACTTGCGAAACACTTACTTCTTGCATTAATTTTTAGTTGGCCAGCACTCAGGCTAGTTCGCCTCGGGTGCACGCCACTCTGGCAAAGGCTTATTAAACAACCATGCGGCCTTTGCCATCGGGAGAAAACCGTCCCTTTATCAACTTCTGTTTGAGCCCCGCGCTCGCCCAATAAAAAGAACTTCTCGTCGTTAACGCGTCACACTTATTACGTCAGAGGCCGCCCAATGCTTGCCATTCCAACACGGCGGTCTCAAGGAGCAAGTGCAACGCCTGATGTAAGGTGTTGCCATGTCTACCCAATACAACCACCTGAGTACCCAGGAGCGCGTCACCATTATGGTGATGCTATTTCAACGGCAACCACTGCGAG
>NZ_JCBCUY010000036.1:0-56907 GCF_059862705.1 Pseudomonas sp. MF08817
CTGAGTCAGCTGCCGGTAATGCGTAGTCATCTGCGCTTGAATCCTTCGGTGTGAGAGCCTGGATTCTACCGGTGGCTGACTCTCTGCCTATCGTTTCAAACGTTGCACTTATTCTATGAATTCAGGCTGCTAGAAAGCGCTCGCTCTACATAGTAGCTCGCAATCGAGCATGGTGCCCTTAGGGAGAAGGGGCTTCTTTGGCATAGCCCGACAATCAAGTGATCATAACGAGAATAGAATAACCCCGTCTCCAGTTGTTGAGCAGGGTGCATTATAGCTAGGCCGCGCGATTCGTATGAGTTCTTACGTATTTTGTATTTGTATGGAATCGTTGGTTGGTTGTTGAAGATATCTAAACCGTGTTCTTCCTTAAGTTTGGAGAGTAATTTGTCTTTTGCGGCAAGATATAAACCTTCATTGGAGAAAAGCATCGGGACTTCATAAGGGAGTGTTTCCGTCAACATAGCCCTATATTCGTCGTTCTTTCTAATGCGAACTTTGTTGCTTGGCTGTTTATACATGTGCCCAAATCCGTTTTATTTCCAAGAGATGATCAGGTGCAAATGCCCTTACTATCTGCTTTTGGAAGCCCTGCATTAGGGAGATCTTCATAAGCTCTCGGCGCTCAGGCGCAGACAGGAGAGGGGAAAGCTTTCGGCCTAAAGAACCTTTCGCGCTGCAGATAGCTTTACGCAAAAAACTGTCAATATCCGTAAGATCGCCATAACGCTCTTTATCTACGAGCAGATGATTAAAATGGACGCCTGCATACAGTTTTCCTCGCGCAGAGTCTTTGCCGATATTGTAGTTGCTTGCAAGGAACGTAAGTCTGGATTTGAGCAAGAGATAATTTTTAGTTTGGCAGTAGTCAAACAGTGCAAGCATTATTCTCGTTTTTATTTTCTTGATCTTTTTTGAGGCAATTCCTACTTGTAGTTTTGTAGCTTTATCCTTGCTGTTAGATTTAAAGTCAAATTCGTATCCGAGGTACGTTACGCTTGAGCCGCCATCGCTTGTCTTCACCGGGCCTTTATGCTGATGGTGTAGTTCTAGAGTTTTTATCGGCTGGAAAAAAAGCCCATCCGGAAGGATAAGTTTCGGCGTGATATCCCCGGGGTCCTCATGAAAAAGCATGAAAATGTCATCAACATATCGAGTGTAAAAATAGCAGTTTGGAAGTTTTCTGCAGAATGCGTCAAATTCTCGCATATACAGCTCGGACAATGTTGAGCTAAGTGATATTCCGCGTGGTAGGCCTGCAGATTTTGTTATTGTTGGATTGCAAAATAGATTATTTAAGATCTTCTTTGATTCGTATGACAACCGATAGTCGTTTCTGACAAGATCAAGAACTTTTCCTACTGGTATCGATTCAAAAAATTTGGCTATGTCATATTTCCGCAACCAAAACTCGCCACCTTCGTTCAAAAGGACTTTAATTTGTGGCAATATACTATTTCTGTCCGTGGTCTTTATGCTGAACACACGTTTTATGTTGTCGTTCAGCTTTCTTAACGCGAAGTCGTCAACAATGCATGCCGGTGATATGACTTCGCCATGCGTCATCTTCTTTCTTTTAAAACTTGAAAAGGCGTAGCTGTCTTTTCCTATAGTTTCTTCAACTGTAGTTAATTTTGCTCTGTAGTCGTCGGTACCAGTGCCCATGTCATATCTGAAAATATCCTGCCTAGTTAAAAGCCGCATGAAATTTTTAGAAGAAAAATGTTGATTCAGCATTACTCGCTCCCTGCCTATAGGTATTTCCTACCGATTTATAATTAGACATTCGAGGCAGAGTTTTCAGTTTGCCTTTAATGGCACCGTCGAACGCAATAAATCGATTCCGATCATGGCATAAGGGCAGGGTGATTTGCTATCTGTTAGCCACTACACAACGCAGTCGTGAGTAGGCCGGGGGATGCGCGGTCCAAACGTGAGGAAACGCGACTCAAGGTCAGAAATTCTGGGGTACACATGTTGACATGTAGCCCTAAGCTTCAACTCGTCGAGAAACAACACGCCGTGGTGGGCTAGGGTGATTTCCCCGGGCTGGGGTTTGGAACTGCCGCCCACCAGCGCCGGGCCGGAGGCCGAGTGGTGGGGCTGGCGGAATGGCCGCTGCGGCCAGTGGCGCAGCGGCATCAGGCTGGCCACCGATTGAATGGCTGCGACTTCCAGGGCTTCGGCCTCGCTCAATGGCGGCAGCAGGCCGGGTAAACGGCTGGCCAATAGGGTTTTGCCGGTGCCTGGCGGGCCACTTAAAAGTAGGTTGTGGGCCCCGGCCGCGGCGATCAGCAGGGCCCGCTTGGCGGCCACTTGGCCCTGCACTTCGCTCAAGTCGGGGTAGGGTTTGTTGGCCAGCAGCAGGCCGTTGGACGTGAACGGCTCCAGGGGCGTGTGGCCGTTGAAGTGGGCGACCACTTCGAGCAGGTGTTCTACCGCGATCACCTTCAAGCCCGAGGCCAGGCAGGCCTCTTCGGCATTGGCCCGGGGCACCACCAGCACGCGCCCGGCCTGGCGCGCCGCCAACGCTGCCGGGAGTACACCGCGCACGGGGCGCAAGGCACCGGACAAGGCCAGTTCACCGAGGAACTCGACTTCTTCGATGGCCAGCATGGGCACCTGCACGCTGGCAGCGAGCAGGCCCAGGGCGATGGCCAGGTCGAAGCGCCCGCCGTCCTTGGGCAGGTCCGCAGGGGCGAGGTTCAAGGTGATGCGCCGTGCCGGAAACTGAAAACCCGAGTTGATGATGGCGCTGCGCACCCGGTCCTTGCTTTCCTTCACGGCGGCTTCCGGCAGGCCCACCAGGGTGAGCGCGGGCAGGCCGTTGGCGAGGTGTACTTCGACGGTGACGGCGGGGGCTTCAACGCCCACCTGGGCGCGGCTGTGGACGATGGCCAGCGACATGGAACCTTCCTTGATGGGCACAGAGAACCGCATCCTGCGGGTCCGGGAAGGGTAGTCGAGGTGTGAAGGCGAGGCGGGGGTGACAGGGTTGCAAGACGTATCGGGCGGCCACGCCCATCGGTGGCGACGGGCGTGGTGGCGAGGTTACTGCGGGGGCGGGTTGAGCTTGGCTTCCAACTCCGCGACTTTCGCCTCAAGGCTTTCCAGGCGTGCGCGGGTGCGGGCCAGGACGACCATTTGGCTGTCGAATTCTTCCCGGCTGACCAGGTCCAGTTTGCTGAAGCCGCTTTGCAGCAGGGCCTTGAACTGGCTTTCGATTTCATTGCGCGGTAGCGCGGTGTCGCCGCTGAACAAACGGGAAGCGTGGCCGCTCAGGGCGTCGAGGAGGTCTTTGGGCGCGAGCATGGGAAAAGTCCTGGGAACAGATGGCCGGCAGTGTATCACGGGGTGTCTGCCCGCCAGGGCAGGGGCGGCCGCACGGTTATCGCGCATCGGTTGCGCCACGGCTGCACCGTTTTTGTGCGTAAGCCGGCGGGCGATGGCGGCAAAAGGCCAATGGCCGTTGGCAAGCGATTGATATGGTGGGTTTTTCTAGAGATGGCAAGGTTTCTGCTTAGTGCCTGATGACCCATGCACTGATGCAGTCGCTGTGACGAACGCAGTGCGCCGGGATGGCTGAGTCGGGCCGACGATGCGTTACAAAGCCAGGCACTGCGCTTAGACTTGAGCCGGGTTTGTTTTCCTGGGGCAAGTCCACCAATTCGGGAGAGAGTTTTCATGAAGCTAGTCACTGCCATCATCAAGCCGTTCAAGTTGGACGACGTACGCGAGTCGCTGTCCGAGATCGGCGTGCAGGGCATTACCGTTACTGAGGTCAAAGGCTTCGGTCGGCAGAAAGGCCACACCGAGCTGTATCGCGGCGCGGAATACGTGGTCGATTTCCTGCCTAAGGTGAAGATTGATGTCGCCATTGACGACAAGGATCTTGATCGGGTTATCGAGGCGATAACCAAGGCAGCCAACACCGGCAAGATCGGTGACGGCAAGATCTTCGTGGTCAATCTGGAACAGGCTATTCGCATCCGTACCGGCGAAACCGATACCGACGCAATCTAAGCCGCCAAACCCAACGCCCCAGGAGAAACACTATGACTCTGCGCACATTCGCAGGGCTTGGAGCCCTGTTGTCCCTCGTAATGCCCAGCCTGGCTATGGCGGCAGACGAAGTGGCGGCTCCAGTCCTCAACTCCGGCGATACCGCCTGGATGCTGACCTCCACAGCCCTGGTGCTGTTCATGACCATTCCCGGCCTGGCGCTGTTCTACGGCGGTATGGTCCGCTCGAAAAACATCCTGTCTGTACTGATGCAGTGCTTCGCCATTACCGGCCTGATTAGCATCCTGTGGGTTGTCTACGGCTACAGCATTGCCTTCGACACCACCGGCATGGAAGCGGGCGTCGTCAACTTCAACTCCTTCTTCGGCGGCCTGGGCAAGGCGTTCCTGGCGGGCGTTACGCCAGCCAGTATCACTGGGCCGGCGGCCTTGTTCCCGGAAGCGGTGTTCATCACCTTCCAAATGACGTTCGCCATCATCACCCCGGCGCTGATTGTCGGTGCCTTCGCCGAGCGCATGAAGTTCTCTGCGATGCTGATCTTCATGGCCATCTGGTTCACCCTGGTCTACGCGCCGATTGCGCACATGGTCTGGTCCGGCAACGGCGGCTTGATGTGGGACTGGGGCGTGCTGGACTTCGCCGGCGGCACCGTGGTGCATATCAACGCCGGTGTGGCAGGGTTGGTGGCGTGCATCGTACTGGGCAAGCGCAAAGGCTTCCCGACCACACCCATGGCCCCGCACAACCTGGGCTACACCCTGATGGGCGCGGCGATGCTCTGGGTCGGTTGGTTCGGCTTCAATGCCGGCTCCGCCGCCGCCGCCAACGGCACGGCTGGCATGGCGATGCTGGTGACGCAAATCGCTACCGCCGCCGCTGCGCTGGGCTGGATGTTCGCCGAGTGGATCACCCACGGTAAGCCAAGCGCCCTGGGCATTGCCTCCGGTGTGGTGGCGGGCCTGGTGGCCATCACTCCGGCCGCGGGCACCGTAGGCCCGATGGGCGCCCTGGTGATCGGCCTGGTGGCCGGTGTGATCTGCTTCTTCTGCGCCACCAGTCTCAAGCGTAAGCTGGGCTACGACGACTCTCTGGACGCCTTTGGCGTGCACGGCATCGGCGGTATCGTCGGTGCGATCCTCACGGGCGTATTCGCTGCTCCGGCCCTGGGCGGCTTTGGTACGGTGACTGATATCGCGGCGCAAGTCTGGATCCAGTGCAAGGGCGTGGGCTTTACCGTGGTCTACACCGGTATTGTCACCTACGTGATCCTCAAGGTGCTGGATGCGGTGATGGGCCTGCGGGTGAGCGAAGAGGAAGAGGCTGTCGGCCTCGATCTGGCGCAACACAACGAGCGTGGCTACAACTTATAGGCAGCCTGTGTAAGGCGTAAAAAATGCCCGGCTTGCCCGGGCATTTTTTTGTCTGGGGTTTGTCGATTGCCAGGTGGGCCGAATATCCTTCAGACCGCATGCTTTCAGACGGCCGAAGGCTTACAGCTTTGCAGGAAGATTAGGCGCTTTGTTTTTTTCGTGGGCGCGCTAGAATGCGCGCCGAACCTGTGTGTAACGGTGGCGAGCGGTAACGTCTAGGCGGTCGGTCGTGGTGCCAGAGCAGGTTGACCGACAGGCGCTGGGCGGCTGGTACGGTGTTTCTCTTGAGCGGCATCGCCACGGTGGTGCGTGCAAAGCCTTCGTCGTGAAGCACGGTGACGAGGTGCAACCCCTGGCTACCAGTGGGTCTTGATTTTTTTCCGGCCGCCTTCGACAGATGGCCAGGCTGGGCTATAACTAATCTGCTTTTCGCAAGTCATGAGGTAGAACATGAGCGACGATGATCTGGAAAACGACGACCTCGAAGTAGGTGACGAAGACGAGGCCGAAGAAGGCCTGGAAGCGGCGGCTGAAGACGTTGCCGAGGACGATGGCGGTGATGCTCCGGTCCCGACCGCAAAAGGCAAGTCCAAGGCGGCCGTTTCCGTCGATGAGCTGCCCAGCGTCGAAGCCAAGAACAAAGAGCGTGATGCTCTGGCACGCGCCATGGAGGAGTTCCTTGCCAAAGGCGGCAAGGTGCAGGAAGTCGAGGCCAATGTGGTGGCAGACCCACCCAAGAAGCCTGATAACAAGTACGGCAGCCGACCTATCTAAGCGTTTGCTGCGTACTTGCTGAAAAAGCCCGCCGTCGCTGCGGGCTTTTTCATGGGCGCTCGTCGGGGCGGGCGGTTTTAGCGCACGGCGTTCCAGCGAGCCAGCAGGGCCGGCAATTCGGTCAGGCTGCGCACTTGGGCATCGGGCAGTTGCTCGGCCTCCCAGGCTTTGCCCGCTGGGTTGTACCAAATGGCCCGCAACCCAGCCTGCTGCGCCCCGGCGATGTCGTCACCCGGGTGATCGCCGATGTGCACGGCGTGTTCGGCGCGGGTTTCGCCACGCTCCAGGGCTTCGTGAAACAAGCGCACGTCGGGCTTGGCGATGCCGATGTCCTCGGCGCACAGGGCGAACTTGAAGTAGTCCGCCAGGCCCAGGCGTCGCACGTCGGCGTTGCCGTTAGTGACCACACCCAGGGCGAAGTGGTTGGCCAGCCGCTCCAGGGTCGGTTGCACCTCGGGGAACACCTGCAACTGATGGCGCGCGTGGAGGAACACCTCGAACGCCGCCTCGGCCAGTTGCGCCGCCTGAGCTTCGGCGTAGCCCACCTCATGCAACGCGTGGAACAGCACCTTGCGGCGCAGTGCGCTGATGCGGTGTTTGAGCCCGGGCTCGGCGTTCAGCACGCGCTCGCGAATTGCCCACAGATGCTCCACCGGCACGCCGCCCAAGTGCGGCGCATGCTCGCTCAGCCACTGACGCAGTACCGCCTCGGCGTTGACGATCACGGGTGCGGTTTCCCAGAGGGTGTCGTCCAGGTCGAACGTGATGAGTTGAATGGTCATGGCTCTTCACTCTTGTTGCGTTTGGCTCGGGGGTGGGCGCTGTCGTAGACCGCTGACAGGTGTTGGAAGTCCAGGTGGGTGTAGATCTGCGTGGTCTTGATGTCCGAGTGGCCGAGCAGCTCCTGCACCGCACGCAGGTCTTGGGACGACTCCAGCAAGTGGCTGGCGAAGGAGTGGCGCAGCATGTGCGGGTGCAGGTTCTGCCCCAGCTCCCGCTCGCCCGCGGCCTTGACCCGCAACTGAATGGCTCGTGGTCCCAGGCGACGGCCCTTCTGGCTGACGAACACGGCATCGTCCACCGGGTTGCTCAGGGCCCGCAGCGCCAGCCACAGTTGTAAGGCTTCCCGGGCCTTGCGCCCTACCGGCAGCACGCGGGTTTTACTGCCCTTGCCAAGCACTTGCACCAGGCCATCGGCGAGGTCGAGCTGGGCCAGGTTGAGCCCGGTCAGTTCACTCAGGCGCAGGCCCGAGCTGTAGAACAGCTCCAGGATGGCCTGGTCGCGATGGGCCAGGAAGTCATCCTCCACCGCCCCTTCGAGCAGTTGCAGGGTGCGGTCGGTGTCGAGTGTCTTGGGCAGACGTCGTTCGCCCTTGGGCGGCGTCAGGCCCGTGGCGGGGTCGTGGTCACACAGGCCTTCGCGGTTGAGGTAGCGATAGAGCCCGCGCACCGCTGACAGCAGGCGCGCCAGGCTGCGCGAAGACTGGCCCTGGGCATGCAGGCGGGCGATCACGCCCCGCAGGCGCTGGATGTCCAGTGCCGCCCAACTGCCGATGCCTTGCTTTTGGCAGTGGGCCAGGACTTTATCGAGATCGCGCCGGTAGGCCTCAAGCGTGTGGGGTGACACCTGGCGCTCACTGCGCAGGTGCGCGCAGTAGGCGTCCAGTTGTCGTTCCATGTTTAGCGTACCGAGCGCAAGGCGTTGTTCAGACGGGGCACGACGCGGCCCAGGACTTCGGCGATGTAGCTGAGGAACAAGGTGCCCACCGAGCTTTTATAGTGCTGCGGATCGCGGCTGGCGATGGCCAGCACGCCGTGCAGGCCCAAGTGGCTGAGGGCGACCACGGCAGTGGAGCCGATCTGCTTGCGCTGCTCTTCGCCGAACAGGAAGTCCAGCTCATGCTCGCGCAGGCTGCCGCTGACGGTCTTGCCTTCGGCCAACAGGCCGCCGATGGCTGCCTGGGCGTCGGCGGTTGGCACCCAGCGGCCCACCGGCAAGGAGTTGTCGCTGAACAGGATCAGGCTGACGAAGGGCACCTGGAAATCCTGGCGCAGGCTGTCTTCGACGCTGATGACCACCTCTTCCAGGCTGGCAGCGTCCATCAGCGCGAGGATCAGGCGCCGGGTTTTCTCGAACAGCCGATCATTGTCCCGGGCCACGTCCATCAACTGCGAGAGGCGATGGCGCATCTCGATGTTGCGTTCGCGCAGGATCTTCATCTGCCGTTCCACCAGAGACACGGTGTCGCCGCGTTGGTGGGGCAGGCGCAAGGTGGCCAGCAGGTCTTCGTGTTCGACGAAGAAATCCGGGTGGGCTTCCAGATACGCGGCAATCGCTGCCGTTTCGAGGCTGTCACCCGGCGTTGGGCCGGGCTGCGGGGCTGGAACCTGAGGTCGGTCGGTCATGGGTTTGGCTCGTTCAAAGACGCACTTGTCCTTCGTATACCCGTACCGCGGGGCCAGTCATCAGCACCGGCTCGCCGGGGCCTGCCCAGGCAATGGACAGGCGCCCGCCGGGCAGGTCGATCAACAGCGGCGAATCCATCCACCCCTGGCTGATGGCAGCTACCGCAGCCGCGCAGGCGCCGGTGCCGCAGGCTTGGGTTTCCCCGGCGCCGCGTTCCCATACGCGCAGTTGCGCGCGTTGGCGGTCGATAACCTGGAGGAAGCCGACATTGACCCGCGCCGGGAAGCGCGGGTGATGTTCGATCTTCGGCCCCAGTTCATGCACCGGCGCGTTGTTAATGTCATTGACCCGCAGTACCGCATGGGGGTTGCCCATGGACACGGCGGCGATGTCCAGCGTTTGGCCGTCTACTTCCAGCGGGTAGCTCAGGGCTTGCTCCGGGGCCTGGAACGGGATGTCGGCCGGCACCAGGCGCGGCGGGCCCATATCAACGCTGATCTGGCCGTCGCTGCGGATGTCGAGCTCGATGATGCCGCTTTTGGTTTCGACGCGGATCTGGCGCTTGGTGGTCAGGCGCTTGTCCAGCACGAAACGGGCGAAGCAGCGCGCGCCGTTGCCGCACTGCTCCACTTCCGAGCCGTCGGAGTTGAAGATCCGGTAGCGGAAATCCACCTCGGGGTTGCTCGGTGCTTCGACCAGTAGCAGTTGATCGAAGCCCACGCCGGTGTGGCGGTCGCCCCATTGCTTGGCGTGCTTGGGCAGGATGTGCGCGTGCTGGCTGACCAGGTCGAGGACCATGAAGTCGTTGCCCAGGCCGTGCATCTTGGTAAAACGCAGCAGCATGGTTTTACTCCGGTAGCAGGCTTTCGCCGGCGAACAACTCGGCTACCGTCTCGCGGCGACGCACTTCAAACGCAGTGTCACCATCGACCAGCACCTCGGCGCAACGGCCGCGTGTGTTGTAGTTCGAGCTCATGACGAAGCCATAGGCACCGGCCGAATGCACGGCCAACAGGTCGCCTTCTTCCAGGGCTAGTTCACGTTCCTTGGCCAAGAAGTCGCCGGTCTCGCAGATCGGCCCGACGATGTCGTAGGCGCGGGCGGCCGTGGCGCGAGGTTGCACGGCGGTGACGTCCATCCAGGCCTGGTACAGGGCCGGGCGGATCAGGTCGTTCATGGCTGCATCAACGATGGCGAAGTCTTTGTGCTCGGTGTGCTTGAGGTACTCGACCCGCGTCAGCAGCACGCCGGCATTGGCCACGATGAAGCGGCCGGGCTCGAACACCAGGGCCAGGTCGCGGCCATCGAGGCGTTCGCGCACGGCTTTGATGTAGGACTCGGCCAGCGGCGGCTCTTCGTCGCGATAGCGCACGCCGAGGCCGCCACCCAGGTCGATGTGGCGCAGGTAGATGCCGCAGTCGCCGAGGCGATCGACCAGGCCCAGCAGGCGGTCGAGGGCGTCGATGAACGGTGCCAGGGTGGTCAGTTGCGAACCGATGTGGCAATCGACCCCGACCACGTCCAGGTTGGGCAATTGCGCGGCACGTACGTAGACGTCTTCGGCGTCGGCAATGGCGATGCCGAATTTGTTCTCTTTGAGACCGGTGGAAATGTACGGGTGGGTGCCGGCGTCGACGTCCGGGTTGACCCGCAGGGAGATCGGCGCGCGAACACCCAGCTCGGCAGCGACCACTTGCAGGCGTTCGAGCTCATCGGTGGATTCGACGTTGAAGCAGTGCACGCCCACTTCCAGGGCGCGGCGCATGTCTTCGCGGGTCTTGCCGACGCCGGAAAACACGATCTTGTCGGGCTGGCCACCCGCGGCGAGAACACGCTCCAGCTCACCGCGCGAGACGATGTCGAAACCGGCGCCCAGGCGCGCCAGGACATTGAGCACGCCCAGGTTGGAGTTGGCCTTGACCGCGAAGCACACCAAGTGCGGCATGCCGCTCAGGGCGTTGGCGTAGGCCAGGTATTGGGCCTCGATGTGGGCTCGGGAGTACACGTAGGTCGGCGTGCCAAAGCGGTCGGCGATGGCGGACAGGGCTACGCCTTCCGCGAACAGTTGCCCGTCGCGGTAGTTAAAAGCGTCCATGGCGTTCCCTTAGTAGGTGTCGTGCTTGTGTGACTGCGATTGCGACTTGGCCTGTTCTTCAGGGGTCTTGCTGTCATCGGGCAGATACAGCGGGCCTTTCTGGCCGCAGGCAGAAACAAGGCAGGCAACCGCGACAAGCGCAGCAAGGGAAGAGATCAGGCGCTTCATGGCGAAATCCTTGAAAATGCGTTAATTGCGCCGGAGTATACCGGCCACCCGGCGCCTTGCCTATGCAGTGGGGCACCCGTCTGGCGGGCCTTTGCCGAGGTTCTGGAAATTGATCGCACGCAGCCTGTGGATAATTCATACGCTTGCCGGGCGCCTGGTCGGTATCCTTTGCAATCGCCGGGGCGCGCCCGTATCTTGCGGCGCTTGAGCGTGAGTAGACACTTTTTGAGGTTGCCGCAATGAGTTTGACCGAAGCCCGTTTCCACGATCTGGTCGATGCGACCCAGCAGACGCTGGAAGATATTTTCGACGAGAGTGGCCTGGATGTAGATCTGGAAAGTTCGGCCGGTGTGCTGACCGTCAAGTTCGAGGGCGGCAGCCAGTTGATCTTCAGCCGCCAGGAACCCTTGCGCCAGCTCTGGCTCGCGGCGGTTTGCGGTGGTTTCCACTTCGATTACGACGAAGAGAGCGAGCGCTGGATGTGCGACAAGAGCGAAGAGCAATTGGGCGAAATGCTCGAGCGCATCGTGTTTGCGCAGGCCGGGGCCAAGCTCGATTTCGAAGGGCTGTGAAACCGTGACCCAGCCTGCCCCCGCCCGTCCCGCCAAGCCGTTGTTCAGCAACGTCAGCCCGGCGGTGCCGTCGCCTTGTATCAGCACTTGCCGTCTGGATGAGCAGAAAGTCTGCATCGGCTGCTTTCGCCATGTCGAAGACATCCGCGAATGGCGCTCGGCGGACGACGCGCGGCGCCGGGCGATCTGCGGCCAGGCGGCAACCCGCCGCAGCGCCGCCGGTCCGTGCGGCTGACGCCCACGGCTTGTTTATTTATTGAGCTGTGGTAGTGTCCGGGTACGCCTCAACCCACCGAGGTCAGTGAAAACCCCGCCTATTCCTGGCGGGGTTTTGCTTTTGTTGTGCAGAAAAAAGGAGTCTGCCTGAATCATGACCACCGCACCTTCCATCATTCTCACCCGCCTCGACGTGCAACGTCTGGAGCGCCTGATTGACAGCCTGGACGAATCGACTCCAGGCGTCGCGGCGTTGCAGGATGAACTCGACCGCGCCGACACCGTGGTTGGTCACGAGGAAGTGCCGGCCGGCGTCGTCACCATGAACTCGCGTGTGCACTGCCGTGAGCAAGGCAGCGGTAAGGACTATCACTTGACCCTGGTGTATCCAAAGGACGCCAACGCCGACGAAGGCAAGATTTCCATCCTGGCCCCGGTCGGCAGCGCGCTGCTGGGCTTGCAGGCAGGCCAGCACATAGACTGGCCGGCACCGGGTGGCAAGACCCTGAAGCTGGAATTGATCGAAGTTGAGTACCAGCCTGAAGCCGCTGGCGATTTCGAGCTCTGATATGCCTCAGGCCTGGTCCAGCGCATCGTTGAGTGCGCGTTCCAGGTCGGCCTTGTAGCGCAGATACAGATTGCTCGGGCTTGGCCCGTCACCGAGCAGGCCCGAGAGGTCCAGGTCAGTGATATAGCAGCGGTAGCGCTCCACCTCCCGGCGCTGCCCGATGATCTGCCGGGCGACCACGCTGAACAGCTGGTCGCCGTACTCCAACTCGCCAAACTCCTGTTGATCGCAAAACAAGGTGACCTGCACCTGCCCGGGCGCACCCTTGCCGATGATCGCCTGCACGTCATAAAACGCCATGTTGATCGGTGTTTGCGGCGCTGGTCGTGCTTCGACGCGCCGTGCCCGGCCGTTGCCCGAGGGCAGGAGTTGGTAGTAGTGCAGGTCCAGGTCGGCCAGGGGCGGGGGGGCGTCCAGCGGCAGCAACGCCTCGCGGCGAAACACCACTGAATTCAGGAAGCGTTGCAGCGGCACCAGCAGGCTCTGTTCGTCGTGATAGGGCAGTTGCTGTTGCCACAGGGCGTTGTGTTCGTCGAGCACATACAGCTCGGCCCGGGCCTCGTCGATGCGGTAGAACACCTGGATGCAATCGGGTAGGCCCATGGGCAGGATCAGCGCCAGGTCGTGCTCTTGCAGGGCCATCGGGTCCAGGTGCAGCGGGCTGTAGCGCGGTTGTTCTTCCCCCAGGTAATCGAGCAGCGCTGCCAGGCTGGGCAGGGCGACGTGGCTGACCTGGCCGGGGATCAGCTCCAGCACGTGGTAGTGCTGCTGAACCTGGATCAAATAGCGGTGGTTGAGCTGGCTGAGCAGCAGGTTTTGCGCGGTGTCGAACAACTCTTCTACACGCCGGGCAATGAACTGGGCGCGGTTGTGGCAGAAGCAGCGCACCCGCAGGCGCGGTTGCGGCGAGCCTTGGGGCAGGTTGTTGAGGTAGTCGCCCAGGCAGTCGAGCAGCGCGTGGGCGCCGTCGTAGCGGTTGACCAGCACTTCGTTCCAGCTGTTGAGGGTGACTTGGTCGAGGGTCAGCACCAGGTTTTCCCGCACCCCGGCGTAGCTCAGCGAGTCGGTGCGCTCGGTGGTCATCAGGATGTTCAGGTCGCGGTGTTGCTTGAGCGGGTCGATGCCGACGTTTACCAGGATCAGCACTTCGCTGGGCTTGCTGGCGTGCAGCAAGGCCTCTTCGCTGACGCCGATTAGTGGCAAGGCAATGGTTTGCTGGAGGCTGCCGAGCAGGTTGAACAGCTCGAACTCGCTCAAGTCGCTGCTGCCGGGGTGTAGGGCGAGGCGGGTGCTGCTGTCGATCACGCCGTTGCGGTGGCACCAGGTCAGCAGTTCCAGCAAGCCGCGGCTGCGCTTGATCGGGGCAAAATGTTCCCATTCGTGGGCGCTGAGGCTGCCGTTGAACAAGCTCCAGTGGAGTTGCCCCATGTCTTTGCGAGGGGCTGCTTGCACCAGCGTGAGGGTGTCTTCGGCCAGGTCCGGGGCGATGCCGGGGTTGATGAACTCGATCTTGTCGGCCTTGCGCTCGAACGCCGCGTAGAGCCTGCGCCCGAGGATGTTCAGTTCGCGTTTGTTGACCTGGCTGACGGTCTGCTCGGTGCGGGCGAACTGGGTCAGGAAGCGATAGCTGTAGTTGAGCTCGTTGACCAGCGCCCGGCGCTCGCTACTGACCTGGCGCACCTTCCATTGGCTGCGGCTGTCGAGCATTGCCAGTTGCCGCGAATCCCAGCCCCATTCCGCGGCCAGGCGTTCGAGCAGGTCGCGTTGCCAACTGCTGGCGCGCTGGCCGGGGCTGGCGCTGAGCTTACGGTTGACCTTCAGGTACAGGCTGCGGCGCACCAGCTCCAGGCGCTGCGGTTCGCCGCGGGCGGTGAGGTATTCCTCGATGCGCCGGTAGACGACGATGTAGGGGTCCAGTTCATCGAGGTCCAGGCGATTGGCGAACACGGCCTGCTTGAAGCGTAGGCTCAGGCATTCGACCTTAGGGTGTTCGCTGGCGTAAACCTCGATCAGCAGCAGCTTGAGCACCGACTTGTAGGGCGACTCGATGCCTTTATAGAGTTGCCAGAGCCCGGCGCCGACGAACTCGCCCGGCGGGATTCGCGCCAAATGCCCCAGGTCCAGGGTCTCGTCGGCGCGGATAAAACGCTTGGACAGCAGCGTGTGGCCGTACTGGTCGTAGCGCGCTTCTTCGTACACCGGGACCAGCCACCACAGTGGCGTGCGCCCAGCGAGCCAGATCGCGGTGCGGTAGAACTCGTCGAGCAGCAGGTAATGCTGAGTGGTGCCGCAGTCGTCGGAACTCAGGGGCGCATCCCGCTCGCCACGCACGAAGCGGTTGGGCTCGATCAGGAAGAAATGCGCCTCGGCGCCCTGGCTGGCGGCCCAGGCTTCCAGGAGCTGGCATTTTTTGCGCAACTCGTTCAGTTCGCTTTCGCTCAAGTCCGGGGCGTGGCAGACCCACACGTCCATGTCGCTCTGGTCGGCCTGGGCGAGGGTGCCCAGGCTGCCCATCAGGAACAGGCCATGGATGGGCCGCGGCGGGTTGCCGTGGCGCGGTTTATAGGAAAAGGAGCGCGTCAGGCGTTGGGCTTCGGCCAGGGCTTGCGAGTCGGGCTCGAAATTGGACAGGCCCGCCGGCGTGCTGCCGGACACGTAACCGGGTAACAGCGGGTGGTTGACGTGGAAAAACAGCGGCAGCAGGTTGAGTACCAATTGCTGGCGCGGCGTCAGCCCTTCCATGGCGCGGGCCAGGCGACCTGAATTGAGCGTGAGAAAGCGCGCGCGCAGTTGGCTCAGAACCTTACGGTCGATTCCCTCGTCCAGATCTGGGCGGATTTCATGGGTGCGGGGCATGGCTCACCGGGCGCGGACGTGAAAGGTGTCGGGCGGGGGCCAGTCTACAGCGTGGGGGTGGGGAGCTTTAAGCGTAATTTTTATTTCTGGCGCCAGATTTACAGCACGGCGGGTGGGTGTTCCCGCGGAACGCCCGTGGCGGGCGATTCCGTGGGCGTCAGGTGGTGGGTTATGCGGCTTCTTCGACGGGTGACAGGATGGTCAGCAGGCCTTGGGCGTGCTCGGCGGCGTCGCGCCCCAGGCTGGTCAGGTAACCGCCATCGGGCTGGGTGGTCAGTTCTTTTTCGTACAGGCGTTTTGCGGCGGCGATGGCGGTTGGGGCGGCGGTCTGATGAATTTTCAGGCCTTCCTGGGAACTGTCCAGGTTGAAGAGTGCAAGGATTTCCAGTTCGGCAACCAGCTCAGGGGTATACGACATAAGGACTCCAGACTTTCTAGGAATAGATGACAGCGGCTCCTAAGGTGAACGCACTTGCCCGTGCTGTCCAGTACTGACCGGCGCTGCCTGGTGAATGACAGGAGGCAGTGTAGGTGGCAAGTGCGCAGGCTGCGTTGACCTGGGGCAGCCTGGCCCGTGCGCGGGGGCCAGGTGCTGCATTCATCCGTTCTTTTCTGGCGGCAACTCAGGCAGAGCACGCAGGGCCGCTTCGTACCATTGGGTATCGAAAGCACGGTCTTCTTCCAGGATTGCGTCGATCTCAACGGCCAGCACGTGGGCCATCAGGTTGAGGATCTCGTCGCGTTCGTAGCCCACCAGGGTCAGCTTGTTGAACGTGGCTTTGGCGGCGGGCGGGTTGTCGCTTTCGATCTGGTTTTCGATGGCCTGGATCAGGGTATCTTCGGCGAACGCTTCTTCGTCGTTGTCGATATCGGTTGGCTCGCTCATGGCAGGCTCCTCAAGGAAAAGTGGGCAGTCTAACTGCATTCAAGGCCGTGATGCTGCTGGCAACAACCGCCGCCAGGTTCTATAAACAACCCCGGCCCACCCCTGTACGGCCCGGAGGCTCTGCGATGCTCAAGCTTTATGGATTCTGCGTCAGTAACTACTACAACATGGTCAAGCTGGCGCTGCTGGAGAAGGGCTTGCCCTTCGAGGAAGTACAGTTCTTTTCCGGCCAATCACCCCAGGTCCTGGCCATCAGCCCACGGGGCAAGATCCCGGTGCTGGGGGTGGAGCAAGGCTTCATCAACGAAACCAGCGTGATTCTCGAATACCTCGAACACGCCCACCCAGGCACCGCGCTGCTGCCCGCCGAGCCGTTCCAGCGCGCCCAGGTGCTGGCCCTGGCCCGGGAAATCGAGCTGTACATCGAACTGCCCGCCCGCGCCTGCTACACCGAGGCTTTTTTAGGCATGACGGTGCCGCAGGCGATCAAGGACAAAACCAGGGAGGATGTGCTGCTGGGCATCGCGACGCTGGCGCGGCACGGCCGCTTTGCGCCCTACGTGGCGGGGGATGGCTTGACTGTGGCGGACCTGTATTTTCTCTACAGCGTGCCGCTGGCCTGTGGGGTGGCCAAGAAGTTGTTCGGGTTGGACCTGCTGGCCGAATTGCCGGCGGCCCAGGCCTTGCTGGAGCGCCTGGAGCAGAACCCGAATGTGCAGCGCATTGCTGCTGACAAAGAGGCCTGCATGCCGGCCTTTCTGGAGATGGTCAACAGCAAGAGGTAAGGCGGGGTTTGTGCTCGCGAGGGCGATTTTCGGGTCGCCCTCGCGAGCACCGGGCTTAGCGGCTGGCCAGCAGCGCCTGGCCGCGAACCACGGCAGCCTTGACCTGGGCGGGCGCGGTGCCGCCGATATGGTTGCGCGCGTTGACCGAGCCTTCCAGAGTTAGCACGGCAAACACGTCCTGCTCGATCTGGTCGCTAAACTGGCGCAGTTCTTCCAGGCTCATTTCCGCCAGGTCCTTGCCGGTGTCCACGCCGTACTTCACCGCGTGGCCGACGATTTCGTGGCAGTCGCGGAACGGCAGGCCACGGCGCACCAGGTAGTCCGCGAGGTCCGTGGCGGTGGAGAAACCGCGCAGGGCCGCTTCGCGCATGATGGCGTGCTTGGGCTTGATCGCCGGGATCATGTCGGCGAAGGCGCGCAGCGAATCGCGCAGGGTGTCGGCCGCGTCGAACAGCGGTTCCTTGTCTTCCTGGTTGTCCTTGTTGTAGGCCAGCGGCTGGCCTTTCATCAGGGTCAACAGGCCCATCAGCGCACCGAATACGCGGCCAGTCTTGCCGCGCACCAGTTCCGGTACGTCGGGGTTTTTCTTTTGCGGCATGATCGAGCTGCCGGTGCAGAAGCGGTCTGGCAGGTCGATGAACTGGAACTGCGCGCTGGTCCACAGCACCAGCTCTTCGGAGAACCGCGACAGGTGCATCATCGCGATGCTGGCGGCGGAGCAGAATTCGATGGCGAAGTCACGGTCCGACACGCCGTCCAGGGAGTTACCGCCGACGGCCTCGAAACCCAGCAACTGGCAGGTCAGCTCGCGGTCGATCGGGTAGGTGGTGCCGGCCAGCGCGGCGCTGCCCAGGGGCATGCGGTTGGCGCGCTTGCGGCAGTCCACCAGGCGTTCGTAGTCGCGGCTGAGCATTTCGAACCACGCCAGCAGGTGATGGCCGAAGGTCACCGGCTGCGCGGTCTGCAGGTGGGTGAAGCCGGGCATGATGGTGCCCGACTCACGCTCGGCCTGTTCCAGCAGGCCTTTTTGCAGGCGGGTGATTTCGCCCAGGATCAGGTCGATTTCGTCGCGCAGCCACAGACGGATATCGGTGGCGACCTGGTCGTTGCGGCTACGGCCGGTGTGCAGTTTTTTGCCGGTGATGCCGATGCGGTCGGTCAGACGCGCCTCGATATTCATATGCACGTCTTCGAGGTCCACACGCCAGTCGAATTGGCCGGCCTCGATTTCGCCCTGGATGGTCTTCAGGCCATCGACGATGGTGTCGCGTTCGGCGTCGGTGAGCACGCCGACCTTGGCCAGCATGGTGGCGTGGGCGATGGAGCCCATGATGTCGTGGCGATACAGGCGCTGGTCGAACGTGACGGAGGCGGTGAAACGCGCAACAAAGGCGTCGACGGGTTCACTGAAGCGGCCGCCCCAGGACTGATTGGTCTTGTCAGTGCTCATGAATTCGCTCGTGATGTGCTGAAGAAAGATGGCGTGAAAGTTGCCGCGGATAATAACAGGGTTGCCCAGGCTATCGTTGACACTGGTCGCCCGGTTCATTTATTTGCCCCGCCAGGTGTTTGTCGCCTTGCGGCCTAATGACGGCGGGCAGAGACTGGGCCTACTGGCGCTGGATGTTTGTGGTGATATTAAGGCTTGGATCAAAGGATATTTTTCAAATGAGCCATATCGTCTTGGCGAACGTCTACAGTTGCACTAATAGATCGGTGTAATACGGCATGTGTTATCCGGTAACTAACGGCTCTTGCCACCGTCGCCCGAAAGCGCTCTGATCGACTTGCCTGCCCGTAAGTAGTGGGCAGTGCGCCCGGAGTAGACGCTGACTATAAGAAGAGGGGGTGTTCATATTGTTTATCGGCAATCCCTACGACGACACCGCGCCAGGCCGGTCCTGGGGCGGTGCTGCTCAGACACCGTTAAATATTGGTGCCTGTCTCGCGGCACTTTTTGGCTCTCGCGCTAGTCTTAGCGTGGGTTGCCGTGACGGACGTCACTTCACCTGTCTACGCTATCCTTGTGCGAGACTCACGCAGGAATCCAGCGCAATATGAATGTCCTGATCGTTGATGACGAACCCCTAGCCCGCGAGCGCCTGAGCCGTATGGTCAGTGAGCTTGAGGGATATACAGTCCTGGAACCCAGCGCCACCAATGGCGAAGAGGCGTTGGCACTGATCGACAGCCTCAGGCCGGACGTGGTGTTGCTCGACATCCGCATGCCCGGCCTCGATGGCTTGCAGGTCGCCGCCCGGTTGTGCGAGCGCGAAGCGCCCCCCGCGGTGGTGTTCTGCTCGGCCTATGACGAATTCGCCCTGGACGTGCTGCAGGGCAGCCCGGTGGGGTATCTGGTCAAGCCCGTACGCGCCGAATTACTGCTCGAGGCGTTGAGGAAGGCTGAGCGGCCCAATCGCGTGCAACTGGCCGCCCTGACCCGCCCCGCCGCCGAGACGGGCAGCGGCCCACGCAGCCACATCAGTGCCCGCACCCGCAAAGGCATCGAGCTGATTCCCCTGGACCAGGTGATCTATTTCATTGCCGACCACAAATACGTGACCTTGCGCCACGAGGGCGGCGAAGTTTTGCTGGACGAACCGCTCAAGGCGCTGGAAGACGAGTTTGGCGATCGCTTCGTGCGCATTCACCGCAACGCGTTGGTGGCCCGCGACCGCATCGAGCGCTTGCAGCGCACACCGCTGGGGCATTTCCAGCTGTTCCTCAAGGGCTTGAATGGCGACGCGCTGATCGTCAGCCGCCGCCATGTGGCGGGCGTGCGCAAGATGATGCAACAGCTTTAGTTCGCGGCCTGCGGCGCATATTTCACTTCATCGCCAGGCGAGTGGGGCCAGGGAGGCCGCGCAGTTCCTGATTCAAATCAAAGCGCCATTGCCCGAGCTGTTATTATCTGCCGTATCTTTTCAGTACGGATTGATCCATGTCCTCTCGCGAAATCCGCATCGCTACCCGTAAAAGCGCCCTGGCCTTATGGCAGGCCGAATACGTCAAGGCTCGTCTGGAGCAGGCACACCCAGGCCTGATCGTGACGCTGGTGCCCATGGTCAGCCGTGGTGACAAGCTGCTTGACTCACCCCTGTCGAAAATCGGTGGCAAGGGCTTGTTCGTCAAGGAGCTGGAAACCGCGCTGCTCGAAAATGAAGCCGACATCGCCGTGCATTCGATGAAAGACGTGCCGATGGACTTCCCCGAAGGCCTGGGCCTGTACTGCATCTGCGAGCGCGAAGACCCGCGCGATGCGTTCGTCTCCAACACTTACGCCAGCCTCGATGCGCTGCCCCAGGGCAGCGTGGTCGGTACCTCCAGCCTGCGCCGCCAGGCCCAGTTGCTGACCCGTCGCCCGGACCTGCAGATCCGCTTCCTGCGGGGCAATGTCAATACGCGCCTGGCCAAGCTTGACGCAGGCGAATACGACGCCATCATTCTCGCGGCGGCCGGGCTGATCCGCCTGGGCTTCGAGGACCGTATCAGTTCTTCCATCAGTGTCGATGACAGCCTGCCGGCCGGCGGCCAGGGTGCGGTGGGCATCGAATGCCGCAGCGCTGATAGCGCGATTCATGCGTTGCTTGCGCCGCTGCATCACCACGACACCGCCACGCGGGTCACCGCCGAACGTGCGCTGAATAAACACCTCAACGGCGGTTGCCAGGTACCCATCGCCTGCTACGCAGTGCTCGAAGGCGAGCAGGTGTGGTTGCGTGGCCTGGTGGGCGACCCCAATGGTGGCCTGCTATTGACGGCGGATGTACGCGGGCCGCGAAGCGCCGCCGCCCAGTTGGGTGTGCAGGTCGCCGAAGACCTGTTGGCACAGGGCGCCGATGCCATCTTGCAAGCGGTCTACGGTGAGGCGGGCCACGAGTGAAGGGTTGGCGTTTGCTGCTGACCCGCCCTGAGCTGGAGTCGGCGACATTGGCCGCCACGCTGGCCGAGGCCGGTGTGTTCAGCAGCAGCCTGCCGCTTCTGGAAACCGAGGCGCTGCCGCTTTCGGTGCAACAACGCGAGCAGATGATCGGCCTCGACCGCTATTGTGCGGTGATCGTCGTCAGCAAACCCGCCGCCCGGCTGGGCATTGCGCTGCTTGACCAGACCTGGCCCACGCCACCTGCAGCAACACGCTGGTTCAGTGTGGGCGCCGCCACCGCGCAGCTTCTCGCCGACCGCGGCCTCGATGTGAGCTTCCCCGCGCAAGGCGATGACAGCGAAGCACTGTTGGCGTTGCCTGCATTTGCCGAGGCGGTTTCGCGACCCGGCGCCCGGGTGTTGATCCTCAAGGGTGAGGGCGGGCGCGAACTGCTGACTGAGCGTTTACGCGAGCAAGGTGCTAGTGTCGAGGGTCTGGAGCTGTATCGCCGCTACCTGCCGCACTACGAACCCGCGACATTGCCCCGGATAATTCAAGCGGAACGCCTGAACGGCCTGGTGGTCAGCAGTGGACAGGGTTTTTTGCATCTGCGCCAAATGGCGGATGCGGCCTGGCCGGAACTGGCGCAACTGCCACTGTTCGTGCCTAGCCCCCGGGTCGCCGAGTTGGCGCGAGCTGCCGGGGCCCGACAAGTGGTGGACTGCAGTGGTGCCAGTGCCACGGCTCTGCTAACGGCGTTGCGGGAGACCGGTGCCGTTCCCTAACACAAAGGATGGATACGTGAGCGAAACAACCTTGCCCAAAGATGACGTCCAGCCACAGCTTCAGGCGCCTGCCGAACCTGTGACCGAAACCGCCCCACGCCGAGGCAATGGCTTGGCGGTTCTGGCCTTGCTGCTGGGAGCCGCGGGGGCCGCCGCCGGTGGCTGGGGTGTCTGGCAGGTGCGCAGCCTGCAAGCGAGCAACCAGCAGCAGTTGGGGCAACTTCAGGCTTTGGGCGACCAGGCGCAAAACCTCAAACTCAGTGAGCAGCGCCTGCGCGAGCAGCTCGAACAGTTGCCCGGCGCGCAGGAACTGGAAGAACGCCGGCGCCTGGTGGCGCAGTTGCAAGGCGACCAGCAGCGTTTGAACCAGCGCCTGGAAACTGTCCTGGGGGCGAGTCGCAAGGACTGGCGTCTGGCTGAGGCCGAGCACCTCCTGCGCCTGGCCAGCCTGCGTCTTTCCGCGCTACAGGACATCAGCAGTGCTCAGGCGCTGGTCCAGGGCGCCGATGAGATCCTGCGCGAACAAAACGATCCCGGCTCATTCGCCGCCCGCGAACAGTTGGCCAAAACCCTGGCGGCCCTGCGTAGCACCGAGCAACCGGACCGCACCGGGTTGTTCTTGCAATTGGGCGCCTTGCGCGATCAAGTCATCGAGCTCAGCGCGCTGGCGCCTGAGTACCACGACCGTGGCGAGGCTCTGCTGGGGCTGACCGCCGACGGTGACGGCGCGAGCCGCTGGGCCCAATGGTGGGCAGAGATCTCACGCTATGTGCGTATCGATTTCAACGCCGACAAAAATATCCGGCCGCTGCTGGCGGGCCAGGGCCTGGCACAAGTACGCCTGGCCCTCAGCCTCGCGTTGGAGCAAGCCCAGTGGGCGGCCCTCAACGGCCAAGCTGCGGTGTACACCCAAGCGCTGGATGAGGCGCGGGACGTACTGAAAAACAACTTCAACCAAGACAACCCACAAAGCAAAGTCATGCTTGAACGCGTGGCGGAACTGGCCAAGCAACCGGTCACGGTGGTCACACCAGACCTGGCCGGTACTCTCGGTGCAGTCCAGGCCTATCTGGAGCGGCGTAATGTCAGCGCCGAAGAGTCGGTCAAACCCGCCGCTGTCTTGCCGGAGCCGACGCCATGAAGCGCCTGTATGTGGTGATGTTCCTGGTCATCGCCGCCGCCGCGTTGCTGGGCCTGGCCATCGCCGAGCACCCGGGGTATGTGCTGATCGCCTACCGGAACTTCCGCTTCGAGTCGTCACTGTGGGCGACACTGGCACTGGTCGCGGTGCTATGGCTGGTGATCTGGGGAATCAAGGTGCTGATCGAACTGCTGACCACCTCCGGCGGTGTGGTGAATCCATGGTCGCGGCGCAACCGCAGTCGGCGTGTGCAGATTGCCATCGAGCAAGGCCAAATGGACCTCGCCGAAGGTCGCTGGGCCAGTGCCCAGAAGCACCTGCACCGGGCCGCCGAGGCCGAACGCCAGCCTTTGTTGTATTACCTTGGCGCCGCACGCGCGGCGAACGAGCAAGGTCTCTACGAAGAAAGCGATCGACTGCTTGAGCGCGCACTGGAGCGCCAGCCTCAGGCCGAGTTGGCGATCGCCTTGAGTCATGCCCAGTTGCAGACCGATCGCAACGATACAGAGGGGGCTCTGGCGACCCTGCAAGCCATGCGTGAGCGCCATCCGCACAGCATACAGGTGCTGCGACAGTTGCAGCGCCTGCATCAGCAGCGCGGCGATTGGTCGGCATTGATTCGCCTGCTGCCGGAGTTGCGCAAGAACAAGATCCTACCGGCGGCCGAGTTGGCAGATCTGGAACGTCGGGCCTGGGGCGAAAATCTGTCGCTGGCAGCCCATCGCGATGAAGATGGTTCTGTGGGCCTGCAGTCGCTGACGCGGGCCTGGCAGCAGCTGACATCCGCTCAACGCCAAGAACCGCAGTTGGTGCTCGCTTACGCCGAGCAGTTACGGCAATTGGGGGCGCAGGCCGAGGCCGAGGAAGTCCTGCGTATCGCGCTCAAGCGCCAATACGACAGCCATCTGGTGCGGTTGTATGGCTTGTTGCGTGGCGCTGACCCGGATCGCCAGCTCAAGCTTGCCGAAGGCTGGCTCAAGGAGCATCCCCAAGACCCGAGCCTGCTGCTGACATTGGGCCGCCTGTGTTTGCAAAACAGTCTCTGGGGCAAGGCGCGGGATTATCTGGAGAGCAGCCTGCGGGTTCAGCGCAATCCAGAAGCTTGTGCTGAACTTGCCCGGCTATTGGCTCGGCTGGGTGATACTGAACAGAGCAACCAGCTCTTCCAGGAAGGCCTGGGCCTGCTGGATGAACGTTTACTGGCTTTTTCTCTGCCGGTTCCGGTGTAGTCCGTGGGCGGGGCTGATTTGTCGTCAAGTTGACTTCTGCCCCTTCGCGGCGACAGAGCTTTCTACGCAATATGAACTGTTGTGGTGAAATCCTACAAAGGCCTACTCATAGGCCTTCTGTATCTGTCGGCGATTCCTTACATCATTGAGGATTTGTCCGCGGGGAGCCTCCTTGAAAGGGTCAAGTCCTTTCCTCTACCGTAACTGCCTGTCTCTTTTGTTACGGATAAGCCATGTTCTTGGCCTGCTCACGACCCCTGTTTCTCATGACTTTCCTCGCAGGAACTCTGGCGTTGGGTGCTTCGTATTATCTGGAATATGTCGTCGGACTTGAGCCTTGCCTGCTGTGCATGATGCAGCGTTTCTTCCTGATCGTGTTCACGCTCACCAGTCTGGTTGCCACACTGCATGGAGCAAAAATCAGAGGCTGCTACGGGTACTGGTTGCTGAACCTGTTCAGTAGCCTGGCGGGGATGGTCATTGCCTGGCGTCATGTCTTGCTGCAAAGCGTCGACTCGGCACAAGGCTTCACGTGCTCGAACATCCTGAACTCCGGGGTGTGGAAGGCACCCTGGATGTGCGTGTTCAGGCAGTTCTTCCAGGGCGATGCCGAATGCGCGCAACTGACCTGGAGCCTGTTCGACCTGAGCGTGCCGGAGTGGAGCCTGTTGTTTTTTGTGGCGATGGTGCTGCTGAGTGTTTTCCAGCTTTTTCACCTGGTGCGGCTCACCTGCCTGAAAGCGGCGAGCTGATTTGCGTCATTGCACGGCGCTGTTGAAGATTAAACGCTTGTATGAACATTATCTGCTGCGTACCTTGAAGCAGTAGTCGTGCGGGCATAATCTGGCCCGCACGTGTTAACGCAATTAGGTTGTTCGATGGCGTTCTGCCTGGGCGCTTATAGGGTTTTAAACCTAGCGACGGGCATAGAGCGACATGGCCCTTAAGGGAAGAGAGATCACCATGCTCGAAAGTTGTCAGAATGCTCAGGAACGCTGGGGTGGAGTGCATCTGCTGATCGACCGCTGGTTGCAGGAGCGTCACGAACTGGTTCGGGCCTATGATGCTCTCGGCGCCAAGCCCGAAGTGCTGGGTGAGAACCGCGAGTCACTGCAGGAGTTCTGCGGCGTGCTGGTCGACTACGTGTCAGCGGGGCATTTCGAGATATACGAACAGCTCACCAGCGAGGCCAAGGCCTTTGAGGATAAACGTGGGCTTGAGCTTGCAGAGACGCTCTACCCGCGTATCGATGTGATTACCGAGAAGCTCTTGGCGTTCAATGACCTGTGCGATGCCGGTAATTGCGTCGCGGAAAAATTCAAGGAGTTGGGTGGACTGCTACATGAGCGTTTCGAGTTGGAAGACTGCCTGATCGAAGTGTTGCACACCGCTCACAAGGAGGAAGTCCCGGTTCAGGTCTGAGTTTTTTCTCTACCTCTTTCCATCAAAACGGTGCGCTTGGCGTGCCGTTTTTCATTTGTGCCGCCGTTCAGCGCACGTTCACCAATTCGATTTCGAACACCAGGGGTGTAAAGGGAGCGATCAAGTCGCCGGCACCTTCCGCGCCATAGGCCTGGTCGGCTGGAATCACCAAGCGCCACGTCGCGCCCACCTGCATCTGGGGCAAGGCGCTGCGCCAGCCGCTGATAACACTGTCGAGTCGGAACCACTGCGGTTGAGCGTTCTGGTCGAAGACGGAGCCATCGGGAAGTCGCCCCACATAGCGAACCTGCACGCTGCCTTCGGCGCTCGGCTGGGGGCCGTTACCAGCCTTGAGTTCGGTCAGCAGAATGCCGCCCGCCAATTCGCGAACGTCCGGCTTGGCGCGTTCTTGGGCAAGAAAGCGTTGCTGTGCCTGGAGCGCGATTTCACTTTGCGGCCTGGCCGACTGTTCGTTGGTGCGGGCTTCATGCTCGGCGAGTATCTGCTCGATACGTTCGTCCTTGAGTGCCAGCGGCTTACCTTGGTAGGCCTGTTGCAAACCGTCCAACAGCGCCTTGAGTTCAAGGCCCGGGACTTCCTGGCGCAGACGTTCGCCGAGGCTGGCGCCCAGGCTATAGGCCAGGTCGTGACGGTCATTGGCCGGCGTTTTTTCGCCCGCATGGGCCAACCCGAAACACAGGCATAACGATAGAAAAAAAACACGCGACATGACTGTGCTCCGACCGGATAGGGGGCCGATTATGCCAGCCTGAAACGGTGAGTGTCGGGGCAACTTGCGCCAGGGCGAAGAACATTTTCCATCGGTTGCAACGCAGCGCTTTGGATACTGTCAACATGCCCTAGCGGCGGTAGCAGCAGAGGTCTAGTATGAGCCGCACCCACGTCAGCCAGGAGGTAAACCATGTCGGCCAAGAAGAAGCCTGTAAATACTCCGTTGCATTTGCTCCAACAGCTTTCGGGCAGCCTGCTCGAACATTTGGAAAACGCTTGTTCGCAAGCCTTGGCTGATGCTGAAAAACTGCTCGCCAAGCTGGAAAAGCAACGGGGCAAGGCTCAGGAAAAACTGCACAAATCGCGCATCAAATTGCAGGACGCTGCGGCGACCGGCAAGGCCAAGGCGCAAGCCAAAGCCAAAGGCGCGGTGAAAGAACTCGAAGACCTGCTCGATGCCCTCAAGGATCGCCAGGCCGAAACCCGCACCTACATTCTTCAGCTCAAGCGCGATGCCCAGGAAAGCCTGAAATTGGCCCAGGGTGTTGGCCGCGTGAAAGAGGCCGTGGGCAAGGCACTGACCTTGCGTTCGGCGAAGCCTGCTGCTGTCGCTTCTGCGGCAAAGAAACCCGCCGCGAAGCCGACTGTATCGAAAGCCGCGGCTAAGCCAGCGACCAAAGCCACGGCCAAGCCTGCGGTTAAAGCCGCCAGCAAACCTGCGGTGAAAAAGCCCGCCGCTGGTGCTGCCAAACCCGCCGCTAAAACCATCGCTGCCAAACCCGCCGCAAAACCTGCTGCCAGAACGGTAGCGGCCAAGCCCGCGACCAAGGCGGCAGCGGCTAAACCTGCGGCCAAGTCTGCTGCGGTAAAACCTGGAGCCGCCAAGCCTGTGGCCAAACCGGCCGCTAAGCCCGCTGCTTCCAGAGCCGTCAAACCGGCTGCCAAGCCTGTGGCAAAACCTGCTGCCAAACCTGCGGTGAAAAAACCGGCAGCCACCAAGCCTGCGGCCAAACCGGCAACGCCTGCTGCCGCCAAGCCTGCCACTGCAGCGCCAGCCGCCACCGCTCCAACCACTCCCGCTACGCCAGCCGCCACCACGCCGACCAGCGCTTCCTAAGCGCCGGTCACCGCGACGCGCAATTGATTGAGCGCGTCGCGGTTCAGGTTGGCGGCACCCGCCGCCAAACCTTCCAGCCACTGCGTCGAGTCACTGCTTTGAGCGTGTGGCCAACCCTGCGCAGCATTTTCCAGCCGTATCAATAATTGCCGTTCGGCTTCCAGTTCCAGGTTTTTGACCTGCTCGCGCAACGCCGATAGGTGTGCGTCTGTGTGCGCCGGTTCGCGCCATTGCGTGCGCAATTGTCGTAGCGGCTGGATGACCTTTTCGTGCCAGGGGTCAGCCAACTCCTTTAACAGGCGCAGGCGTTGCGCGGTGTAGGCGGTGCCTCGTTGCTCCAGCCAGCAAGCGCACAGCAGCAGGCAGACGTTGCCACCCGCGGCTTGCAGTTGCAGGCAGGCGCTTTCGACTCCGGGCCGGGCGTAGAGGGCCAGGGCCGTATTCCATAGGTCAGAGGGCATATTCAGACTCGCGCCAGTTGCGAGCGAAGCTGGTAGACTCCGCCGCCATTATGATTCGACTTCAAAGCCTAACATTACAGCGCGGCCCGCAACGTCTGCTAGAAGACGCCGAGCTGACCCTGCACGCCGGTCACAAAGCCGGCTTGATCGGTGCCAACGGCGCCGGTAAATCCACGTTGTTTGCCCTGTTGCTGGGCGAATTGGCCCCTGATTCCGGCGATTGCCTGATGCCCGCCGACTGGCGCATTGCGCACATGCGCCAGGAGATCGACACCCTCGACCGCATTGCGATCGACTACGTGCTCGATGGCGACCTGCGTCTGCGCCAGGTGCAACGCGAGTTGGCCGAAGCCGAACTGGCCCAGGACGGCGCCGCCCAGGCGCGCTTGCACTCGGAGCTCGACAGCGCCGACGGCTACACCGCCGACGCCCGCGCCCGCAAGATGCTCGCCGGCCTGGGCTTCACCAACGAGCAGATGGACCGCCCGGTGGCGGCGTTCTCCGGGGGCTGGCGCATGCGCCTGAACCTGGCCCAGGCGCTGATGTGCCCCTCGGACCTGCTGTTGCTCGATGAGCCCACCAACCACTTGGACCTCGATGCGATCCTGTGGCTGGAAGACTTCCTCAAAAGCTACCCCGGCACCTTGCTGCTGATTTCCCATGACCGCGACTTCCTCGATGCCGTGGTCGATAACATCGCCCACGTCGAACAGCGCAAGATCACCCTGTATCGCGGTGGCTACAGCGCCTTCGAGCGGGCCCGTGCCGAACGCTTGGCCCAGCAACAGCAGGCCTTTGAGAAGCAGCAGGCGCAACGGGCGCACATGGAAAGCTACATCGCTCGCTTCAAGGCCCAGGCCACCAAGGCCCGCCAGGCCCAGAGCCGGATCAAGGCGCTGGAGCGGATGGAAGAACTGTCCGCCGCCCACGTGGACTCGCCGTTCGATTTCGTCTTCCGCGAGTCGCTGAAAATCTCCAGCCCTTTGCTGGACCTGTCCGACGCTCGCCTGGGCTACGGCGACAAAACCGTGCTGGAAAAGGTCAAGTTGCAACTGACCCCGGGCGCGCGCATCGGTTTGCTCGGCCCCAACGGCGCGGGTAAATCGACCCTGATTAAAAATCTTTGCGGTGAACTCGAGCCGCTGGCCGGTCGCCTGGTCCGCGGCGAGAACCTGGTGGTGGGCTATTTCGCCCAGCATCAGTTGGACTCGCTGGACGCCAAAGCCAGCCCGCTTTTGCATTTGCAGCGCCTGGCGCCGACCGAGCGTGAGCAGACCCTGCGCGATTTCCTCGGCGGTTTTGACTTCCGTGGCGCACGCATCGACGAGCCGGTGTTGAACTTCTCCGGCGGCGAAAAGGCGCGCCTGGCATTGGCCCTTATCGCCTGGGGCCGGCCGAACCTGTTGTTGCTCGACGAACCGACCAACCACTTGGACCTGGAAATGCGCCTGGCGCTGACGATGGCCCTGCAGGAATTCAGCGGCGCGGTACTGGTGGTTTCCCACGATCGGCACTTGCTCAAAAGCACTACCGATGAGTTCCTGCTGGTGGCCGATGGCAAGGTCCAGGCGTTCGACGGCGACCTGGAAGACTACGCGCGTTGGCTCAACGACTATCGCTTGCGCAATGCGCCGGTCAGCACCACCCCGGTCAACCCGGACAAAACCGACAAGAAGGCCCAGCGCCAGGCCGCCGCCGCGTTGCGCCAGCAGTTGGCGCCGCACAAGCGCGAAGCCGACAAGCTCGAAGCTGAGTTGGGCAAGGTCCACGAAAAACTCGCCAAGATCGAAACCAGCCTCGGCGACAGCGCGGTGTACGAAGCGGCGCGCAAGGACGAGTTGCGTGACCTGCTGGCCGAACAGGCCAAGCTCAAGGTGCGCGAAGCCGAGCTGGAGGAAACCTGGATGGAGGCGCTGGAGCTGCTGGAAAGCCTGCAAGCGGAGCTGGAGGCGCTGTCCTGATGGAAGCGTTCAAGTGGCCGTTGTCGTCGGTATGGACCGAGCCGCTGTGGCTTGGGCTGCAAATCCTTCTGATCCTGTTGGCCGGCTACCTGGCCCAGCGGTTCGTCGCCAAGGGCCTGACGCGCTTGGGTGAGCGCTACCCGTTTCCGCCGCAATTGCTCTTGCCCCTGCGTGGCGGCTTGCGCTGGCTGATTATGGGCAGCGCGCTGATTTTCGTGCTTGAACGCCTCGGGGTATCGGCGACGGTGCTCTGGACGGCGTTGTCCGGCTTCGTGGCCGTGGCGGCGGTGGCGTTCTTCGCCATGTGGAGCGTGCTCTCCAACCTGCTCTGCGCGATTTTGATCTTCACCGTCGGGCCGTTTCGCCTGGGCGATGTGGTGGAGTTGGTGGACACCACCGACAAACCTGGGGTCAAGGGCCGGGTGGTGGCCATTAACCTGCTCTACACCACGCTGATCGAAGCCGAAGAGCTCGGCACCGGTAGCGCTATGGTGCAAGTGCCCAACAGCCTGTTCTTCCAGCGCTCGGTGCGCCGCTGGCGCGGCAGCGATGGCCTGCCTTTGGGCCTGGGCGACCGCTAGCCCTTCCTTGTTGCACGCAAAAATATCGATAGTCATTCGCCCAGCGGCGCATTAGCTTAGACGGCTGTAACAAGTCTGAGCCGAGGTGTGTGATGGTGCTTGAAACATGGCTGGCGTTCTTCGCTGCGTGCTGGGTGATTAGCCTTTCCCCTGGCGCGGGTGCCATTGCGTCGATGTCCTGCGGGTTGCAGTACGGTTTTTGGCGCGGCTATTGGAATGCCCTGGGCCTGCAACTGGGCCTGGCGTTGCAGATCGCGATTGTCGCCGCCGGAGTGGGCGCGGTGCTCGCCGCTTCTTCGACGGCGTTCTATGCCATCAAGTGGTTCGGCGTGGCTTACCTGGTGTTCCTGGCCGTCAAGCAATGGCGCGCGCTACCCAGCGAGATAAGCGACGACGCCAGCATCCGCCCCATCGGCAACCCCCTGGCCCTGGTGTTCCGTGGCTTTTTGGTGAACATCAGCAACCCCAAGGCTCTGGTGTTCATGCTTGCGGTGCTGCCGCAGTTCATCAACCCGCACGCGCCGTTGGTGGCGCAGTACCTGACCCTGGGCGTGACCATGGTGGTGGTCGATTTGATCGTGATGGCCGGTTACACCGGGTTGGCTTCCAAGGTGCTGCGCCTGTTGCGCACACCTAAGCAGCAAAAACGCATGAACCGCACCTTCGCCGGCTTGTTCATCGGCGCGGCAGCCTTCATGGCCACCTTGCGCCGCGCTCCGGTCTAGCCCCCCAAAACCTTTGTGGGCGCGGGCTGGCCCGCGATGAGGCCAGGTCAGCCACCTTGGATACTGGTTGATCGACTGCCATCGCGGGCCAGCCCACTCCCTCAGAGTGGATCTGGCTGGCCAAGAGCGGTTCAGCGCAAAATCACCGGCGCCGTGTCACGGGGCAGGTTGTTGCGCGGGGCTTGCTCAGGTTGGCCGTAGTCGGCGCCGATCAGCTGTTCCTTCAACTGATTCGCCACGTCCTCGCCCAGGGCCTTGGACACGTCGCGCACCACCCGTGGGCGGTTCAGCGAGACCCGAACGTCGCGGCTCTTCACCAGTTTGGTGTCCTGGCCTTCACCCATGGCGGTAAAGGCCGAGGTGATTTCGTAGGTCTTGGTGTTTATCAGGCTGAAATCCGCCACCAGGCTCAGGCCCAGGATCGCCGAGTAGCTGTCGGTGTTGTCCAGGGCGGTGATATCGCGGGTGAAGTCGATGTCCGACAGGGTGCCGAACAGCACGTAGTCCGCGCCCTTGAAGTTGCCGGCCTTGATCCGCTTGATGACGTCGTACACGTCCTCGCGCGACTTGGCGGTGTACGGCGTGCCCTGAATCAGTTGGAACATGCCGGACTTGAGAATCTCGCCCTTGATGTCACCGCTGAATTTGCGCAACTCGGTTTGCTCGATGTAGCTGGTGCTGCTCTCGAACTCGTTGTAGCTCGACGAACCGCTGGCGTTGTACAGGCCAGCCTGGGACTGGCTGGCAGCAGAAACGATGTGGATGTATTGCTCCACCCGTTCCTGGTAGGCCAGGTCGGTCACGGCGACTTTCGGTGCGGCCTGGGCGGCAAAGGCGCACGCCAGGCTGATGATGCCAATCCATGCACGCATTGCTTAGCGCTCCGTGGTCTTGCGGATCTCTTTTTCGTCCATCCATTCAGCCAGGCCGCTTTCGACGTCGATCAATTGCAGGCTGAATTTGTAGAACACGTCTTTGTAGTCGCTGCTGCGCTTGACGATCGAGCTGATCGAGCCTTCAAGACGGTATTTGGCGGCGATCATGTTGCCGGTCTTGGCCACGGTGTTTTTCTTGTACAGGCCGCTCTGGTTTTGCAGCTTGAGCTGGTCGACCTGGTTCTGCATCGCGGTGTTGTCGCTGGCGAAGCGGGCGGTGCCGGACTTCATCAGTTGGGTTTTGATCGAGGTGGTGATCTCGCGGGTATCGATGTACTCGCTGGTCTTGTTCTTCACATCGTAGACCTGCACCACCGGGCGACCTTGCAGGATGCCGGACTGCGCCAGGGAACGGGTCATGGTTTCGGCGATCATTTGCAGGTCGGTGGAACCGAACTCGTTGGTCACCAGCTCCACAGCCTTGGTGTCGCCGTAGCCGATGTTCTTGCCGCCCAGTACGGGCGAATTATTGGCGCAGCCGCTGGCCAGCAGGGCGACGACGGCGAGAAACGAAATGCGTGCAAACATGGGAGAGCTCTCTAGAAACGGGTCGTTGGGGGCCTTAAGGCGTTTTGATTTCCAGGCGGAAATCCACGGCTTTGGGTGTCGGCGCAATGGCCGGCAGGAAACTGGTCTGGGTGCCGTAGAGGGTCAGGCTTTTCCAGGTTTCCTCTTCGCCCACCGGGAAGCCTTCGGGGCCGAGCCAGGCGAAGCGGTAGTACATGGTTTTGTTGTTGTAGCTGGTGTTGCTCAACTGCACGTTGACCGTGAGGAAGCCGTTTTCACGGGCCACGCGCATAGCGCCGACCACGATGTTTTTCAGCTTGCCCATGGACACGACTTTGCTGGCCGCGCTACCGGGTTCCGGCGGCGGGGTGGCGCACCCGGCCAGCAAGGCCAGGGCGACGACGGCGAGGACTTTCAAACGCATGGCGACTCTCTGCTTAAGGTTGTTTGAGGCTGGCGACGGCTGCGGCGCTGCTGTTGGGCACTACCTGAGCATCGACGCCACTGGCGAAGGCCTGGTTGCCGACCACGCGCACGGCGATCACTTGGTAGGGTTGCTCGACCTTCACCTTGACCACCGCCCCGCCCAGGGCGTTGGGCAGGGTCAGGTGGTGCTCGCCCTTGGCCATGCGCAGGCGCACGACCTGGGTGTTGTCCGGCAGGGTGCGCCAGGTGCGGGTGTCGGCGCCTTCCATCACGGCCGAGGCAATACCCATCGCCAGGCCGGCCAGCGGGCTGCTGTCGTTCATCTGCTTTTGCGCCACGCCACGGCTGATGGCCCGCACGCTGGTACGCAGGATGATCCCCGGCATGTCATCGCGCAGGGCGCGGCGCGACATGGCGGTGGTGCTGTTGAGCGCGGTCAGGTCGTGTTGCTGGTTGTCGATGCCTATCTGGCTGAACGCGGCGGTCGAGGTGTCGGGCTTGATGATCGGGAACGACAGCGGGGTAATCACCAGGTTGCCGCTGATGGGTAGCGGCAGGGGAATGCGGATCGAGTCGCGGGCCGGCGCCAGGCCGCTTTGCACCACGATCAGGATGTCGCTGTCCTGGGCCTTGCTGGCCGGTTTGTCGAGGTTCAGCAGGGCTTTTTCCAGCAGCGGCGTGTTGGGGCGTAGCTCGGCGGCCTTGCGGTAGCCCGGCGCGGCGAGGTCACGTTCGCCCAGGGCTTCGTAGACGAAACCGGCCAGGTAGTGGCTGAAGGCGCTCTGGTAGCTGTTTTTCAGGCTGACCACGTCCGGCGCGTCGAGGCTGGCCACCGGGTAGCCTTGCAAGTCTTTGTACTCGGTTTTGATCCCTTGCTGCTCGGCCTCGTCTTCGCGCTTGAGGTATTCCTTGTCGCGCAACTCGGCGATCACCGCTTCGCGTTCGTGGGTTTTCTTGATCTCGGTACGCGCGCCGTCGAAGTCGTTGACGGCCAGCAGGTTCAGGGCCATCTGCGTGGTCAGCATGACTTTTTCGTAGTCGTAGCCTTCGTAGCGACGCACCTTGTCGTTGACCAGGAAACTGCCGAACTGGGCCACGTACTTCTCGGTGTCGAACTTGACCGCGTCTTCCCAGGCGCCGACCACTTTATCGGCGCTGCCCCAGGCTGCCTGGCTGCCGCTCAGGTCGCCCTTGGCGCGCAGCAGTTCGCCCTTCTCGAAGTAATACAGCAGGTCTTTGTTCTCGCCGCTGTTGTTCTTCTCCAGCAGGGTCAACGCCGCCTCGACATTACCGCGGGTCAAGTGCTGGTTGGTTTCCTGGAGTTCGGAGTCGTAGCTGCGAAAGGCCGAACAACCGGCCAGCAGGGTCGCTGCGCTGAGCGCGAGCACGGTAAGGGCGCGGGATGCCATCGAGTTACTTCTTCCCTGAACGTAGACAGCCGAGTGTGCTGGTCGGGCTGGAGGAACCAATTGGCGCAAGGCCAATTCCTCATAAAAAGAGGAGCTTAAATGCCCGGTCGCGATAACGAGGGCGGCGCATTATAAGGGCCGAAGATGGCCATGTAATGGCTTTTTAATTCCGTTTTGAGACGTGGTGCCATCATTCATGTTTGGCGCCACTCGCCCGATTTCCTCCCGGTTCATGCCCTTAGCGCCATGAACCCCTTGAGCAAACCCTTATCGAAGTCTTCCGCCGGTCGCCACTTGCCTGATTCCTCACTGGTTTAGGTCCTTGGTCCCACGAACCTCTTGAGCAAACCCTTATCGAAGTCTCCCGCCGGTCGCCACTTGCCTGATTCCTCACGGGTTTAGGTCCCTGGTCCCACGAACCCCTTGAGCAAACTCTTATCGAAGTGAACAATATGTTACTTATTGTTTCCAGGTGAGAATCATTCATGACTGCCTTTTCCCGCGCCCTGGGCTGGCTGGTGCTGCCGATCCTGATCGCCAGCAGCCCGCACCTGCTGGCCGATACCGTCGAAGGTGCGCCCCAGGCGCTGCATTTGCTCGACTACATCGGCGCCGATTACCCAGCCACGGTGGAGGCGGGCCAGGTGATCGACGAGTCTGAGTACCGCGAGCAAGTGGAATTCCTCGGCGTGCTGCAAGGCGCGGTCGCCGAGCTGCCGGCCAAGGCGCAAAAAACCGAGCTGGAACAAGGCATCGCCCGCCTCAAGGCCGCCGTGGTTGCCCGCGAGGACGGCAGCGCCGTGGCCCGCCAGGCACGGCAACTGGGCGCGCAACTGGCGGCGGCCTATGAAGTCAGCCAGGCGCCGATCATCACCCCCGACCCCACGCGTGGCGCGCCGCTCTACGCCCAGCATTGCTCGGTGTGCCACGGCGCCAGCGGCGTCGGCGATGGCCCGGCGGGCGTGGGCCTGACCCCGCCGCCCGCCAACCTGCGGGACGCGGCGCGGCTTGATCGCCTGAGCCTCTACGGCATCTTCAGCACCCTTGGCCTGGGCGTGGAGGGCACCGACATGCCGTCCTTCGCCGACCAATTGGATGAGCGCCAACGTTGGGACCTGGCCACCTACATCGCCGGTTTCAGCAGCGACCCGGCCCAGGCCAAAAGCGCCGAGGCCTTCAACCTCGCCGACCTGGCGCGCCAGACTCCCGCTGAAGTGCTGGCCGCCCAAGGCCCGGCCGCGGCCGCCACCTTCCGTGCCCAGCGCGCGCAGCCGCCGCAGGTCAAGCGCGGCCCCGGGCAGTTGCTCGACTACACCGCCGCGACCCTGGACAAAAGCCTGGCGGCCTACCGCGCCGGCGACCACGAGCAGGCCTACGACCTCTCGGTGGCGGCGTACCTGGAAGGGTTCGAGCTGGTGGAAAGCTCCCTGGATAACGTCAACGCTAACGTGCGCAAAGACACCGAGAAATCCCTGATGGCCTACCGGCAGGCCTTGCAGGACGGCTTGCCGCTGGAGCAGGTCGAACAGCGCCTGGGCGCGGCTAAGGCCAAGCTCACCGAGTCGGCCGGGTTGCTGGGCAGCGACGGCTTGAGCTGGTCGCTGAGCTACATCTCCGGGCTGCTGATCCTGCTGCGCGAAGGCCTCGAAGCGATTCTGGTACTGGCGGCGATCCTCGCCTTCCTGCGCAACACCGGCCAGCAATCGGCGGTGCGCAGCGTCAACATCGGCTGGGGCTTGGCCTTGCTGGCGGGCCTGGCGACCTGGGCGCTGGCCGCCTATGTGATCGACGTCAGCGGCGCCCAACGCGAATTGCTCGAAGGCTGCACGGCGCTGTTTGCCAGCGTCATGGTGCTGTGGCTCGGCGTGTGGATGCACGATCGCCGCCACGCAGCAGCCTGGCAGGACTACATCAAAAGCAGCCTGGTGGGCGGCGGCGGGCGTTTCGGCTTCGCGATCCTGGCGTTCTTCTCGGTGTACCGCGAACTGTTCGAGGTGATCCTGTTCTACGAAACCCTGTGGCTGCAGGCCGGCCCCGCGGGCCATGACGCAGTCATCGCCGGCGGCGCCACGGCCCTGGTGCTGTTGATCGGCCTGGCCTGGGTGATCCTGCGCGGTTCGGCGAAACTGCCGCTGGCGCTGTTCTTCGGCATCAACGCGGCGCTGTTGTGTGCGTTGTCGGTGGTGTTCGCCGGCCATGGCGTCAAAGCCCTGCAAGAAGCGGGGATCTTCGGCACCCGCCCGGTGGCGTTCTTTGACTTCGACTGGCTGGGCATCCACGCCGACGCTTACTCCCTGAGCGCACAGGCCGTGGCCATCATCGCCATCGTCGTGCTCTACAGCCGCAGCCGCGTGGCGGACAAACGGCGGGTGCAGGTGTAGGCCACCCTAACCCCTTGTGGGAGCGAGCCTGCTCGCGATGGCGGCAGGTGTTCCAGCCTCATCGCGGGCAAGCCCATACACAGGCTTGCTCCCACAAGAAGGGATTTCGCAGCCAGATCGCCCTCATTCCCGGCGCAAAGCCTTGTGCCATCAGGTAATGCGTTCCAGTTATATAAAAATTCTTAAATAGTATTTTTAAGAATATCTGCGGCTCACTACTATCTGCTCCAAGCCACACGCAGTGCCGCCACTGCCGGGCACATCTCATTCAGGAGCAGCACCATGAGCGCATCTCTACGTAGCGTTGACGGCCAGGACGAAGCAGCCATTTTGCGCGAGATCCAAAGCGCCCTGCGCGACCTGCGCTTTGGCGCAGTGGAAATCACCGTGCACAACGCGCAAGTGGTCCAGATCGAACGCAAAGAGAAATTCCGTTTGCAGAACCCCGGCACCAAGCCGAGCTGAACTGCCGCACGCCAACCGGACCACCGCAGGGCACGCCCATGACCCCAGCCAGCAGCTACACCAGCGTTCAAGCACGAATGCGGGCCTGAAGCGCCATAAGAACAGCCAACACTAAAAAATTTCAGGAGCTTCACTATGTCGTCGATTCGCCGTTACGCGTTGGCCGCCCTGGCCAGTGCCGTTTTTGCTGGTTCTGCAGTGGCCAAGGATTACGAGCTGCTCAACGTCTCCTACGACCCGACCCGCGAGCTGTATCAGGAATACAACGCCGAGTTCATCAAGTTCTGGCAGCAGGACCACGCCGGCGACAACGTGAAAATCCAGCAGTCCCACGGTGGCTCGGGCAAGCAGGGCCGCGCCGTGATCGATGGCCTGCGCGCCGACGTGGTGACCCTGGCCCTGGCCGGTGACATCGACGAAGTCGCCAAATTGGGCAAGAGCCTGCCGCTGGACTGGCAAAAACGCCTGCCCGAAGCGAGCACGCCGTACACCTCGACCATCGTGTTCCTGGTGCGCAAGGGCAACCCCAAAGGCATCAAGGACTGGGGCGATTTGGTCAAGAACGGCGTGGAAGTCATCACCCCGAACCCGAAAACCAGCGGCGGTGCGCGCTGGAACTTCCTCGCGGCCTGGGCCTATGGCCTGAAGGCCGGCGGTAGCGAAGCCAAGGCGCAGGAATACGTCAAGGAGCTGTTTAAGCACGTGCCGGTGCTGGACACCGGCGCTCGCGGCTCGACCATCACCTTCGTCAACAACGGCCAGGGCGACGTACTGCTGGCCTGGGAAAACGAAGCCTTCCTGGCCCTCAAGGAAGACGGCGGCGCCGACAAGTTCGACATCGTCGTGCCGTCGCTGTCGATCCTCGCCGAGCCGCCCGTGGCGGTGGTGGACAAGAACGCCGAGAAAAAGGGCAACGCGCAAATCGCCGAGGCCTACCTCAAGCACCTGTACAGCCCGGCCGGCCAGGAAATCGCGGCGAAAAACTTCTACCGCCCGCGTGACGCTGCGGTGGCCGCCAAGTACGCCCAGCAATTCCCGAAACTGGACCTGGTGACTATCGACAAAGACTTCGGCGGCTGGAAGACTGCCCAACCGAAATTCTTCAACGACGGTGGTGTGTTCGACCAGATCTACACCGCGCAGTAAGCCAGGCAACCGCTAGGAGCGGGGCTATGCGGGGGCTGATATCCGAGCCTGCGCATAGCCCCGCTCCTAGCGTTGCATCTACCCGCTAACCAAGGACTTTTATGTCGCGTCGTATCTCCCCCGTCATACCCGGCTTCGGGCTGACGCTGGGCTACACCTTGGTGTACCTCAGCCTGATTGTGCTTATTCCGCTGGCGGCGATGTTCGTCCATGCCGCCCAACTCACCTGGGATCAGTTCTGGGCCATCATTTCCGCGCCGCGGGTCATTGCGGCGCTCAAGCTGAGTTTCGGTACGGCGCTGTACGCCGCGATCATCAACGGCATCATCGGTACGCTGCTGGCCTGGGTGCTGGTGCGCTACACCTTCCCCGGGCGCAAGGTCATCGACGCGATGATCGACCTGCCGTTCGCCCTGCCCACCGCCGTTGCCGGCATCGCCCTGACCGCGCTCTACGCGCCCAGCGGCCTGGTGGGGCAGTTCGCCACTGACCTGGGTTTTAAAATCGCCTACACGCCCCTGGGCATCACCCTGGCGCTGACCTTCGTCACCCTGCCGTTCGTGGTGCGCACGGTGCAACCGGTGCTGGCCGACATCCCCCGCGAAGTCGAAGAAGCCGCTGCGTGCCTGGGCGCCAAGCCGTGGCAGGTGTTCCGCCACATCCTCGTGCCCGCGCTGTTGCCGGCCTGGCTGACCGGGTTCGCCCTGGCGTTTGCCCGTGGTGTGGGCGAGTACGGCTCGGTGATTTTCATCGCCGGCAACATGCCGATGAAAACCGAGATTTTGCCGCTGCTCATCATGGTCAAGCTCGACCAATACGACTACACCGGCGCCACCTCCATCGGCGTGCTGATGCTGGTGGTTTCCTTTGTCCTGCTGCTGCTCATCAACTTGCTGCAGCGGCGCATCGAACGACCTTAAGGAGGCGCACACATGTCCCAATCGTCTATTGCTGCCTCCACCAACGCCGCCCGCCGGGGCAGCGCCGGTTCGCGCCGGGTGCTGATCGGCCTCGGCTGGCTGATTTTTGCCCTGTTCCTGCTGCTGCCGCTGTTTATCGTGGTGTCCCAGGGGCTGAAACTGGGCCTGGGGGCGTTTTTTGCCGCGATCTTTGAGCCGGATGCCTTGTCGGCCCTCAAGCTGACGGTGATCGCGGTGCTGATCTCGGTGCCGCTGAACCTGGTGTTCGGCGTCAGCGCCGCGTGGTGCGTGAGCAAATACTCGTTCCGTGGCAAGAGCATGCTGGTGACCCTGATCGACCTGCCGTTCTCGGTGTCGCCGGTGATCGCGGGCCTGGTCTACGTGCTGATGTTCGGCGCCCAGGGCTTTTTCGGCCCGTGGCTGTCGGACCACGACATCCAGATCGTCTTCGCGCTGCCGGGCATCGTGCTGGCAACCATCTTCGTTACCGTGCCGTTCGTGGCCCGTGAACTGATCCCGCTGATGCAGGAGCAGGGCACCCAGGAAGAAGAGGCGGCGCGCCTGTTGGGCGCCAACGGCTGGCAGATGTTCTGGCATGTCACCGTGCCGAACATCAAATGGGGCCTGATCTACGGCGTGGTGCTGTGTACCGCGCGGGCCATGGGCGAGTTCGGCGCGGTGTCGGTGGTGTCCGGGCACATCCGCGGCGTGACCAACACCCTGCCGCTGCATGTCGAGATTCTCTACAACGAATACAACCACGTCGCCGCGTTTGCGGTGGCGAGTCTGCTGCTGATCCTGGCGCTCTTCATCCTGCTGCTCAAGCAGTGGAGCGAGAACCGTATTAACCGCCTGCGCGCCGGTGCGGCTGAGGAATAACCCATGTCGATCGAAGTCCGTAACGTCAGCAAGAACTTCAACGCCTTCAAGGCGCTCAACAGCATCAACCTGGATATCAACAGCGGCGAACTGGTGGCCTTGCTCGGCCCCTCCGGCTGCGGCAAAACCACCTTGCTGCGCATCATCGCCGGCCTCGAAACCCCGGACGAGGGCAGCATCGTGTTCCACGGTGAAGACGTCTCGGGCCATGACGTGCGCGATCGCAACGTCGGTTTCGTGTTCCAGCACTACGCCTTGTTCCGCCACATGACCGTGTTCGACAACGTCGCCTTCGGCCTGCGCATGAAACCGAAAAACCAGCGCCCGAGCGAAAGCCAGATCGCGGTCAAGGTCCATGAGCTGCTGAACATGGTGCAACTGGATTGGCTCAGCGACCGCTACCCCGAGCAGCTTTCCGGTGGCCAGCGCCAGCGGATCGCCCTGGCCCGCGCCCTGGCGGTGGAGCCCAAGGTGCTGCTGCTGGACGAGCCCTTCGGCGCCCTCGACGCCAAGGTGCGCAAGGAGCTGCGCCGCTGGCTGGCGCGCCTGCACGAAGACATCAACCTGACTTCGGTGTTCGTCACCCACGACCAGGAAGAAGCCATGGAAGTGGCCGACCGCATCGTGGTGATGAACAAGGGCGTGATCGAGCAGATCGGCTCGCCGGGCGAGGTCTACGAAAACCCGGCCAGCGACTTCGTCTACCACTTCCTCGGCGACTCCAACCGCTTGCACCTGGGCGAAGACCAACACCTGTTGTTCCGCCCCCACGAAGTGTCGCTGTCGCGCCATGAACTGGAAGACCACCACGCCGCGCAAGTGCGCGACATCCGCCCCCTCGGCGCCACCACCCGGGTGACCCTCAAGGTCGAAGGCCAGAGCGAGCTGATCGAAGCCGAAGTGGTCAAGGACCACGACAGCCTCACCGGTTTGACGCGGGGCGAGACGCTGTTCTTCAAACCTAAGGTCTGGCAAAAGGCCTAGGCCGTTGGGCGCGGGCTTGCCCGCAAGGCGCTGCCTCAGGCAGCGAAGAGGTGGGATGTACCGCCGCCATCGCGGGCAAGGCCCGCTTCCACAGTTGAACTGTGGTGTGGGTGGGGTTTTGATTTTCCCTCTGTGGGAGCGAGCCTGCTCGCGATGGCGGCCTGAGTGGCAGGGGTAAGACAGTTGCTCCCCCAGCGCTTGTGTCCGCGCCTACTTGACCGGCCCGGCGCGTTCTTCGATGGCGCGCTGGAGGTCGTGGCGCAGGCCCAGCAGGAAGGCCAGCTCCGCCACCACGAACAGCGGGCCGACAATCAGCCCGGTGACGTCATCGACGAACGCCGGTTTGCGGCCTTCGTAGTAATGGCCGACAAACTGGATCGCCCAGCCGATCACAAATAACCCCACGCCACTGCCCAGCCATACCCCGGTGCTCTGTTGCGCCATGGCGTTGCCTAGCCAAACGGATAGGCCCAAGAGCACGCTCATCAGTACGCCAAGCCGTATTTCCAGGCGCAGGTAGAACCCCGCCGACGCCAGGGCCAGCAGTACCGCTGGTGACAGCCAGAGCCCGGCCAGCGGCCATTGCGGGCGTGACAGCAGGACCGCCACGGCGACCACGATCAGCGGGATGCCGATGAAGTGGCTGGCGATATTGCGCCGGTCGCGGTGGTAGGCGGCGTATTGACTGAGGTGGTCGACGAGGCTTTTCATTGTTGTTTCCTCCTGTAGGGCGCTGGATCATGCCCTGCGGCTCATCCTGGCTCTGTCGGCCAGGCGACAATCAAGACGGGGTTTTCATGGATATGCGGGCGTGGAGTCAATGTCTGTCCCAGGGGCAGTGGTTCAGTCGAGTGCCTGCGCCTTTTCAGGATAGCCTGCTGACCCGCGCCCGGGTGCGGCGCCTGGCGCCGGGGCAGCGGCTGTTCCAGCGCGGCGACCCGCCGTGCGGGCTGTATGCGGTGCTCGAAGGCGCGGTGCGCGTGGGCGGAGTCAATGAGGAGGGCAAGGAGGCGCTGCTGGCCCTGGTGGAAGCGCCGCAGTGGTTCGGCGAGATCGGTGTGTTCGATGGCCGCCCGCGCACCCACGACGCCTACGGCGTGGGCCACTGCATCCTGCTGCATATGCCCCAGGCGACCCTGCATGCCCTGCTGGAGGAACAGCCCCAGCACTGGCGGGCGCTGGCCTTGTTGATGAGCCAGAAGCTGCGCCTGACCTTCATCAGCCTTGAACAGCGCAGCCTGATGCCCGCCGCCGCCCGGGTCGCCCACCGTTTGCTGTTGATCGCCGAAGGCTACGGCCAGACCGAACCACCGCTGCGCGCCTTGCAACTGCCCCAGGAGCAGTTGGCGCTGATGCTGTCGCTGTCGCGCCAGACCACCAACCAGTTGCTCAACGACTTGCAGAGCCAGGGCATCGTGCGGCTCAACTACGGTGCAATCGAAGTGCTGGACCTCGCCCGCCTGCGCGCCGCGGCAAGCCCCGCCGTGTAGCAAGCGGGCCCACAGAAGGAAAATGAAAATCCCACCCACATCACTGTTCAACTGTGGGAGCGGGCTCTGCCCCCGATTGCAATCTGTCAGGCACTGAAGGGGTGCTGATGTACCGCTATCGCGCGCAGGTGCTCAGCGCAACCCATCGCGAAACTGCCCCGGGGTCATGCCGGTCCAGCGTTTGAAGGCGCGGCTGAAGCTGCTGGTGTCGGCAAACCCGAGCAGGTAGCTGATTTCGCTCAGCGAGCACTGCGGGTCGCGCAGGTGCAGCAGGGCCGCGTTTTCCCGGCATTCATTGAGTAGGTTGTCGAAGCGGCAGCCCTCGTCCGCCAGGTGGCGTTGCAGGCTGCGCAGGCTCAGGTGCATGGCCTGGGCGATGCTTTCGGCCGAGGGCTCGCCTTCGGGCAGGCGTGCTTCGATGGCGGCGCGCACTTTGCGCTCCCAAGTCAGCGGGCGCAGTTGGGCGAGGGTGCGCTTGAGCACGGTTTCGTTGTGTTCGGCCAGTTCCGGGTTGGCGTCGTCCAGGTGGCTGTCGAAATCCTGGTGGGCGAACTCCAGGCGATCTTCCTCGGCGCCAAAGAACACCGGGGCGCGGAACACCCGGTGCCAGGGCTCGGGGTCGGCTGGGGCGGCGCGGCGCAGGTACACCGCCAGGGGCGCGTAGTCGCGGCCCAGGCGATTACGGCAGGTGCGCACGTAGATCGCGGCAAAGGCGTCGATGGCTTCCGGTGCCGGCGCGGTACGGTCGCTGGGTTGGCGCAAGTGAAAGCAATAGCGGTCGGGGGTGCGGCTCAGCTCCAGCTCCAGGGCGTCGCTGACCACTGCGTGATAACGCACGATGCGCTCGAACACTTCCCGCAGGCTGCCGCTGGCCACCAGCGCATAGCCCAGGGCGTGGAAGGTGGTCGGGCTGACGAACCGCGATACCCGCAGGCCCAGGGCCGGGTCGCCGCTGGCCTGCACCGCCAACGCCCACAGGCGCGTGGTGCCGGTAACCGGGTAGCGGGCGTTGGGGTCGTCCATCCATTGCGGGTCCAGGCCCGCCTCGCGGCACAGGGCCGTGCTGTCCAGGTCAAGGGCGTCGAGCTGCTTGCGCAGGGCGCGGGTCCAACTGGCGAGGATGGTGGGTTCGATCATGATGGTTGGCGCCTGGGGTCAACAGGTTGGCGTTCACGGCTACTCTGCCTGGCGCGGCGCCGGGGCAGGATGGGAGCGTCAATGACCAGAGGATGGAAGCATGCACGCCAATAGCGCAAGCCCCGAGCGCCAGAATGCACAACAACGAGCAGCGCACATACGCGAAGTGGTGCTGGCCAAAGGCATGGAACTGCGCCAACGCTACCCGGTTCTCAACCACCAGGACGCCTTGGGCGCGGCCATCCTGGCCTTTGCCCTGGCCGGGATGATCGGCTCGGCGGCGCTCTACATCACGGGCCACATGGCGTGGTGGGTGTGCCTGCTGCTCAACGCCTTTTTCGCCTCCCTGACCCATGAGCTGGAACACGACCTGATCCACAGCATGTACTTTCGCAAGCAACGCGTGCCCCACAACCTGATGCTGGCGCTGGTCTGGCTGGCGCGCCCGAGCACCATCAACCCGTGGATCCGCCGCCACCTGCACCTCAACCACCACAAGGTGTCGGGCAGCGAGGCCGACATGGAGGAGCGCGCCATCACCAACGGCGAACCCTGGGGCCTGGCACGGCTGCTGATGGTTGGCGACAACATGATGTCCTCGCTGATCCGCATGCTGCGGGCCAAGACCTGGGCGCAAAAGCGCAGCATCTTCATGCGCACGCTCAAGGTCTACGCGCCGCTGGCGCTACTGAACTGGGGCACCTGGTACGTGTTCCTCGGCTTTCACGGCGCCAATGGCGTGGCCGCGTTGCTGGGTGCGCCTATCGAATGGTCGGCGACCACCCTGGCGGTGATGCAGGGGGTGGATATCGCCGTGGTGGTGCTGGTCGGCCCCAACGTGCTGCGCACCTTTTGCCTGCACTTTGTCAGCTCCAACATGCACTACTACGGCGACGTGGAGCCGGGCAACGTGATCCAGCAGACCCAAGTCCTCAACCCCTGGTGGCTGTGGCCGTTGCAGGCGTTCTGCTTCAACTTCGGCAGCAGCCACGGCATTCACCATTTCGTGGTCAAGGAACCCTTCTACATCCGCCAGTTGACGGTGCCCGTGGCCCACAAGGTGATGGCCGAGATGGGCGTGCGTTTCAATGACCTGGGCACGTTCGCACGGGCCAACCGCTTGCAGGCCCCTCCGGTAGCCAGCGGGCTCGCTCGCGCGGGGTTGCGCAGCAACCCTTAGGAAGGCGGACGGCTTTGCCGCCGAGCGCGGGCGAGCCCGCTGACTACAGGGGGGGCATCGCGCAAGCTCAATTGCAGGGCCGCGAGCCATTTCACCAGGTCTTGCGGGTGGTGCCGGGGTGGAGGGGGTGCGCTTGCCATTGGCGGTGCCGTCCGTGGAGGGTGTGGGGTGTGATTCTGAGCAAAAGCCGTAGTTCCTTGGAGGGCCCTGGCAAAAACCAGAGCCCTCCTACGCCCGCCAGAAAAATAGCCGTCAGATCCCATCCCGGCCAATGCCCGGGTCATTCTTTTAGCCCCCGCCCTTTTTAGTGCGGCCAATGCCAGGCCGGTTGATCCAGCGCTTTTTGGCCGACGATTTCGGTCTGGCCGAAGTTTTTTTCCAGCACGATGCAGTTGCACTCAGGGTCCTGCTGTAAGGCCGAGATCAAGCGCCGGGCATGGGATACCACCCACACCTGGCAATGTTGCGAGACGCGGATAATCAGGCGCGCCAGGGCCGGCAGCAGGTCCGGGTGCAGGCTGGTTTCCGGCTCGTTGAGCACCATCAGGCTGGGCGGGCGCGGGGTCAGCAGCGCAGCGATCAGCAGCAGGTAGCGCAAGGTGCCGTCCGACAGCTCGGCGGCGGACAGCGGGCGCAGCAACCCTTGCTGATGGAACTCGATGGCGAAACGCGCCCCCGGCAGCGGGTCGATATTGACCCGCGCACCGGGGAACGCATCGCTGATGGCCGCGTGCAGGGCCTGGGCATCGCCGATCTCGATGATGGTTTGCAGCGCCGCCGCCAGGTCGCGGCCATCGTGGTGCAGCACCGGCGTGCGGGTGCCCAGTTGGGGCTGGCGCACGGGGGCCTCGGCGTCGCTGCGAAAGTGATCGTAAAAACGCCAGCGGCGGATGAACTCACGCATATGCAGCACCTCGGGCGAGGCGCGCAGGCTGCCGACCTGGTCGAACAGGCTGTCGAACTCCGGCGTGTGCTGGGCCAGCACGTCCCAGGCGCGGCCCTCGCGGGCGCGAACCATCGGGCCGTTGCGTTCCACCAACAGGCTGGCGGGGCGGTACACCGGGCCAGACCAGATGGCTTCGTGCTTGATCTGCGGGTCGAGGGCAAACTGCGACCGGCTCGGTGTCGGCAAGCCCAGGGCAATGGCGTAGCCGAAATCCTCTGCGGTGAACCCCAGGTGCAAACGCACCGGGCCGCTGCGCACGCTGGCCTCGATGGGCACCTCGCCGTTGCGCATGCGCCGGCTGACGGACGCCGGCCCGGCCCAAAAGGTCGATTCCAGCCCACCCTCGCGGGCCAGGGCGTTGACCACCCCGCCCTGGGCCGTTTCGGCCAACAGGCGCAAGGCCCGGTACAGGTTGGACTTGCCGCTGCCGTTGGGGCCGGTAATCAGGTTCAACCGCCCCAGGGGGATCACCAGATTGTTGATAGAGCGGTAATTGGCCACCGCGAGGGTTTGGAGCATGGCAAGGTCCTATGGCTGTGTTGCCCTCACCCCTGTGGGAGCGGGCTCTCCCGCGATGAGGCCGGTACATTCACCGCAGGGCGAGGGGCCGATAGACCGCCCTGGCGCGCCAGCCCGCTCTTACAGGGGAAGGGAGATTTCGTGGCCGCTGAACATAGCATGGGCCTGCCGTCATGCAGAGACGGAACCCTGATCTAAGCTCACAGTCGCATAGTCACTTGCTCGCTTGTATCGCCGCCAAGGAGTCTGCATGGCCGGTTGTGTATCTAAAGGATTATTGGCTCTGGTTGTGCTGTTGTCCCTCGCTGCCTGCGGGGACAAGCCAGCCGTCGAGAAGGCGCGGCCGCGGGTGTATGTGCAGGAGGTGCGGCCCACCGATTTTGCCGCGTCCGTGACCCTCACCGGCGATGTGCAGGCGCGGGTGCAGACCGAGTTGTCGTTTCGCGTGGGCGGCAAGATCATCCAGCGCTTCGTGAATGTCAGCGACCGGGTGACGGCCCGGCAAGTGCTGGCGCGCCTGGACCCCAAGGACTTGCAGATCAATGTCGATTCGGCCCGCGCCCAGGTCGCCGCCGAGCAGGCGCGGGTGGCCCAGGCCAGCGCGGCGTTCGTGCGCCAGCAAAAACTCCTGCCCAAGGGCTACACCAGCCAGAGCGAATACGACGCCGCGCAAGCCGCCCTGCGCAGCAGCCAGAGCGCCCTGGTGGCCGCCCAGGCGCAACTGGCCAACGCCCGTGAGCAACTGAGCTACACCGAGCTGGTGGCTGACGCGCCGGGGGTGATTACCGCGCGCCAGGCTGAAGTGGGCCAAGTGGTGCAGGCCACGGTGCCGATTTTCAGCCTGGCCCGCGATGGCGAACGGGACGCGGTGTTCAACGTTTACGAGTCGCTGTTGATGGCGCCGCCAAGCGACCAGACGCTGGTGGTCAGCCTGCTGGACAACCCGGCCGTCAAGACCACCGGCAAAGTGCGCGAAGTCACCCCGGCGGTGTCGGCGCAGACCGGCACCGTGCAGGTCAAGGTCAGCCTCGGCGAGTTGCCGGCGGGCATGGACTTGGGCTCGGTGGTCAGCGTCACGGCCCGGGCGCCGAGCCTGGCCAGCGTCGAACTGCCCTGGTCGGCCCTGACCAAGTACGAAAGCGCACCCGCCGTGTGGTGGGTCGATGACGACGGCAAGGCGCAGTTGCGCCCGGTCACCGTGGCGCGCTACCTCACCGGCAAGGTCATCATCAGCGCGGGGCTTGAGGCAGGGGAAAAAGTCGTCACTGCCGGTGGCCAGTTATTGCACCCGGGCATGCGCGTCGAGATCGCCACGCCCCCCACCTCCCAGGGAGACGCGCCATGAAGCCCATCCCCTGGCTGTTGGCCGCCAGCCTTTCGCTGGCCGCGTGTTCCAAAGAGGCGCCGGCGCCCGAGCCGGTGCGCCCGGTGTTGTGGGTGCAGGTGCAACCCTTGGCCGAAGAAAGCCTGGGGCGTTTCGCCGGCAGCATCCAGGCGCGCTACGAAAGCAACATAGGCTTTCGCGTGCCGGGGCGCATCGCCAGCCGTAATGTCGATGTGGGCAGCGAAGTGGCCGATGGCGCGCTGCTCGCCACCCTCGACCCCACCGACCAACAGAACCAATTGCGTGCCGCCCAGGGCGACCTGGCGCGCATCGAGGCGCAGTGGATCAACGCCCAGGCCAATGCGCGCCGCCAGCAGCAGTTGTTCGACCGTGGCGTGGGCGCCCAGGCCCAACTGGACATCGCCCATACCGACCTGAAAACCACCGCCGCCGCCCTGGCCCAGGCGCGGGCGTCGGTCAACCAGGCCCGCGATCAATTGGCCTACAGCGAACTGCGCGCCGACCACGCGGCCATCGTCACCGCGTGGAATGCCGAGGCCGGGCAAGTGGTCGCGGCGGGCCAGCAAGTGGTCACCCTGGCGCGCCCCGACATCAAGGAAGCGGTGATCGACCTGCCCGATGTGCTCGTCGACCGTTTGCCCGCAGACGTCGTCTTCACCGTCGCCGCCCAGCTGGACCCGAGCATCAACAGCCTGGCCACCGTGCGCGAGATCGAACCCCAGGCGCAAAGCGCCACCCGCACCCGCCGCGCACGCCTGACCCTGGCCCAGGCGCCACAAGGCTTTCGCCTGGGCACGGCCATCAGCGTCACCCTCAGCTCCGCCATTGCACCCCGCATCGAGTTGCCCGCCAGCGCCGTACAAACGCTCGACGGCAAAACCCGGATCTGGGTGATCGACGACGCGACCCAAACCGTCGCCCCCCGTGACGTCAGCCTGCTCAGCCGCGACAGCGCCAGCGTGGTGCTGGCCGGCGGCGTGGTGGCGGGTGAGCGGGTGGTCAGTGCCGGTGTGAACAGCCTCAAGCCGGGGCAAAAAGTCAAAGTCGATAAGGACAGCCCACGATGAAAGGCAGCTTCAACCTCTCCGAATGGGCCCTCAAGCACCAGTCGTTTGTTTGGTATTTGATGTTCGTCGCGTTACTGATGGGGGTGTTCTCCTACCTCAACCTGGGCCGCGAGGAAGACCCGTCCTTCACCATCAAAACCATGGTGATCCAGACCCGCTGGCCCGGTGCGACCCAGGAGGAAACCCTTAAGCAGGTCACCGACCGCATCGAGAAAAAGCTCGAAGAGCTCGATTCCCTCGACTACGTGAAAAGCTACACCCGCCCCGGCGAGTCGACGGTGTTCGTGTTCCTGCGCGACACCACCAGTGCCAAGGACATCCCCGAAATCTGGTACCAGGTGCGCAAGAAGATCGACGACATTCGCGGCGACTTCCCCCGGGGCCTGCAGGGGCCGGGGTTCAACGATGAATTCGGCGATGTGTACGGCTCGGTCTACGCCTTCACCGCCGATGGCCTGTCGATGCGCCAGTTGCGCGACTACGTCGAGCAAGTGCGCGCCGAAATCCGCGAAGTGCCGAACCTGGGCAAGGTAGAGATGATCGGCGAGCAGGACGAAGTGCTCTACCTCAACTTCTCCACGCGCAAACTGGCGGCCCTGGGCATCGACCAGCGCCAAGTGGTGCAAAGCCTGCAAAGCCAGAACGCGGTGACCCCGGCCGGGGTGATCGACGCCGGGCCGGAGCGCATCTCGGTGCGCACCTCGGGGCAGTTCGCCTCGGAAAAAGACCTGGCCAACGTCAACCTGCGGCTCAACGACCGTTTCTATCGCCTGGCCGACATTGCTGAAATCAGCCGCGGCTACGTCGACCCGGCCACGCCCATGTTCCGCTTCAACGGCCAACCGGCCATTGGCCTGGCCATCGCCATGAAAAAGGGCGGCAATATCCAGGATTTCGGCAAGGCCCTGCATGCGCGCATGGACAGCCTCACCGCCGACCTGCCGGTGGGTGTGGGCGTGCACAAAGTTTCGGACCAGGCTGAAGTGGTGGAAGAAGCGGTGGGCGGCTTTACCAGTGCGCTGTTCGAGGCGGTGGTGATCGTGCTGATCGTCAGCTTCATCAGCCTGGGCGTGCGCGCCGGGCTGGTGGTGGCGTGCTCGATCCCGTTGGTGCTGGCCATGGTGTTCGTGTTCATGGAGTACAGCGGCATCACCATGCAGCGCATCTCCCTCGGCGCACTGATTATCGCCCTGGGCCTGTTGGTGGACGACGCGATGATTACCGTGGAAATGATGGTCACGCGCCTGGAAATGGGCGAAACCAAGGAGCAGGCCGCCACCTTCGCCTACACCTCCACGGCGTTTCCCATGCTTACCGGCACCCTGGTGACCGTGGCCGGTTTCGTGCCCATCGGCCTCAACGCCAGCTCCGCCGGGGAATACACCTTCACCCTGTTCGCGGTGATCGCGGTGGCCATGCTGGTGTCCTGGGTCGTCGCCGTGCTCTTCGCCCCGGTACTGGGCGTGCACATCCTCAGCGCCAAGGTCAAAGCCCACAACGCCGAGCCGGGCCGGGTCGGGCGCGCCTTCAACGGCGGGCTGCTGTGGTGCATGCGCAACCGCTGGTGGGCGATCGGCATCACCGTGCTGCTGTTTGTGCTGTCGGTGTTCTGCATGCGTTTTGTGCAGAACCAGTTCTTCCCCTCGTCCGACCGCCCGGAAATCCTGGTGGACCTGAACCTGCCGCAAAACGCCTCGCTGGATGAAACCCGCAAAGCCGTGGACCGCCTCGAAGCGACCCTCAAGGACGACCCCGACGTGCTGCGCTGGAGCACCTACATCGGCGAAGGTGCGATCCGTTTCTACCTGCCCCTGGACCAACAACTGCAAAACCCCTACTACGCCCAACTGGTGATCGTCAGCAAAGGCCTGGAATCGCGCACCGCCCTTACCGCACGCCTGAACCAGCGCCTGCGCGAAGACTTCGTCGGCATCGGTAGCTACGTCCAGGCCCTGGAAATGGGCCCGCCCGTGGGGCGGCCGATCCAGTACCGGGTCAGCGGCAAGGACATCGACCAGGTGCGCAAGCACGCCATCGCCCTGGCCACCGAGTTGGACAAAAACAGCCACATCGGCGAGATCATTTACGACTGGAACGAGCCGGGCAAAGTCCTGCGCATCGACATCGCCCAGGACAAGGCGCGGCAATTGGGGCTGTCCTCCGAAGACGTGGCCAAGCTGATGAACGGCATCGTCAGCGGCGCGCCCGTGACCCAGGTGGACGACGACATCTACCTCATCAACGTGGTCGGGCGCGCCATCGATGCCGAACGCGGCTCGCCGCAAACCCTGCAGAACCTGCAAATTGTCACCCCCAGTGGCATCTCCATCCCGTTGCTGGCCTTCGCCACGGTGCGCTATGAGCTGGAGCAGCCGCTGGTCTGGCGCCGCGATCGCAAGCCGACCATCACCATCAAGGCCGCCGTGCGCGATGAAATCCAACCCACCGACCTGGTGGCGCAACTCAAACCCACCATCGCCCAATTCGCCGCCAGCCTGCCGCCCGGCTACTCGGTGGCCACCGGCGGCACGGTGGAAGAAAGCGCCAAGGCCCAAGGCCCGATCGCCAAAGTCGTGCCGCTGATGCTGTTTTTGATGGCGACCTTCCTGATGATCCAGTTGCACAGCGTGCAGAAGCTGTTCCTGGTGGCCAGCGTTGCGCCACTGGGGCTGATTGGCGTGGTGCTGGCGCTGGTGCCCACGGGCACGCCCATGGGCTTCGTGGCGATCCTCGGCATCCTGGCGCTGATCGGCATCATCATCCGCAACTCGGTGATCCTGGTGACCCAGATCGAGGCCTTCGAGCGCGACGGCTACACGCCGTGGGACGCGGTGATGCAAGCCACCGAGCACCGCCGCCGGCCGATCCTGCTGACGGCGGCAGCGGCCAGCCTGGGCATGATCCCCATCGCCCGGGAGGTGTTCTGGGGGCCGATGGCCTACGCGATGATCGGCGGGATCATCGTCGCCACCCTGCTGACTTTGCTGTTCCTGCCCGCGCTCTATGTGGCCTGGTACAAGATCAAGGAACCGACGCCCCAGGATGCCTAGCTGTCAGGCCCTTCCCGCGCCCGCGCGGGAAGGGCCTTACGCATAAATCGGAAGCCCCGCCAGTGCGCCGCCAAGGCCACCTGGCGTAGCCTCGCCCCCCTTGATTGCAAAGGGGGCTGACCATGTTGCCGCGTTACGTCCTGCTGGCTTGTGCCGTGCTGTTCATGCCTTGGGCACAGGCCCGCATCGAGCTGCAGAACCCGTTGTGGCGCATCGAACTGGAGCCTGCGACCCTGGCGATCCGCGTGACCCCCCGCGACGGCGACGCGGTGCAAGCCTCCGCCGGGGGCCAGGCACGGCGCGTCGGGGCATTGTCGAGCAGCGCCGAGGGCGCCGACTGGCAATGGGACGACGGCGCCTTCACCGTCAATGCCCGCCTCCAGCAACGGGAACTGCTGCTGAGCATCAGCGCCCGCGAGGCCGGCAGCCTGACCTTCCTGGAGCAACCGGGCAGCGCCATGGGCCGGGGCCTGCTCTGGCCGCTGACCGAGGGCCGCTATGTGCCACGTGGCGACCGGCGCTGGCAGGCGTACCTGCTCGACTACGGCGCGATCAACACCACCCAGGACCTGAGCCTGCCGCTGTGGGGCAGCGACCACGGCAACTTCAGCCTGCATTGGCTGCTGACCAACCCATTCAACAATCGCCTGCATTTTCGCGCCGAGGGCGAGGCCCTGGGCCTGAGCGCCAGCCACGAATTCACCGCCCTCAAACCCGATGAACCCTTGACCCTGCGCCTGTACCTGGGCGACGCCGACCCATTGGCCGGGGCCAAGCGCTATCGCCAGTGGCTGATGGAAACCGGGCGCTACGAAAGCCTGGGCAGCAAACTGCTCGCCAGCCTCCAGGCCCGGCAATTGCTGGGCGCCAGCCATATTTACCTGTGGGGCAACGACCTGCTGGGCGCCGAGGATGTGCGTGATTGGGGGCAGTTGTTGCAGGCCCTGGCCTCGGGCCCGCAGGGTTCGCTGGCCGCTCAATTGCGCGAGCGCCTCGACGCTGAGGCGGCGCAGGTTCTCGCCAGCGCCAGCCTGCCCCTCACGCCTTACCAGCGCGACGCTTTGCTCGGCGGCGTGAACCGCGCCCTCAATCAGCAGGCGCGGCAGCTGTGGCGTGCCACCGACGAGCCTGACCTTTCAGCCCTCGGCCGCGCCTACGGGCAGGTGCGCGCGCGGGTGGCCGGGGAGTTTGCCGTTTTTCTGGCCCCCGACCCGCAGGGCTGGGGCGCGGGGTTGTCGCTGCGCACCCTGGAACAGCTCAAGAGTACCGGCCTGCCACGCTTGTGGCTGGGCCTGGGCGACGGCTGGGAAGGGGGGCTGTGGCACCCAGAAACCGTGCGGGCCATGGTCGCGGCTGGCTATTTGGTGGCGCCCTACGATTCCTACCAGACCGCCCTGGCCACTGCTGAAAACCCGGACTGGGTCACCGCCCACCTCGGCACCCAGGCCAACCGCGACTGCGCCATTGTGCTGCGCGACGGCCAGCCCAAGCGCGGCTTCCAGCAAGCGGGGCACTACACCGACCCGCGTTGCGTGCGGCCCCTGCTGCAAGCGCGGACCCGCGCCGTGCAGGAGCGTGTGGGGTTCAACAGTTGGTTTCTCGACGCCTACGCTACCGGCATGCTGTTCGACAGCTACCGCCGCGATGCGCCCATGACCCAGGCGCAGCAGGCCCAAGGCAATATCGCCGCCGCCCGTTGGGTGGGCGAAACCCTGCAATTGCCGGTGGGTTCCGAGGACGGCAATGCCGTCACCGCCCAGGGCATCCTGTTCGCCCATGGCATGCAGACCCCGGTGATCGGCTGGGGCGATGCAGACTTCAAGGACAAGCAATCGCCCTATTACCTGGGCAACTGGTATCCGCCGCAGCAACCCAGCGTGTTTTTTCGCCCCGCGCCCCTCAAGGAACCCTACCGCAGCCTGCACTTCGCCCCGGCCACGCGGCTGCCGCTGTACCAAGCGGTGTTCCATGGCTCGGTCATCACCAGCCACCACTGGTTGTTCGATAACCTCAAGTTGAGCAACGTGCGGGTGGAAAACGAACTCACCCAACTGCTCTACAACGTGCCGCCGCTGTACCACCTCAGCGCCGCCACCCTCAAACAGCGCCTGGCGCTGATCCAGCGCCACGACCGCTTCTTCCGCCCGCTGCACCAACGCCTGGCCACCCAGGTGCTCACGGATTTCCGTTGGCTCAGCGCCGACCGCCAGGTGCAACAAACCACCTTCGCCGACGGCACCCGGCTGGTGGCTAACTTCACCCGTCAACGGCGCAAAATTGACGGCCGCGACCTTCCCGGCCATAGCATCACCGCCTTCGTCGCGGACGGGCGGGTGATGGTCTACCGCGCCGACTGAACGGCGTGCGCCGTCACCCCGCCGGCGCCATCGCGGGCGGGCCAGGCGCGGGAAATGTTTGCTCTGGGGCGCTCTAGCCCTTGCGCCACACACTCGCCAACCAAGGCTGTTGCTCGCGGGGTAGGCCGGCGGGGCGGTAGTAGTGCTCCAGCTCGATGAACCCTGCGTCGGTCAGCAGCAAGCGCCAGTTTTCCAGGTCGTGGTAGGCGCCGTAGCGCGGGCCGTTCCAGCCTTCCTGGTTGTCGCCCCGGGGGTTGGAGCAAAACAGCACGCCGCCCGGTTTCAGGCAGGCCTGCAATTGGCGCAACACCCGCGGCAGTTCCTGGCTGGGGATGTGGAACAGCACGGCATTGGCGAAGATCCCATCAAAGTGCCCGGGCGGCAGTTGCAGGCTGAGGAAGTCTTGCTGCCACACCTCGCAGCCGCTGTCTTCGCGGGCCATTTGCGCGAAGCGCTCGCAACCGTCCAGGCCCACCGCCACATGGCCCAAGCCAGTGAACGTCTGCAAATCGCGCCCCGGGCCGCAGCCAAAATCCAGCAGGGTGAACGGCGCCACCCCGTGGATATGGCGCAACAGCGCATCGATGTTCTGGCTCACATCGTGGTCGCGGGTGCCGTGGCGGAACTCCTCGGCGACCTGCTGGTAATGGCCCAGGGTGGTGGCAGTGATGTGCTGGAGATCGTCGGCGGTCTGTTTCATGGCGGCTGCGCAGAAGGTGAGAGGCCTCGACTATAAGCGCTTTTGCCGCGCCGGGTGCGCCAGCCTACCTGTAACTTCTGACAGTATCAGGCTGCAAAAAAACCTCGCATGCTATGGCCTGCCTGCTGAGTGGAGCCGCGACCATGCCCAACCATGACACCGCCACCCCGACGCTGAGGGGCATCGACCCCCGCGGCCTACCGGTTCGCCACGTGGCTTATTGCCGGGAAACCGCAGCCCAGGCCAGCGAACCGCGCATCACCCGGCAAGTGTTCGATGCAGCGTGGCGCCAGGTGGCCGCGTGGGATCCGCGTTTGTGGGGCCATGCGCAACGGCCCAACCTCACGACGCGCTACAGCCTCTCGGCGCAGGTGCTGCTGACAGACAGCGTGGATGGCGGCTGGCAGTTGCATCTGTTGAGCGTCGCCCAAGCGCCCCTGTCGAGTTGGGACGCTCGCGGCACTGGCCACCACACCCAGTTCGATCCACAGCTGCGCCCCATCGCCATGACCGAACAACTGGCCGGCCAGGCGCCCCGGGTGGTGGAGCGCTGGGGCTACGGCGCGGTGAACGCCGGCCATAACCAATGCGCACGCTTGGGGCGCCACGACCACCGCGCTGGCACCCGGCAGCTCGTCGAATACAACCTGGCCGGCCAACCGCTGCTGGACCATAACCGCTTTCTCGACAGCCTGGCGCTGCCCGATTGGCCGGTCAGCGTAGCCGCCCGCGACGCCTTGCTGGAGGCGGGAACGTTCGCCAACCAACAGGCCTACACCGCCTGCGGTGAACTGCGCGAGCAGACCGACGCCATGGGCAACCTCCGGCGATTTACCCACGGCCGCGGCGGGCAAGTGAGCGCGGCGTGGCTCACCCTGGCGGGCGCCGGGCAAACGCCGACGCGGCTGGTGAGCGCTATCGACTACAACGCCACAGGCCAGCCCGAGCGGGAAACCGCTGGCAACGGTGTGCAGCTATCCGCCGAGTACGCCGCCGAGGACGGGCGCCTGCACCGCTTGCGGGCTACGGCGACGGGCGGCAAGACCGTGCAGGATTTGCGCTATGGCTACGACCCGGTGGGTAACATCCTGAGCATCGAGGATGCGTCCCAGCCCACCCGTTTTGCCCGCAACCGGCGCATCGAACCGCTCAATCGCTACCACTACGACAGCCTCTACCAAGTGGTTCAAGCCACGGGCCGCGAAGTCGCCCAGCCTAGCCATGGGCCGCAATTGCCCCCATGGCAGTCGCCTGCCGTTGATCCCAATCAGCTACGCCCCTACACCCAGACCTTCACCTACGACGCCGCCGGCAACCTGCGCACGCGCCAACACAGCGCCAGCGCCACCTTCCAGATGTTCACCGCCGCCGACAGCAACCGCAGCAGCGCCCGCGAAGAAGACCTGGCCGGGGGCTTTGACGCCAACGGCAACCAATTGGAGTTGCAGCGCGGGCAACTGATGAGCTGGGACGGGCAGAACCAGTTGAGCTGCGTCACCCAGGTGCAACGCGAGGACGGCCCCGACGACAGCGAACAGTACCTCTACCAACAGCCCGGCCAACGGCTGCGCAAGGTGCGCCTGAGCCAAACCCGCAGCCGCACCCTGCGCAGCGAAGTGCGCTACCTGCCGGGGCTGGAGGTGCACCGCGACAGTGCCAGTGGCGAAGAACGCCATGTGCTCAGGGTCGAGGCCGGGCGCAGCCAAGTGTGCGTGCTGCACTGGGCCCAGGCGTTACCCGGCGGCACCCGCAACGACCAGGTTCGCTACACCCTGGGCGACCACTTAGGCTCCTGCACCCTGGAGCTGGACGAGCAAGGCGCGTTATTGAGCCAGGAAGGTTATTACCCCTTCGGCGGTACGGCGTGGTGGGGCGGGCCGAGTGCAATTGAAGCCAACTACAAGAGCTTTCGTTATTCGGGCAAAGAGCGCGATGCGACAGGGCTTTATTACTATGGCTATCGCTATTACGCGCCTTGGTTACAGCGGTGGGTGAGTGCGGATCCGGGTGGGGATATCGGCGGTATTAACTGGTTCTGTTTTGTAAGTAATAATCCAGTGCGCTTTCGCGATTTTCACGGGCTGGTTAAATACAAGGGGAAATATGATGGGTCGGAAATTCAATTAAAGATGAGTGGTGGGAGTTTTGTTGCGCGGGGTTATTCGGAAATTAAAAAACATGATGAGGTCGCCGCACGAAATCGGCGGTCTCAAGGAGCAAGTGCAACGCCTGATGTAAGGTGTTGCCATGTCTACCCAATACAACCACCTGAGTACCCAGGAGCGCGTCACCATTATGGTGATGCTATTTCAACGGCAACCACTGCGA
>NZ_JCBCUY010000037.1:0-56652 GCF_059862705.1 Pseudomonas sp. MF08817
AGTCGGCGGGGCAAGCCGGGGCCAAGGTTTCGGCAGGGGCTGTGGCCGAGTCCTGGGGCTGGGTGCGTGATGGCTCCCTAGGGGCCGCGCTGTTCAATACCGGCGTGGAGGTGCGCCTCAACGCCGCCCGGCGCGACTTTCAACTGGCGGTGATGAGCGCCCAGCAGCGCCTGCCGATCCATAAGATCAACGTGGCGATTTTCGGCTACGACATGGGCGGTGGCCTGGCCCTGGCCTTTGCCCAACGCCTGCTGAAAGGCCTCATGGAGGGCGGGGCTTACCAGGGCATTCCCTTGCACATCCGGTTCATGGGCTTGTTCGATTGCGTGACCAACCGCTATGACGACAACCTGCTGACGGGGTTTATGCCACTGAGTAACCAGGTGTCTTCGCAACTGCACCTCTCGCCCCAGGTTGAGCGTTGCGTGCATTACGCCGCCGCCCACGAACTGCGCTTTTACAAACCCCTGAGCATGCTCGGCGCCGACCCCGAGGACTGTCGCGGGCCCCGCCAGGAGCGTTTGTTCCCCGGTGCTCAGGTCGATGTCGGCGGTGGGGCCGATGAGGATGACGAGAACGTGTCGGATAACGTGTCGCGGTACCCGTTGCAGATGATGTATCACCGCGCCTACGCGGCGGGAGTGCCGATGCCGAGCCTGGAAAAGTTGGAGGATATTGATGCCCGGCTATATCAAACCTTCCTCATCCCCCCCGAAATCACCACCTTCCAGCGCAACTACCGCGCCGCTGTTAAGCAACTGGCGGCCACCACCCGGGAAATCCCCTCGCTGGTGCTTGAGTCGGGCCGGGCCACCGAGCGTTTCAAGCCGCAGATCGTCAACGCGCAAGCCTCGGCGTACCAATGCACGGTGCCGGCAGCGCCCTTGTTTATCAGCCTACTGCCGACAACCATCGAAGAAGAACTCAGCGGCCACACGGTGATCTTCATCCACTGGCTGCGCATGTGGTACGACCAGCACCAGCACAGCGCCGGGCGCAAGACCCGTGGCTGGGGCCTGGGCGTGCCGCTGGACCCCAAAGCCTTTGGCCGCTACCAGAAACTGGCCGACGAGTTGGCCTACATGGACCGCCACGCCCGCTCCGGCCCGCAGTTCGACCCGCCGCAAGCGCGGCGCCAACTCGACGGCGAAGTGGCCCCGGACATCTTCATCAGCGACCCGCAGGCCCAGGCGTTGTTTTGGCTGTGGAACAACCCCGGCAGCCGAATCGCCGAGATCGAAGCGCTGTACCCGCACTTTCTCAGCGACATCCACGACAGCATGGCCGAGTCGGATATCGAGACGGCCTTCGGCGCGTGGGTGCATGCCCGGCACTACATGAACCGCCGGGCGATCCATCGGTTATCCACCGCGCCGGACCCCGGTTTCTTGCAGCGTTTGGAGCTGGCGTATGAGAGGTTTTTCGCCCATTGAGGGCCGCGCCAGTACTGCCGGGGAGTGTTTAGCCGCAATGCGCGAATGGCCGCTGGCCGCCCATGTCGCAAACAAACCCCTGCGTGGCGTCCATGGGCATTTGGCCGGCCTGCGCCAGCCCTACCATCGCATCCAAAGGGCACGGCCTTAAGGGCTTTTGCCTCACCGAGACGAATGGCGCAGCGCCGCCGCTGGGAGAGATGCGATGTTCAGCAAGCAAGACCAGATCCAGGGTTATGACGATGCACTGCTGGCGGCGATGAATGCCGAGGAGCAACGCCAGGAAGACCACATCGAACTCATCGCGTCGGAGAACTACACCAGCAAGCGGGTGATGCAGGCCCAGGGCAGCGGCCTGACCAACAAGTACGCCGAAGGCTACCCGGGTAAGCGCTACTACGGCGGTTGCGAGCACGTGGACAAGGTCGAGGCGCTGGCCATCGAGCGCGCCAAGCAGCTGTTTGGCGCCGATTACGCCAACGTCCAGCCCCACTCCGGGTCCTCGGCCAACAGCGCCGTGTACCTGGCCTTGATCCAGCCCGGCGACACGATTTTGGGCATGAGCCTGGCCCACGGCGGGCACCTGACCCACGGCGCCAAGGTGTCGTCTTCGGGCAAGCTGTATAACGCCGTGCAGTACGGCATCGACACCCGCACCGGGCTGATCGACTACGACGAAGTCGAGCGCTTGGCGGTGGAATGCCAGCCGAAGATGATCGTTGCCGGCTTCTCGGCCTATTCCAAGACCCTGGATTTCCCGCGCTTTCGCCAGATCGCCGATAAGGTCGGCGCGCTGCTGTTCGTCGATATGGCCCACGTCGCCGGGTTGGTCGCCGCCGGCCTGTATCCGAACCCGCTGCCCTACGCCGACGTGGTCACCACCACCACCCACAAGACCCTGCGCGGCCCCCGTGGCGGCTTGATCCTGGCCAAGGCCAACGAAGCGATCGAGAAAAAACTCAACGCCGCGGTGTTCCCCGGTGCCCAGGGCGGCCCACTGATGCACGTCATCGCCGGTAAAGCGGTGTGCTTCAAGGAGGCCCTGGAGCCTGGCTTCAAGGTTTACCAGCAGCAGGTGATCGACAACGCCCAGGCCATGGCCGGCGTGTTTATCAAACGCGGCTACGATGTAGTGTCCGGCGGCACCGACAACCATTTGTTCCTGGTCAGCCTGATCCGCCAGGGCCTGACCGGCAAGGACGCGGACGCGGCCCTGGGCCGGGCGCACATCACGGTGAACAAGAACGCGGTGCCCAACGACCCGCAGTCGCCGTTCGTCACCTCGGGCCTGCGCATCGGCACCCCGGCGGTGACCACGCGCGGCTTCAAGGTCAGCCAGTGCGTGGAACTGGCCGGCTGGATCTGCGACATCCTCGACAACCTCGGCGATGCCGATGTCGAGGCCAATGTGGCGCGCCATGTCGCGGCCCTGTGCGCGGACTTCCCGGTTTATCGCTGAGCGCGGTTTTGGAGTAACGACTATGCAACGCTATTCGGGCTTCGGCCTCTTCAAGCACTCCTTAAGCCACCACGAAAACTGGCAGCGCATGTGGCGCACGCCCACCCCGAAAAAAGTCTATGACGTGGTCATCGTCGGCGGCGGCGGGCATGGCCTGGCCACGGCCTATTACCTGGCCAAGGAGCACGGCATCACCAACGTGGCCGTGGTCGAGAAAGGCTGGCTGGGCGGCGGCAACACGGCGCGCAACACCACCATCGTGCGCTCCAACTACCTGTGGGACGAGTCGGCGCACCTCTACGAACACGCGATGAAGCTCTGGGAAGGCCTGTCCCAGGACCTCAACTACAACGTGATGTTCTCCCAGCGCGGTGTCTACAACCTGTGCCACACCCTGCAGGACATCCGCGACTCCGAGCGCCGGGTCAGCGCCAACCGCCTTAATGGCGTTGACGGCGAATTGCTCAACGCCCAGCAAGTGGCCGACGAAATCCCGTACCTGGATTGCTCGAAAAACACCCGCTACCCCGTGCTGGGCGCCACCGTGCAACGGCGCGGCGGCGTGGCCCGCCACGATGCCGTGGCCTGGGGCTTTGCCCGGGCGGCGGATGCCCTGGGCGTGGACCTGATCCAGCAGACCGAAGTCATCGGTTTTCGCAAGGAAAACGGCGTGTGCATCGGCGTCGAAACCAACAAGGGTTTTATCGGTGCCAAGCGCGTCGGCGTGGTTACGGCCGGTAACTCCGGGCACATGGCCGGCCTTGCCGGGTTCCGCCTGCCGATCGAATCCCATCCGCTGCAAGCGCTGGTTTCGGAGCCGATCAAACCGATCATCGACAGCGTGATTATGTCCAACGCGGTGCACGGCTATATCAGCCAGTCCGACAAGGGCGACCTGGTGATCGGCGCCGGCATCGACGGCTACAACGGCTACGGCCAGCGTGGCTCGTACCCGGTGATCGAGCACACCATCCAGGCCATCGTCGAGATGTTCCCGGTGCTTTCGCGGGTACGCATGAACCGCCAATGGGGCGGCATCGTCGATACCACGCCGGACGCCTGCCCGATCATCTCCAAGACCCCGGTGCCGAACATGTTCTTCAACTGCGGCTGGGGTACGGGCGGCTTCAAGGCCACGCCGGGCTCGGGCAACGTCTTCGCGGCCAGCCTGGCCAAGGGCGAAATGCACCCCTTGGCGGCGCCTTTTTCCATCGACCGGTTCCACAACGGTGCGTTGATCGACGAACACGGCGCTGCGGCCGTCGCCCACTAACAGGAGAAATTCCCTATGTTGCATATCTTCTGTCCTCATTGCGGCGAGCTGCGCTCGGAAGAGGAATTCCACGCCTCCGGCCAGGCCCACATCCCGCGCCCGCTCGACCCTAACGCCTGCACCGATGAGCAGTGGGGCGACTACATGTTCTTTCGCGACAACCCCCGTGGCCTGCATCACGAGTTGTGGATTCACGCCGCCGGTTGCCGCCAGTATTTCAACGCCACCCGCGACACCCTCACCTACGAAATTCTTGAAACCTACAAGATCGGCACCCGGCCGCAATTCACGGCCAGCGCAGGCGACACCAAAGCGGCCGCGCCGGCCTTGGGAGAGAAGGTATGAGCCAGATCAATCGCCTGGCCAACGGTGGCCGGATCGACCGCACCAAAGCCTTGACCTTCACGTTCAACGGCCAGAGCTACAAGGGTTTTGAGGGCGACTCCCTGGCCGCGGCCCTGTTGGCCAACGGCGTGGACATCATTGGGCGCAGCTTCAAGTATTCGCGCCCGCGCGGCATCTTCGCTGCCGGTGCCGAGGAGCCCAATGCGGTGCTGCAGATCGGCGCCACCGAAGCGACGCAGATCCCCAACGTGCGCGCCACCCAGCAGGCGCTGTATCAAGGGTTGGTCGCCACCAGCACCAACGGCTGGCCAAGCGTGAACAACGACGTGATGGGCATTCTTGGCAAGGTCGGCGGCAAGCTGATGCCGCCGGGTTTCTACTACAAAACCTTCATGTACCCGCAGTCGTTCTGGATGACCTACGAGAAGTACATCCGCAAAGCTGCGGGCCTGGGCCGCTCGCCCACCGAGAACGACCCGGACACCTACGACTACATGAACCAGCACTGCGACGTGCTGATCGTCGGCGCCGGCCCCGCCGGGCTGGCCGCCGCCCTGGCCGCCGCGCGCAGTGGTGCACGGGTAATCCTCGCCGATGAGCAGGAAGAGTTCGGCGGTAGCCTGCTGGATTCACGCGAGAGCCTGGACGGCAAACCGGCCATGGATTGGGTGGCCAGCGTCATCGCCGAATTGAAAGTGCTGCCCGACGTGCTGCTGTTGCCGCGCGCCACGGTCAACGGCTACCACGACCACAACTTCCTGACCATTCATGAACGCCTCACCGACCACCTCGGCGACCGTGCGCCCATCGGCCAGGTGCGCCAGCGTATCCACCGTGTGCGGGCCAAGCGCGTGGTGCTGGCCACCGGCGCCTGCGAGCGGCCGCTTGTGTACGGCAACAACGATGTGCCGGGCAATATGCTCGCCGGCGCGGTGTCTACCTACGTGCGCCGTTACGGTGTGGCGCCGGGTAAAAAACTCTTGCTCTCGACCAACAACGACCACGCCTACCGCGTGGCCCTGGACTGGTTCGACGCAGGCCTGGCCGTGGTGGCCGTGGCCGATGCCCGCCACAACCCACGCGGTGCGTTGGTGGAAGAGGCGCGGGCCAAAGGCATCCGCATCCTCACCGGCAGTGCAGTGATCGAGGCCCGTGGCAGCAAGCATGTGACGGGTGCCCGGGTCGCCGCCATCGACGTACGTGCCCACACCGTCACCAGCCCCGGCGAATGGCTGGACTGCGACCTGGTGGCCAGCTCCGGCGGCTACAGTCCAGTGGTCCACCTCGCCTCGCACCTGGGCGGCAAACCGACCTGGCGCGAAGACATCCTGGGCTTTGTGCCGGGCAATGCCCCGCAAAAACGCGTGTGCGTCGGCGGTATCAACGGCGTGTATGGCCTGGGGGATTCCCTGGCCGACGGTTTCGAGGGCGGCGTGCGTGCTGCCAGCGAAGCGGGTTTCGGCGCGGTGCAAGGGGTGTTGCCCAAGGCCCTGAGCCGCCTCGAAGAGCCAACCCTGGCGCTGTTCCAAGTGCCCCACGAAAAAACCACGGCGCGGGCGCCCAAGCAATTCGTCGACCTGCAAAACGACGTCACCGCCGCTGCTATCGAACTGGCCACCCGTGAAGGCTTCGAGTCGGTGGAGCACGTCAAGCGCTACACCGCCCTGGGGTTCGGCACCGACCAAGGCAAGCTGGGCAACGTCAATGGCCTGGCCATCGCCGCCCGCTCGCTGAACGTGACCATCCCCCAGATGGGCACCACCATGTTCCGCCCCAACTACACGCCGGTGACCTTCGGCGCCGTGGCGGGCCGCCATTGCGGGCATATTTTCGAGCCGGTGCGCTACACCGCGCTGCACGCCTGGCACGTGAAGAACGGCGCCGAGTTCGAGGACGTCGGCCAATGGAAACGCCCTTGGTACTTCCCACGCAATGGCGAAGACCTGCACGCGGCGGTCAAGCGCGAATGCCTGGCGGTGCGCGACAGCGTGGGCCTGCTCGACGCCTCCACCCTGGGCAAGATCGACATCCAGGGCCCCGACGCCCGTGAGTTTCTCAACCGCATCTACTCCAACGCCTGGACCAAACTCGACGTGGGCAAGGCCCGCTACGGCTTGATGTGCAAGGAAGACGGCATGGTCTTCGACGACGGCGTGACGGCATGCCTGGCCGACAACCACTTCCTGATGACCACCACCACCGGCGGCGCGGCCCGCGTGTTGCAGTGGCTGGAGATCTACCAACAAACCGAATGGCCGGACCTGAAGGTGTACTTCACCTCGGTCACCGACCACTGGGCGACCATGACCCTGTCGGGCCCCAACAGCCGCAAGCTGCTCAGCGAAGTCACCGACATCGACCTGGACAAGGACGGCTTCCCGTTCATGACCTGGAAAGAAGGCCTGGTGGGCGGCGTACCGGCGCGGGTGTTCCGCATCTCGTTCACCGGCGAGCTGTCCTACGAGGTCAACGTGCAGGCCGACTACGCCATGGGCGTACTGGAAAAAATCGTCGAGGCCGGCAAACCGTACAACCTGACCCCCTACGGCACCGAGACCATGCACGTGCTGCGGGCCGAGAAGGGTTTCATCATCGTCGGCCAGGACACCGACGGCTCCATGACCCCCGACGACCTGAACATGGGCTGGTGCGTGGGCCGCACCAAGCCGTTCTCGTGGATCGGCTGGCGCGGAATGAACCGCGAGGACTGCGTGCATGACGAGCGCAAGCAACTGGTGGGCCTCAAGCCCATCGACCCGAAGGTGTGGCTGCCGGAAGGCGCGCAACTGGTGTTCGACCCCAAGCAGACGATCCCGATGAAGATGGTCGGCCACGTCACCTCCAGTTATGCCCACAACTCCCTCGGCTATTCGTTTGCGATGGCGGTGGTCAAGGGCGGCTTGAAGCGCCTCGGTGAGCGGGTGTTCTCGCCCCAGGCGGACGGCAGCGTGATCGAGGCCGAGATCGTTTCCTCAGTGTTCTTCGACCCTAAAGGCGATCGCCAGAACATCTGACGGACCCACGCGCCTGCATCGGGGGCTTGCCCCCGGTGAGGCCAGAACAGCCACCACAGAATTCGCACAGGTGCTTTATGACCGCAGCCAACGTTTACCAACAACGCCCCACTACGGGGGCCAGAGCCGAATCTTCGCTGCATCACGCCGACCTCGCCAGCCTGGCCGGCAAGGGCCGCAAAAGCGCCGGCGTAACCGTGCGCGAACGCAAACTCCTGGGCCACCTCACGATCCGGGGCGACGGCCACGACCCGGCCTTCGCCGCCGGCGTGCACAAGGCTTTGGGTATCGAACTGCCCGGCGCGCTGGCTGTGATCGTCAAGGGCGAGACCAGCCTGCAATGGCTCGGCCCGGACGAGTGGCTGCTGGTGCTGCCGGGCGGTGAAGAATTCGCTGCCGAACAGAAACTACGCGAAGCGTTGGGCGAGCTGCATATCCAGATCGTTAACGTCAGCGGCGGCCAGCAGATCCTCGAACTCAGCGGCCCGAACGTGCGCCAGGTGCTGATGAAATCCACCAGCTACGACGTGCACCCCAACAACTTCCCGGTGGGCAAGGCCGTGGGCACGGTGTTCGCCAAATCCCAACTGGTGATCCGCCATACCGCGCCCGACACCTGGGAACTGCTGATCCGCCGTAGCTTCTCGGATTACTGGTGGTTGTGGTTGCAGGACGCCGCGGCCGAGTATGGCCTGAACGTGCAGGCCTGATATGACACTGCCCCGGGTAGCAAGCCCGCTTGCTACCCGGGCCCGTCACCCAGAGGAGTCACCGAGCAATGAGCCGCGCCCCCGACACATGGATTTTGACCGCCGACTGCCCCAGCGTGCTGGGTACGGTGGATGCGGTGACCCGTTTTCTGTTCGAGCAAGGCTGTTACGTCACCGAACACCATTCCTTCGATGACCGGCTCTCGGGGCGGTTTTTCATTCGCGTGGAGTTCCGCCAGCCCGAAGGTTTTGACGAACTCGCCTTTCGTGCCGGCCTGGCCGAGCGGGGCATTGCCTTTGGCATGGTCTTCGAGCTGACCCCGCCGCACCACCGGCCCAAGGTGGTCATCATGGTGTCCAAGGCCGACCACTGCCTCAACGACCTGCTCTACCGCCAGCGCATCGGCCAGTTGGCGATGGAGGTGGTGGCGGTGGTGTCCAACCACCCGGACCTCAAGCCCCTGGCCGACTGGCACCAGATCCCCTACTACCACTTTCCCCTGGACCCCAACGACAAACCGTCCCAGGAGCGCCAGGTGCTGCAGATCATCGAGGAGGCGGGCGCCGAATTGGTGATCCTTGCGCGCTACATGCAAGTGCTGTCGCCGGAGTTGTGCCGGCGCCTGGACGGCAAGGCGATCAATATCCACCACTCCCTGCTGCCCGGTTTCAAGGGCGCCAAGCCCTACCACCAGGCCTACAACAAAGGCGTGAAACTGGTGGGCGCCACGGCGCACTACATCAACAACGACCTGGACGAAGGCCCGATCATCGCCCAGGGCGTGGAAGTGGTGGACCACAGCCACTACCCCGAAGACCTGATCGCCAAGGGCCGCGACATCGAAGGCCAGACCCTGGCCCGGGCGGTGGGTTATCACATTGAGCGCAGGGTCTTTTTGAATGCCAACAGAACGGTGGTGCTTTGAGTGGCGAGCGGCAAGTAAGGGCAGTACACCGCACACCACTTGCAGCTTGTAGCTTGCCGCTCAAATCGCTTCCTGATTTTTCATAACAACAAATGAGTAAAGGTGACTGACATGTCTGACAATCGTGGTGTCGTATATCTCGGCAACGGTAAGGTCGAAGTGCAGAAAATCGACTATCCGAAAATGCAGGACCCCCGTGGCCGCAAGATTGAACACGGCGTCATCCTGCGCGTGGTCTCCACCAATATCTGTGGCTCCGACCAGCACATGGTGCGTGGCCGCACCACGGCCCAGACCGGTTTGGTGCTAGGGCACGAAATCACCGGTGAGGTGATCGAGAAAGGCAGCGACGTCGAGAACCTGAAGCTCGGCGACCTGGTGTCGGTGCCGTTCAACGTGGCATGCGGCCGCTGCCGTTCCTGCAAGGAGCAGCACACCGGCGTGTGCCTGACCGTCAACCCGGCCCGCGCCGGTGGCGCCTACGGTTATGTGGACATGGGCGACTGGACCGGCGGGCAGGCCGAATATGTGCTGGTGCCGTACGCCGATTTCAACCTGTTGAAGCTCCCGGACCGCGACAAGGCCATGGAGAAAATCCGCGACCTGACTTGCCTCTCCGACATCCTCCCCACCGGCTACCACGGTGCGGTCACCGCCGGCGTCGGTCCGGGCAGCACGGTGTACATCGCCGGGGCCGGCCCGGTGGGCCTGGCGGCGGCCGCATCGGCGCGCCTGCTGGGGGCGGCGGTGGTGATAATCGGTGACGTCAACTCCATCCGCCTCGCTCACGCCAAGGGCCAGGGTTTTGAGGTGGTCGACCTGTCCAAGGACACGCCGCTGCACGAACAGATCGCCGCGCTGCTGGGCGAGCCTGAGGTGGATTGTGCAGTGGATTGCGTCGGTTTCGAGGCCCGCGGCCACGGCCATGACGGCGTGAAACACGAAGCCCCGGCCACGGTGCTCAACTCCCTGATGGGCGTGGTGCGGGTGGCGGGCAAGATCGGTATCCCCGGCCTGTATGTCACCGAAGACCCGGGCGCGGTGGACGCCGCGGCGAAAATGGGCAGCCTGAGCATCCGCTTCGGCCTGGGCTGGGCCAAGTCCCATAGCTTCCACACCGGCCAGACCCCGGTGATGAAGTACAACCGCCAACTGATGCAAGCCATCATGTGGGATCGCATCAAGATCGCCGATATTGTCGGTGTGGAAGTCATCAGCCTCGACGACGCCCCCCGTGGCTACGGCGAGTTCGATGCCGGCGTGCCGAAGAAGTTTGTGATCGACCCGCACAAGCTGTTTAGCGCGGCCTAAACCCTTTGGCGGAAGTAGCAAGTGGGCGAGCCCGCTTGCTACGACACCTACTGGCGCACCATCTTCAAATAAGGCTTAGAAACGAACTCGCCTTCGGTCACAGCGGTGCCGCCATAGGAGCAGATGACCTTTGCGCCTTGAGTCTCTACCGACTCGGCTTTGAGCGCGTACTTCGCGTCCAGGAAGTCGTCGTCGGTGGCCATGGTTTCTCCCGTCCACTCTTTCCCATCGACTCCTTTGGCCGTGTAGGTGAAGCCGGCGAGGTTTCCTTCTTTGCCATTCCCTTCTGACGTGATCTCAGACACCTTCGGGCAGATGGATAAATCCTCTTCGGCGTAGACATTACCCATCAATGCCATCGTGGCCAGGACGGCTGCAATCAATTGCGTGTGCATGGGGCTGTACTCCTTTATGTGGTTGGAGTGCTCATGGTGGGCAATTTTGCCTAGTGGAGTAACTGTCAGATATGACAGGTATCTAGACTGTTTTCGACTAGCGCCCAAAGGCGGTTAGATCGTTTTCCAGTCGCCGCATTCAAGGCTCCAATGTTCGCCAGGCTGTGGAACAATGCCCCCCGTTTGCCGGTCTTATCGGCAGCTTTGCGCCCGATTCCGGGCCCGTATTTAGCCCCAGGAGTGGTTCCCGATGAAGATGTCTCGCGGTTTGGTTTTGGCTTCGCTCTTGGCCCTGGCGGCCGGGCCGGTGTTTGCCGGTTTTAGCTTGAACGATGTGGTGGGCGCGGCGGCGAGCATGCAGGGCGGTGACAAGGCAGCCGCTGCGGCGCCGACTTCCCAGACCGCTGGCCTGCTCAGCGCGCTATCGGCGCTGGACGTCACGCCGCAGCAAGCGGTGGGCGGCACCAGTGCGATGTTGGGGCTGGCGAAGAACCAGCTCAGTTCCACCGATTACTCGCAGTTGGCCAAGAGCGTACCGGGGCTGGACAAGTTGTCCGGTGGCGGGCAGTTGGGCGCCTTGAGCGGCTTGCTTGGCGCCTCCGGCAAAGCCGCAGGCCTGGAAAACGCCCTGGGCAACGTGAAGAACACTGCCGACCTGAACAGTGCCTTCGGCGCGCTGGGGATGGACAGCGGCATGATCGGCCAGTTTGCTCCGGTGTTGCTCAAGTACCTGGGCGAGCAGGGCGTTGGCGGCCCACTGCTGCAAAGCCTGGGCAGCATCTGGGGCGCCAGCGCCGGTTGATTCAGGGGCGCTCGTCGCGCAACGCGGCGATGCGCGCGTCCTTTTCGGTCCAGAGCTGGTTGACCCAGTTCTGCACCGTTTGGCGAAACACCGGGTCGTTTTCGTAGTCGCCCTGCCACAGCGCCGGGTCCAGTTCGCGGGTGCGGATATCGATGATGACCTTGGGCACGTCGCCGCAAATCAGGCGCCAGAACCCCGGTATCCGTTGTGACGGATAGACCACCGTCACATCCAGCACCGCATCCAATTGCTCCCCCATCGCCGCCAGCACAAAGGCCACGCCGCCAGCCTTGGGCTTGAGCAGGTAGTTGAAGGGTGATTGCTGTTGCGCCCGTTTGGCGGGGGTGAAGCGCGTGCCTTCGAGGTAGTTGACCACGGTCACCGGTTGGCGCTTGAACAGCTCGCAGGCCTGTTGGGTGATCTTCAAGTCCTGGCCCGCCAGTTCCGGGTGCTTGGCCAGGAACGCCTTGGTGTAGCGCTTCATGAAGGGGTAATCCAGCGCCCACCAGGCCAGGCCCAGGAACGGCACCCAGATCAGCTCTTTCTTGAGGAAGAACTTGAAGAACGGCGTGCGCCGGTTGAGGGTCTGGATCAGCGCCGGGATATCGACCCAGGACTGGTGGTTGCTGATGACCAGGTACGAGGTGTCGCGGCGCAGGCCTTCACCGCCGCGGATGTCCCATTGGGTGGGGATGCACAGGGCGAAAATAAGCTTGTCGATTTCGGCCCAGGTCTCGGCTATCCACATCACCGCCCAGGAGGCGTAGTCGCGGCCACGGCCGGGCAGCAGGAGTTTGAGCAGGGCGAACACCATTAGCGGGCCAAACAGCACGAGGGTGTTGAGCAGTAGCAGCAGGGTAACCAGACAGCCGGTGAGCAGGCGGCGCATAAGCAACTCTTGGGTCATGTGGGACGGGGCATGATAAGCAGCTTAGTGGCGCAGGCCAACTTTGCCGGGGTCACGAATGTTTCACGCGCGCCTCGTTATGTTGAGCAACTGAGGAACCAACCTGCGGCCCGGGGTCTAAAATCCCGCTGCTTCCACTCCAAGGACATTGCCCACGTGAAATCCCTTCTCGCACTGCTGACCCTGGTGGCCCTGCCGGCCCTGGCCGCCGAACCGACCCTGTACGGGCGCTACGAATACATCCAGTTGCCGGAGATCGGCGGCGAGGTGCTCAAGGCCAAGATGGACACCGGCGCGTTGACCGCGTCCCTGTCGGCCAAGGACATCGAAACCTTCACCCGCGACGGCGAAGACTGGGTGCGCTTTCGCCTGGCGACCAAGGGCGCGAGCAACAAGGTCTACGAACACAAGGTCGCGCGCATCAGCAAGATCAAGAGCCGCGCCGACGAAGACGAGGAAGAAACCCCCGAAGCGGCGCGCCGCCCGGTGGTCGATCTGGAGCTGTGCCTGGGCAACGTCAAGCGCACGGTGGAGGTCAACCTCACCGACCGCAGCAGCTTCAACTACCCGTTGCTGATCGGCGCCAAGGCCCTGCGCGAATTCAATGCGGCGGTGAACCCGGCGCGGCGTTTTACCGCGGACAAACCTGACTGTTGAACGATTGACGGCGCCCCAGCCTTGGGGCACCGTTCGCGCACTCCACTCCTGGCCCGATGCCATGCCCCATATCCTGATTGTCGAAGACGAAGCGGCCATTGCCGACACCCTGGTGTTCGCCCTCCAGGGCGAGGGCTTCACCACCACTTGGCTGAGCCTCGGCGCAGCGGCCCTTGAGCACCAGCGCAACACCCCGGCGGACCTGCTGATCCTCGATATCGGCCTGCCGGATATCAGCGGCTTCGAGACGTGCAAGCAACTGCGGCGCTTCAGTGACGTGCCGGTGATGTTCCTCAGTGCCCGTGACGGTGAGATCGACCGGGTGGTGGGCTTGGAGATCGGTGCCGACGATTATGTGGTCAAGCCCTTCAGCCCCCGGGAAGTGGCGGCGCGGGTGCGTGCCATCCTCAAACGCATGGCGCCACGGGTGACGCTGGCCGGTTGCAGCCCGCTGTTCCAGGTTGATGCCGAGCGCGTGTTGATTACCTACCGCGGCCAGCCCCTGAGCCTGACCCGCCACGAATTCCGTTTGCTGCACTGCCTGCTGGAGCAACCGCAGCGGGTGTTCAGCCGCGAGCAATTGCTCGATGCCCTGGGCGTGGCGGCGGATGCCGGCTACGAGCGCAGCATCGACAGCCATATCAAAAGCGTGCGCGCCAAATTGCGCCTGGTGGCGCCCAACGCCGAGCCGATCCAGACCCATCGGGGCCTGGGCTACAGCTACAGCCCGGAGCATGGCTGATGCCCCTGGGGGTGCGGATTTTCCTGGTGTACGCGCTGTTCATCGGCCTCACCAGCTACTTCGTACTGAACACGGTGATGGAAGAAATCCGCCCCGGCGTGCGCCAGTCCACCGAAGAAACCCTGGTGGACACCGCCAACCTGATGGCCGAGATCCTGCGCGACGACGTCAAGGCCGGCACCCTGGGCCAGAGCCGCTGGCCACAACTGCTCAAGGCCTACGGCGACCGCCAGCCAGCAGCCAGCATCTGGGGTTTGGCGAAGAACCAGGTCAACCACCGCATCTACGTGACCGACGCCCAGGGCATCGTGTTGCTCGACTCCAGCGGCCTGGCCCTGGGCCAGGATTACTCGCGCTGGAACGACGTCTACCTGACCCTACGCGGCGAATACGGCGCACGTTCCACCCGCAGCGATGCGCATGATTCCACCTCTTCAGTGATGCACGTGGGCGCGCCGATCCGCGATAACGGCCGGATCATCGGCGTGGTCACGGTGGCCAAGCCCAACAGCTCGCTGCAACCCTATATCGACCGCACCGAGCGGCGGCTGCTGTGGTACGGCGCGGCGCTGATCGGCCTGGGCCTGTTGTTCGGCGCCTTGCTGTCGTGGTGGCTGAGCCGCTCGCTGCGCCGCCTCACTGCCTACGCCCAAGCCGTCAGCGAAGGGCGCCGGGCCCAGGTGCCGCACTATCGCGGTGGTGAGCTGGCGCAACTGTCCAGCGCCGTGGAGCACATGCGCACCCAACTGGAGGGCAAGGCCTACGTCGAGCGCTACGTGCACACGCTGACCCACGAATTGAAGAGCCCATTGGCGGCGATTCGCGGCGCGGCGGAGTTGCTCCAGGGCGACATGCCGGTGGCGGCGCAGCAGCGCTTCGTGAGCAATATCGACAGTGAAAGCGCGCGCATGCAGCAGTTGATCGAACGCCTGCTGAACCTGGCCCTGGTGGAACAGCGCCAAGGTTTGGAAGAGCGGGTGGCGGTGCCATTGGCGCCGCTGTGGGAACAATTGCTCAGCGCGCAAAGTGCGCGGATCGAGGCACGGCAAGTGCGCATCGAACACACCATCGCCCCGGGCCTGGCCCTGATCGGCGAGCCGTTCCTGCTGCGCCAGGCGCTGGGCAACCTGCTGGAAAACGCCCTCGACTTCACCCCGCCCGGCGGCTTGCTGCGGCTGCAGGCCCAGCGGCGGGGCGAGCAGGTCGAAGTGGCGTTGTTCAACCAGGCCGCAGCCATTCCCGACTATGCCTTGCCCAGGCTCTGTGAGCGCTTCTACTCCCTGCCACGGCCCGACAGCGGGCGCAAAAGCACCGGCCTGGGCCTGAATTTCGTCGAGGAAGTGGTGCAACTGCACGGCGGGCGCATGAGCATCGGCAATGTCGACGGCGGCGTGCAAGTTACCCTCCTTCTCCCCTGCCAGTAGCCTGCGGGCGGGCCCGCTTGCTACCACCACACAATCTCCACATTCGCTCCATAAAGCCTCCACCGACGCGCCCCAGACTCTCCCCATCCAAACAGGGAGACACCCATGAACCGCAGCCTGACTTTAAAACTAGGGGCCATTGCCCTACTGATTGTGCTGTTGTTGATTCCGCTGCTGATGATCGACGGCATGATCCAGGACCGCCAGCAACTGCGCGACGGCGTGCTCGAAGACATCGCCCGCAGCTCCAGCTACAGCCAGCAACTGACCGGGCCGATCATGGTCGTGCCGTTTCGCAAGGTGGTGCGCACCTGGAAGACCAACGAAAAAACCAACCAGCGCTACCAGGAAATCGGTGAGCAGCGCGGGCGCCTGTACTTTCTGCCGGAGCGTTTCGAGCTCGACGGTAAGGTGCAGACCGAACTGCGTTCGCGGGGTATTTACCAGGCGCGGCTGTTCCACGCCGATAACCGCATCAGCGGCCAATTTGTGATTCCCCCGCAGTGGGGTATCGACGAAGACTTTGCCGACTATCAGTTTGAGCAGGCCTTTGTCGCGGTTGGCATCAGCGATATCCGCGGCATCGAGAACGCCCTCACGTTGCAGTTCAACGGCCAGGACCTGGACTTCATCCCCGGCAGCAACGTCGATTGGTTGGGTGAAGGCGTGCGCGTCGCCCTGCCGCCGCTGAACCCGGCCAAGGCTTTGCAATTGCCGTTCGGCTTCGACCTGCGCTTGCAAGGCACCGGCCAGTTGCAAGTGACGCCGGTGGGCAAAACCAGCGAAGTGAAACTGGCGGCCAACTGGCCCCACCCCAGCTTTATCGGCAACTACCTGCCGACCCGGCGCGAGATCGGCGAGAGCGGCTTTACCGCCCAGTGGCAGACGTCGTTCTTCTCCACCAACCTCGAAGAAGCCATGAGCACCTGCGTCAACGGCGCCCGCTGCGAGGAGTTCAACGGCCGCAGCTTTGGCGTGAGCTTTATCGACCCGGTGGACCAGTACCTCAAGAGCGACCGGGCGATCAAATATGCGCTGCTGTTCATTGCCTTGACCTTTGCGGGCTTCTTTCTCTTTGAAGTGCTCAAGAGCATGGCGGTGCACCCGATCCAATACGCCCTGGTGGGCGCGGCTTTGGCGTTCTTCTACTTGCTGCTGTTGTCGTTGTCCGAGCATCTGGGCTTTGCCCTGGCGTACCTGCTGTCGGCCAGTGCCTGCGTGGTGTTGATCGGCTTTTACGTCAGCCACGTGCTGCGCAGCGCCCGCCATGGCCTGAGTTTTTCGGCGGGGTTGGCGGCCCTGTACGGCTTGCTCTACGGCTTGCTCAGCGCTGAAGACTACGCACTGCTGATGGGCTCGCTGCTGCTGTTCGGCTTGCTGGGGGTGTTCATGGTGCTGACGCGCAAACTGGATTGGTATGGCATCGGCCCGGGCAAATCGGCCAAGGCGCTGGAGGTGGCCGATGAGTAGGTCGCTGGGGTTGCGCGAGGATCAGCGCGAAGGGGAGCGGTTGGTGATGTGGTTGGCGCAGGTTTTTGTGGGGGACCTACAGGCGCTATCGCGGGCAAGCGGTGCGCCGCCCGGCCCTCTCCCACGTTGGAATGCGCTTGCCCGTGGGAGCGAGCCTGCTCGCGATAACCCTTGCCCCTCCACCGCGATGCCGGGGTTTTACTGCGGTGGTTCAGTCTCGCGCATCGATTCACGCTGACTGACCTGGGCATACCACGCCGCCAACTGTGGGTTGGCGGTGCGCCATTGCAGGTCGGGGTGGCGAAAATCCAGGTAACCCAGGGCGCAAGCCAGGCTGATGGCGGCCACGTCAAAGTGGCTGGCGAGTTCGGCGATGGCCTGGGCCTCGAAGGCCGCCAGGGCCCGGCGCATTTTGTCGCGTTGGGCCTCGAGCCATTGTTCCCAGTGCTTCTCAGGCGCGCGCAGGGCCAGTTCGTAACGCACCAGCACGGCGGCGTCCAGGATCCCGTCGGCCATTGAGGCCAGCGTCAGGCGCCGCCAGCGCGCCGGGCCGTCGCGGGGGATCAGCGGGTTGCCGACATGCTGGTGGTCGAGGTAGTCAAGGATCACCCGGCTGTCGTGGATGACAGTGCCGTCGGCCAGGCGCAGGGCCGGGATCTTGCCCAGGGGGTTGTCCAGGTTCAGCGCCGCATCGGGGTGCACCGGGCTTAACTGGCTCAGTTGCAATGCCACCCGGCTCTGTTGCCCGGTTTCGTGGAGCAGCACCCTGACCTTGCGCACATAGGGCGAGGCCGGGTTGTGGAAGAGGGTCATGCTGGGCGCGGACATGGGCGTTCCTCGAAAAGCATCGAGTGTAGCTGCGGGCGGTCTGCGTGGGAAAAGGCTGGGTTGTTTTTCTGGTCGCCAGATGGCTATCGCGGGCGGGCCCGCTCCCACAGGGTTCAGCGCAATCCCCGTGGGAGCGGGCTGGGCGGCGCCCTCAAGCCCTACGCCACAACCCTCGAATACCCAACCCCGCCGGCACCCCCAACCCCAACCAACTCAAGCCGTCCCACACGCCATCCCCCAGCAGCGCGGCAAACAGCCCGGCCGCGCTGAGCAGGGCGATGACGCTGGGAATGGCGAAGACCTTCCAGAAACTCGATTGCCGTGGCTTCACGCGGGCACCTCCACGGCTTTCGCCGCTTTGCGCCGCACGACCCACAGGTACAGGCCACTGCCAAGGACGACGATGGTCAGCACGTCCAGCACGGCCCAGAGGATTTTCATCGGCATGCCGCCGTAGTCGCCAAAGTGCAGGGGCTGGGACATGCCCATGGCGTCCATGTACCAGGGCCGTTGCGCCACGGCAGTGACCTTGAGGGTGCTGGCGTCGATCAGTACCGGCGTGAGCAGGTGTGAGGTCAGGTGAGTGCTGCCTTTCATGAACACCGCGTAGTGGTGCTCGCTGGAAAAGCGCGTGCCGGGGAAGGCGATGAAGTCCGGGCGCATGCCGGGTGCAGCTTCTTGCGCGATGTCGAGCAAGCGGCTGGCCGGGGCCAGCGCGGCCAGCGGCGGGGCATCGCGGTAGGGCTGGACCATGGCGCTGAGACTGTCGTTGCGCCACGCCGCGATAATCAGGTCGGCGCAGGCGCTGATGACCCCGGTCACGCCCACCACCAGGGCCCAGGTCAGGGTCACGACGCCGATCAGGTTGTGCAGGTCGAGCCAGCGCAGGCGGGTGGATTTGTCGTGGCGCACGGTGGCGAATTTCAAGCGGCGCATGAACGGCAGGTACAACACCGCGCCCGAGACAATCGCCAGCACGAACAGGATGCCCATGAACGCCAGCAGCAGCTTGCCCGCTAACCCGGCGAACATATCCACATGCAGGCGCAGGATGAACATCATCACCCCGCCATTGGCCGAAGGCATGTCCACCACCTCGCCGGTGCGGGCATCGAGCATGAAGGTGTGGGACGCGTTGGGCTCGGTGCCGGCGGTGGCGGCCATGATCGCGACCACGCCGTTGGGGTCTTCTTCATCCCAGCCGAAGTACTGCATCACTTCCCCGGGGCGATGGGCCTGGGCCTTGAGCACCAGTTGCTGCAAGTCCAGTTGGGGGGTATCGGCGGGCAATTGCGCCAGCTCGGGCGCATCGCCCAGCAGGTGATCGATTTCATGGTGAAAGATCAACGGCAGGCCGGTCAGCGCCAGCATCAGCAGGAATGCGGTGCAGATCAGGCTGGTCCAGGTATGAACCGCAGACCAGCGGCGGATGGTTCGGCTTTTCATCGGGGCTCCACAGGCAAAAATAGGCTGCCTTGCGGGCAGCCTATAGGTCACGGGATTGTTCTTGGGTGGGAGCGAGCCTGCTCGCGATAGCGCCGGCCCAGCCAACATCGCTGTCGGTTGGCCGGCCGCCATCGCGAGCAGGCTCGCTCCTACAAGGGTTTATCTCTTTTTAGAATTTGTAATTCACGCTGGCGACCACGTTGCGTTCGTCACCGTAGTAGCACCAGTAGCCGTCGCAGTTGGCCAGGTAGTCCTTGTTGAACAGGTTCTTGGCTTCGACGGCGACGGTCATGCCTTTGAGGCTGTTGCCCAGGCGGCCCATGTCGTAGTGCACGGCGGCGTCGTACACGGTGTAGGAGCCCACGTGGGCGACGGCGGTGTTGCTGGCATTGCCGTAGGTGTCACCGACGTAGCGCACGCCCGCGCCCATGCCGAAGCCGTCGAGCACGCCGGCGTTCCAGGTGTAGTCGCCCCACAGGGTGGCCTGGTTGCGCGGGATCAGCGCCATACGCTTGCCCACTTCGTCGGGTTTGCCCTTGAGGGTTTCGGTGTCGGTGTAGGTGTAGGAGCCGACCACCTTGAGGTTGTCGTTGACCTGGGTGGTGGCTTCCAGCTCCAGGCCGCGGACCTGCACTTCGCCGACCTGGCGGGTGAGGCTGCCTTCGGCGACTTTCACGTTGCTCTGGCGCAAGTCATACACGGCGGCGGTCAGCAGGCTGCGGCTGCCCACGGGTTGATACTTTACGCCGGCCTCGTACTGGCGGCCCTCGGTGGGTTTGAACGATTGCGCCGCATCGACGCTGGCGCCGGTGCTCGGTTGGAACGACTCGGTGTAGGACAGGTACGGCGTCACGCCGTTGTCGAACACGTAGCTCAGGCCGACGTTGCCGGTGAAGGCTTTGTCGCGCTGGGTGCTGGTGGCGTCGCCCCTGTTGTGGAAGGTGGTGCCGGTGTGCACCCAGTCTTCACGTCCGCCCAGGGTCAGGCGCCAGTTGTCCAGGGCCATCTGGTCCTGGATGTAAACGCCGGTTTGCTGGGTTTTCTGGCCAAAGTCCTGCAACGCGAAGTAGCTGACATTGGACATGTCCTGGCCGTGCACCGGGCGGTTCACGTTGATCGGCGGCACGTTGTAGCCATTGGGTTTACCGTCGGCGCCGTAGGTGTACGAGCCGCCGTACAGCCATTGGTAGTTGGTGTTGGAGCGTTGGTGATCGACGCCCAGCAACAGGGTGTGCTGCACGGCGCCGGTCTGGAAGTCAGCCTGGAAGTTGTTGTCCACGGCGAACTGGCTGATGTCTTCGTTGACGATGCCCGCCTCGCGGTTGACGTTGCCATTGGCATCGACCGTGTTGATGGTGCCGACGTTGACGGCTTGAAAACCCAAATCGCTCTTGGTGTAGCGCAGGTTTTGCTTGAACTGCCAGGTGTCGTTGAGGTGCGTTTCAAAGGCGTAGCCCAGGGCGTAGTAGGTGCGGTCGTAGAAGTCCCAGCCCGGCTCGCCGAGGTTCTTGTGGTGGGAAATCTTGCTGCCTGGCAGTTGGGTGCCCTGCAACGGCAGGAACTGCCCGGTGATGCCGGTATCGTCGCGGGTGTACTGGGAAATGAACGTCAGCTTGGTGTCGTCGTTGATGTTCCAGGTCAGGCTGGGGGCGATGTTGTAGCGCTTGTCCGGGATGTGATCGACCGGCGCGTTGCTGTCGCGTACCACGCCGCTGACGCGGTAGAGAAAGCGGCCTTCGTCATCGATTTTGCCGGTGCTGTCGAAGTTGATTTGCTTGTGTTCGTTGCTGCCGGCCTGGGCTTCGACCTGGTGGGCACTTTCAGCCTGGGGGCGGCGGCTGACCATGTCGAGCATGCCGCCGGGCGGGGTCTGGCCGTACACGGACGAGGCCGGGCCGCGCAACACGGTGATGCGTTCCAGGTTCCACGGCTCGACCTTGGGGTTGGAGAACGAGCCCTTGGGCAGCGGGATGCCGTCGAGGAACTGGGTCGGGTCGAAGCCGCGCACCCGCAGCCAGTCGGCGCGCGAGTCGGAACCGTAGCCGCTGCTCTGCACGCCGGCGGTGTAGCGCAAGGCGTCGTTGAGGTTGAGCACTTGGCGCTCGTCCAGTTGCTCGCGGGTAATCACCGTCATCGAGCGCGGTGCTTCGACAATCGGCGTGTCGGTCTTGGTGCCGGCGGCGGTGCGGGTGGCGACGTAACCGTCGGCCGGGCCCCAGGCGCTTTCCAGGTTTGCCTGGCCGGTGATGCTGGTAACCGGCAGGGCCAATGCGCCCTCCGGCACTGGGGCCAGGCTGTAGGTGCCGGCGCCGCTCTGTTCCAGTTGCAGGCCGGTGCCACGTAGGGCCTGGCGCAGGGCGGTGCTGGCGTCGAACTGGCCCTGCACCGGCGCCGAGGTCTTGCCGGCGGCCAGGGCGGGGTCCAGGGTCAGGGCCAGGCCGGCCTGGCTGGCGATCTGATTCAGGGTGCCGGCCAAGGGTGCAGCCGCCAGGTTGTAGGCCCGCACGGCGGACGCCTGCTCGGCGGCGATCAAGGCGGTGCTGGCCAGCGGTGCGCACAGGGCGATGGCGACGGCCAACAGGCTGGGGCGCAACAGGGTATCGAACGAACGGGACATCGGCAGCTCCTGAATGGAAATATTTCTCAATTGCCTAGGTGCCGAACGAGATGGGAAAAGTGATAGGGCGTGAATGAAATTAATTTCGATTCAGCAAGTAAAGAGGGGTGTGGGCCGGGCGCCGCTCCGCTCGCCCGCGATGAGGTCGGCCATCGAATGGATACATATCGACAGTACTGCCGCCATCGCGGGCAGGCCCGCTCCCACAGTTGAATGGTGGTGAGGGTGGAATTTTATTTTTTCTGTGGGCGCGAGCCTGCTCGCGATGGCGGCACTGAGTGGCGGTGACGAATGGTCGAGGTAAGACCGTTGCTCCCACAGGAAAATGCCCCAACAGCGTTTTGAGGCTAAAGCGGCTCAACCTTGGCCTCGACCGTCACCCACCACGGCGTGTGCTGCTGGATCTGCACCGGCAGGGTCGGCAGCAGGGCGGTGAGGGCCAGGTCGGTGTCGTGCAGCGGGAAGCTGCCGGTGATACGCAGGTCGGCCACTTGCGCGGTCACGCCCAGGTGGCCGGGGCGGTAGCGGCTCAGTTCGTTGACCAGGTCTTCCAGGCGCGCGTTGTCCACCACCAGCATGCCGCGGGTCCAGGCGTCGGCGCCGGGCTTGAGGGCGATCAGCGGGCCGAGGCCGTCGCGGCGCATCAGCACTTGCTGGCCGGCCTGGTAGATCTGCTCGTCGGCGCCGGCCTGCGGGTGGGCGGCCACGGCCGATTGCAGCACGCTCAGGCGCGTGCCGGCCGCTTCGCGGCGCACCAAGAAGCGTGTGCCCAGGGCGCGCAGGCTGCCGTCGGCGGTTTCGACGATAAACGGGCGTGGGTCGTTGTGGCCGGTCTCGACCAGGATTTCCCCTTCCTGCAACACGATGCGCCGCTGCTTGTCGTCGAAGCGCACGTCCATCGCGCTGTGGGTGTTGAGGTTGATAAGGGTGCCGTCGGCCAGGCGCAGCGTGCGTTGCTCGCCGGTGGCGGTGCGTTGGTCGGCCAGCCAGTAATCCACAGGCAGGTAGCGCGGGCCGGCGAACAGCGCCAGGCCGCACACCAACACCACACTGGCCAACCCGGTGCCGAGTTTGCGCACGCGCCGGCGGATGCCTTCGCGCGATTGCAGCAGGGCCGTGCGCGCCGGGCCGCTGGCGGCGCTGAAGCGTTGGTCGAGCATGCCCAGTTGCCGCCAGGCGCGGGCGTGTTCTTCGGCGGCGGCGTGCCATTGGGCGAAGGCTTCGCGCTCCAGCGCGCTGGCGGCGCCGCAGTCCAGGCACAACTGCCAGGCAATCGCGGCGTCCAGCACCTGTGCCGAGACGGGTTGGCGTTCGGCGCGGCTCATTGCGGCGCGCCGTACAGGGCGATGTAGCACTGGCGGATACCCTGGGCCAGGTACTGGCGCACGCGGGGCACCGACACACCGAGGCGCTCGGCGATTTCGCCGTGGCTCATGCCGTCGAGGCGGTTGTAGAGGAACGCGGCGCGGGCCTTGGTCGAGAGCTTGCCTAGCAGGCGATCGATGGCCTTGAGGTCTTCGAGGATCAGTTGCTGTTCTTCCGGGGACGGTTGTTCGTGCACGGGGATCAGCATCAGTTCGCTGAGGTAGGCCTGTTCCAGCGCGGCGCGGCGGAAGTAGTCGAACAACAGGCCCTTGGCGATGGCCACCAAAAACGCCCGCGGTTCACGCGGGGCGTTGAAGCTGTCGCGGCCCAGCAGGCGCACGAACGTGTCCTGGCTCAGGTCCTCGGCGCGCTGCGGGCAGGCCACATTGCGCCGCAGCCAAGCCAACAGCCAGCCGCGATGGTCGCGATAAAGCGAACCTACCAGCTCATTGTTGGGGTTTTGGACTGACGACACAGGGCATCACCGACGTAGGAGTTTAAGCTAACGAGAATTGTTCGCGATTCTGGCAGAAGCCTGGAGGCGGCGCAATTGGCGTTGGTCGGGTGCTGCTGTAGCAGGCGGGCGAGCCCGCTAGGTCAGAACGACTGCGCCTGGCGTCGGCGTTTCCATTGGCCCAGGCGCTGTTGCAGGTTCAGCGGGCTGTGGATTTGCTGCTGGCGGGCGCGGCTAAACAGGATCAGCGCCAGTTCGGCGGTGGCCAGGGCGTCGGCGCTGGCGTGGTGGCGTTCGCCCACGTGCAGCTTGAAGTGCTCGATCCAGTCGTCCAGCCCCGCCTCGCGGATGTGCGCCTGGGGGCAGACCAGCGGCGCCATGTCCGCCACATCCAGGAACGGGTGCTGCAAGCGGTAGCCCAGGCTGGTTTTCAGGGCGCGGCCGAGCATGTGCTGGTCGAAGGGCGCATGGAAGGCCAGCAGCGGGCTATCGCCGACAAATTCCATGAAGTCGAGCAAGGCCTCCACCGGGTCGCTGCCGGCGGCAATCGCGCTGGGCCCCAGGCCATGGATCAACACGCTGGGCCCGACGCTGTGGTCGGGGCGTTGCAGGGTGCGCTCGAACTGTTGACGAAAATCGATGGCGCCGTCTTCGATCACCACGGCGCCGATGGACAGCACTACATCTTTGTTCAGGTTCAGGCCGGTGGTTTCCAGGTCCACCACCACCCAGCGCTGCTCGCGCAGGCTGCACTCGTCCAGTGGCGCGGCGGGCGCCAGGGCCTCCAGGCGTTGTTGCTGGGTTGGGCTCAGGGTCGGTGCGCTGGGGCGCAGCCAGTTGAACAGGCTCATAGCTGATACCGCAGGGCCAGGCTGCTTTGCAGGCGTTGGGCCTGGCGCAGGGACTCGCGCAGGATGCGCCGGTCGAGGTGGTTGAGGCTGTCGGGGTCGACGCGGTTGGAGTAGGGCAGGTTTTCCCGGGTCTGCAATTGGTGTTGCTGCATGCGGGTTTGCTGGATGAAGTGGTAAGCCTCCTCGTAGGCGGCGCCGTCCAGGCGTTCGATCACTTCGCGCTCGACCAATTGGCGCAGGCGTTCGAGGGTGTTGTTGGCTTCCACGCCGTTGGCCAGGGCCAGCAGGCGGGCGCCGTCGACGAAGGGGGTCAGGCCTTGCACTTTCAAGTCCAGGGTGGCTTTGTCCGTGCCTTTGCGCGTCAGCACGAAATCGCGGAAGCGCCCCACGGGCGGGCGTTGGCGCAGGGCGTTCTCGGCCATCATGCGTTGGAACAAGCGGTTGTCGGCGACCTGCTCCAGGATGCCCCGGCGCAGCTGCTCGCAACCCTGTTCGTCACCCCATACCACCCGCAGGTCGAAGTAGATGCTGGAGGCCAGCAGGTTTTCCGGTGTCGCCTCGCGGATAAACGCCGCGAAGCGCCGCGCCCATTCGGCCCGCGACAGGCACAGCTCGGGGTTGCCGGCCATGATGTTGCCTTTGCACAGGGTAAAACCGCACAACGCCAGGTTCTGGTTGATGTGCTGCGCCAGGGGCAACAGCTTGCCGCGGATCTCGGCGGCATGGGCGGCGTCGCGGGCCTCGAAGAGGATGCCGTTGTCCTGGTCGGTGTGCAGGGTCTGCTCGCGGCGCCCTTCGCTGCCAAAGCACAGCCAGGTGAACGGCACGCCGGGGTCGCCCTTGTCGGCCAGGGCCAGCTCGATGACCCGACACACGGTGTGGTCGTTGAGCAGGGTGATGATGTGGGTGATTTGGGTCGAAGACGCACCGTGGGCCAGCATGCGCTCGACCAATTGGCCGATTTCCCCGCGCATGGCCACCAGGTTCTCCACCCGGGGCGCATTGCGGATGGTGCGGGCCAGGTGCACCAGGTCGACCCGCTGCAGGGAGAACAGATCGCGCTCTGACACCACGCCGCACAGGCGCTGATCCTTGACCAGGCAGACGTGGGCGATATGCCGCTCGGTCATGGCGATGGCCGCATCAAACGCACTGTGCTCGGGGCTGAGGAAAAACGGCGCCTGGGTCATGTGCCGGGCGATGCTTTGGTTGAAATCGCTGGTGCCGTCGGCCACCACTTGGCGCAGGTCGCGCAGGGTGAAAATGCCCAGCGGTGCCTTGTGCTCATCCACCACCACAATGCTGCCGACCTGCTGCTCATGCATCAGCGTCACCGCCTCGCGCAGGGGCGTGGCGGGCAGGCAACTGACCGGGTGGCGCATGGCCAATTCACCCAGGCGCGTGTTCAGGGAGTATTGGGTGCCGAGGGTTTCCACGGCTTTTTGCTGCACCTGCTGGTTGACCTGATCCAGCAGGCTGCTGACCCCGCGCAGGGCGAAATCGCGAAAGGCGCTGGAAAGGGCGAACAGCTTGATGAACGCAAGTTTGTTCAGTTGCAGGCAGAAGGTGTCCTCCCCCGCCCGATGCTCGGTGCGGGTGGCGCGCTCGCCCAGCAGCGCGGCCAGGGGAAAGCACTCGCCCGTAGTGATCTCGAACGTGGTTTCGGTACCGCCCCGCGCCGTGTGCGGGCGCTCACCCACCACGCGGCCCTGCTTGACGATAAAAAAGTGCTCCACCGGCCCGTCGGCAGGTTTGACGATACTCTCGCCAGCGGCATAGAAGCGCAGTTGGCATTGCTCCACCAGGTACGCCAAGTGGGCGTTTTCCATCTGGTTGAAGGGCGGGAAGCGCTGCAGGAACTGCATGGTGCCGTGGATGTTCTGCAACACCGCGGTTTTCCCTGCCTGGGTGAAGGCATCCGTTTTGCTCATTGGCGTGTACCGCAGTCTTTTTGGATTTGTTGTGGCGGCCATGGTCGGCTGCCCGGTGCGCAGTGCCCATTGGACGTAAGTCTAGGCTCGGTCACAAATATTCAGACATGGCCTACGAGAACTGGCGAATAAACCGCTTGTCGGCACTCTTGGAAAACTTTCCGACGAAGCGCACATTGAAGCTTCGCCCGGCGATGTCAGACCACTGTGCTGGGAGATTGTCTTGAACCTGTAGAGATTGTTATGCCTGACCACGATATTTTGAGCGAGGCCGAGCGCGAGGCGCTCAGTGCCGTGATGCTGGAACCGGATTTGCCGCCGCAACGGGTACTGATCGTTGACGACGACCGCGATGCCCGCGAGCTTCTCGCAGAAATCCTCGCCCTGGACGGCATCCACTGCCTGACTGCCGCCAGCGGCAAGGCCGCGCTCGACCTCTTGGCCTCGCGCAACTCCATCGGCCTGCTGATTACCGACCTGCGCATGGCGCCCTTCGATGGCCTGGACCTGATCCGCCAGGTACGCGAATCGGTGCGCGCAGCGCTGCCGATCATCATCGTTTCCGGCGACGCCGAAGTGGGCGACGCCATCGCCGCCATGCATTTGAACGTGGTGGATTTTTTGCTCAAGCCCATCGATACCGACAAGCTGCTGGCGCTGGTCAAGCACGAACTGGGCATGGCATAGCCAGCCTGCATCCTACGAACAGGTGCCGTAAACGACAAAGCCCCGACCTTGCGGCCGGGGCTTTGTGGTTTACGGCGTTGGCTTACAGGCCGTTGGCAGCCTTGAACTCACGGCGGCGGCGGTGCAGCACCGGCTCCGTGTAGCCGTTGGGCTGTTTGGTGCCTTCGATCACCAGTTCGACCGCTGCCTGGAAGGCAATGTTGCTGTCGAAGTTCGGGGCCAGTGGGCGGTACAGCGCGTCCCCGGCGTTCTGGCGGTCTACCACTGGGGCCATGCGCTTGAGGCTTTCCAGCACCTGAGCTTGAGTGACGATGCCGTGACGCAGCCAGTTGGCGATGTGCTGGCTGGAGATACGCAGCGTGGCACGGTCTTCCATCAGGCCGATGTCGTTGATGTCCGGCACCTTGGAGCAACCCACGCCTTGGTCGATCCAACGCACCACATAACCGAGGATGCCTTGGGCGTTGTTGTCCAGTTCGTTCTGGATTTCTTCGGCCGACCAGTGGGGATTGCTCGCCAACGGGATGGTCAGGATGTCGTCCACCGACGCGCGGCCGCGCTTGGCCAGTTCGGCCTGGCGGGCGAATACATCGACCTTGTGGTAGTGCAGCGCGTGCAGCGCGGCGGCGGTCGGCGACGGTACCCACGCGGTGTTGGCGCCGGCCAGCGGGTGGGCGATTTTCTGCTCCAGCATGGCGGCCATCAGGTCAGGCATGGCCCACATGCCTTTGCCGATCTGGGCGCGACCTTGCAGGCCGGTGCTCAGGCCGATATCGACGTTCCAGTTCTCGTAGGCGCCGATCCACTTCTCGGTTTTCATGGCGGCTTTGCGCACCATCGCGCCGGCTTCCATGGAGGTGTGGATTTCATCGCCGGTGCGGTCCAGGAACCCGGTGTTGATAAACACCACGCGCTCGCTGGCGGCCTTGATGCAGGCCTTGAGGTTGACCGTGGTACGGCGCTCCTCGTCCATGATCCCGACTTTGAGGGTGTTGCGTGGCAGGGCCAGCACGTCTTCGATGCGGCCGAACAACTCGTTGGTGAACGCGGCTTCTTCCGGGCCGTGCATCTTCGGTTTGACGATGTAGACCGAACCGGTGCGGCTGTTCTTGCGCGAGGTGTTGCCGTTGAGGCTGTGAATCGCCGCCAGGCTGGTCATCAGGCCATCGAGAATGCCCTCGGGGACTTCGTTGCCGTCCTTGTCGAGGATCGCGTCGATGGTCATCAGGTGGCCCACGTTACGCACGAACAACAGCGAACGACCGTGCAGGCTCAGTTCGCCGCCATCCGGGGTGGTGTAGGTGCGGTCGGCGTTCATGGTGCGGGTGAAGGTCTGGCCGCCCTTGGCCACTTCTTCGGCCAGGTCGCCCTTCATCAGGCCGAGCCAGTTGCGGTAGATCACCACTTTGTCGTCGGCATCGACGGCGGCGACGGAGTCTTCGCAGTCCATGATGGTGGTCAGCGCGGCTTCCATCAGGATGTCTTTGACACCGGCGGCATCGGTCTGGCCCACCGGGGTGCTGGCATCGATCTGGATTTCGAAGTGCAGGCCGTGGTTTTTCAGCAGCACGGCGGTCGGTGCCGCGGCATCGCCGTGGTAGCCGATCAGTTGCGCGTCATTGCGCAGGCCACTGTTGCTGCCGCCCACCAGGGCGACCACCAGTTTGCCGTCCACAATCTTGTAGCCCGTGGAATCGACGTGGGTGCCTGCGGCTAGGGGCGCGGCTTCGTCGAGGAAGGCGCGGGCGAAGGCGATGACTTTGTCGCCACGGACCTTGTTGTAGCCTTTGCCCTTTTGCGCGCCATCGGCTTCGCTGATGGCGTCGGTGCCGTACAGCGCGTCATACAGCGAACCCCAGCGGGCGTTCGAGGCGTTGAGGGCGAAGCGGGCGTTCATCACCGGCACCACCAGTTGCGGGCCGGCCATGCGGGCGATTTCATCGTCGACGTTTTGCGTCGTCGCCTGGAAATCCGCTGCTTCTGGCAGCAAATAACCGATGTCTTGCAAGAAGGCTTTGTAGGCCACGGCGTCGTGGGCCTGGCTGGCATGAGCCTGGTGCCAGGCATCGATACGCGCCTGGAAATCATCGCGTTTGGCGAGTAGGGCTTTGTTCTTCGGTGCCAGGTCATGGATGACCTTGTCGGCACCGGCCCAGAACTGGTCGGCGGTGAGGCCGGTACCGGGAATGGCTTCGTTATTCACGAAGTCGAACAGGACTTTGGCGACCTGCAGGCCACCGACTTGAACGTGTTCAGTCATTGCTTGCCTCACTCTGCTCAGCTATTTCGCTTTTCAGCTCTTGTAAAAAAACAATGAAGCCTCTGGCCATTTAAACCACAAACCCCGGTGCCAGTACATGCCATCACTGTGGCGGCTGGTTCGTTCCAATCACAGGCTTGACGCCTTGCCGATAGTGCCGTGCGGGGTTGCGATGGCGCCGTGGCAGACATCGATCCAACGTTATGTAGTGCGCGCCGGGGCATACTACATGATGAATTGCGGTTGTGAAAATTAGACTAAATACGTCGTTCTGCGACCTAAGTCGGCAGTCTGGTCACGCCGTGGTGGGCGATGTTCTCAAAAAACAGATGAATTGTTCCAGATAAATATAAAAACAGTACACAGAATGTTTTTTAACCGGCTCCACAGAGGCTCCGTCGCCAGCGCGCTAGCCCGCTTGCTACAGCAGATGGGCCTCCGGCAGGCGAGGGCGCTGCCTATACTGGTTCGATCCATCACCTGAGGGCTTTGCCATGGACCACCTCGTACTCACCGTGATCGCCCCGGACAAACCCGGCCAGGTCGAGCACATCGCCCAGTGCATCGCCGAGCACGGCGGCAATTGGCTGGAAAGCCGCATGGCGCGCATGGCCGGGCAGTTTGCCGGGATCCTGCGCATCGGCGTGCCCGCCGAGGCCTATGACGCGTTGGTCGATGCTCTGCAAGGCTTGGCCGCCCACGGCATCCGGGTGCTGATCGCCGAAAGCGGCATCGAACAGTCGTGCACCTGGAAGCCCATTGCCATGGAGCTGGTGGGCAACGACCGGCCGGGCATCGTGCGCGATATCACGCGGCTGTTGAGCGAGCAGGGCGTCAACCTGGAGCGGTTGGTAACCGATGTGCGCCCCGCGCCCATGAGCGGCGAGCCGCTGTTCCATGCCGAGGCGCTGCTGGCTGTGCCGTTGACCCTGTCGCTGGATGTGCTGCAAACACGCCTGGAAACCCTGGCCGACGACTTGATGGTGGAGCTGGTGCTGCGCAGCGACAGCTGAAGGGCGGGGGTTATCCAAGGAAACCCTGCACCTGCCTGTGGATAACCTGTAGAGACTCGCCGCCAGCCCAGGCGGGCCGGGCTGCTTCAGCAATTGAGCAAAAAACCAGCAGTTTCAACGGCTTGTGCACAAACGCCGGGGATGGGCCTGTGGATAACCTTGGGAAAGATGCGTGCAGGCCACGGCAGGCGTGGCCCGGGAGGGTTTGTACGTTTTTCGATCAGCGCCGCTTGCGGATGCTCAGCCAGATATCGACGCTGTACACCACCAGGGCCGCCCAGATAAAGACCAACGCCACCAGGGTGCTGGGCGACAAGTGTTCGCCAAACAACAGCACCGCTTGCAGCAACACCAGGGTGGGGGCGATGTACTGCAAAAAGCCCAGGCTGGTGTAAGGCAAGTGCCGTGCGGCGGCGTTGAAGCACACCAGCGGGATGAGCGTCACCGGCCCGGCCGCCACCAGCCACCAGGCTTCGCTGGTGCTCCAGAACGCCATCTGCGCGCTGTGGGCGCCGGGGTTGAGCAGCAACCAGCCCAGGGCAATCGGCACCAGCATCCAGGTTTCCACCACCAGCCCCGGCAGGGCTTTGACCGGCGCCTGTTTGCGGATCAGGCCGTAGCAGCCGAAGGTCAGCGCCAGCACCAGGGAAATCCACGGCACGCTGCCCAGTTGCCACACCTGCTGCGCCACGCCCAATGTCGCCAGCCCCACCGCGACCCATTGCAGGCGCCGCAGGCGCTCCCCCAGGATCACCATGCCCAGCAGTACATTGACCAAGGGGTTGATGTAGTAGCCCAGGCTCGCCTCGACCATGTGCCCGCTGTTCACCGACCAAACGTAGGTCAGCCAGTTCGCCGCGATCAGCGTGCCGCTCAGCGCCAGGATCGCCAGGCGCCGCGGGTTATCGCGCAGTTCGCGCCACCAACCGGGGTGCTTCCACACCAGCAACAGCAAGCCGCCGAACAGCGCCGACCACAACACCCGGTGGATGATGATCTCGACTGCCGGCACCGAGGCGATGGCCTTGAAGTAAAGCGGGAACAGGCCCCAGATGATGTAGGCACTCAGGCCCAGGATGTAGCCGTGGCGCGGGTTGGCGGCTGGCATGCAAAGTCCTTGCTTAGGCAACTAACAAAGCGGTGATTGTAAGGAGGTTTGTCCGCGGTTGCCGCTTTTTGTGGGGGCGGGCTCGCGACGATGGCAGGCATTCAGTCCTCCTCTGTGGGAGCAGGCGTGCCCGCGATGGCGGCCTCCCAGCCGCTGGAGGAGTGGTGGCCGCCATCGCGAGCAGGCTCACTCCCACCCGCATCACCACACCTCAGTAGCCACGCGGTGTTCAGAACAAGCGCAACGGCTCTTCATTGAGCGCCGACAGTTGCTCGCGCAGGGCCAGCACCTGGTCGCCCCAATAGCGCTCACTGCCGAACCACGGGAAGCTGTGGGGGAACGCCGGGTCGTCCCAGCGCCGCGCCAGCCAGGCGCTGTAGTGCATCAAGCGCAGGGCGCGCAGAGGTTCGATCAGCGCCAGTTCGCGTGGGTCGAAGTCGTGGAATTCCTGGTAGCCATCCATCAATTCCGACAGCTGCCCCAGGCATTCCTGACGGTCGCCGGCGAGCATCATCCACAAGTCTTGCACCGCCGGGCCCATGCGGCAGTCGTCGAGGTCGACGATGTGGAACACCTCGTCGCGGCACATCATGTTGCCGGGGTGGCAATCGCCGTGCATGCGGATGTTCTTGTGCGGCGTGGCCTTGTACACCTCTTCCACGCGCTTGAGCAGGTCACGCGCCACCGACTCATAGGCCGGCAGCAGGCTTTTGGGGATGAAGTTGCCGTCCAGCAGGGTGTTGAGCGAGTCGTGGCCGAAGTTCTTCACGCCCAGCGCTTCGCGGTGCTCGAACGGGCGGGTGGCGCCCACAGCGTGCAAGCGCCCCAGCAATTGGCCGAGGCGATGGAGTTGGTCGAGGTTGCCCGGCTCCGGCGCCCGGCCGCCACGGCGCGGGAACAGGGCGAAGCGGAAACCGGCGTGCTCGAACAGGCTTTCGCCGTTGTGGATCAGTGGCGCCACCACCGGCACTTCGCAGTCGGCCAGTTCAAAGGTGAAGCGGTGTTCTTCCAGGATGGCGTCGTTGGTCCAGCGCTGGGGGCGGTAGAACTTGGCGATCAGCGGTTCGCTGTCGTCGATGCCGACTTGGTAGACGCGGTTTTCGTAGCTGTTGAGCGCCAGCACGCGAGCGTCGCTGAGGAAACCGATGCTTTCAACGGCATCGAGCACCAGGTCGGGGGTAAGGGTTTCAAACGGATGGGCCATGCTGACTCCTGCGCGCAGCAGGCTGCCGCGTCCGGCCCGGCATGTTAGCGCAGACGGGCGCAGATAGGTGGGGATCGCTATCGCGAGCAGGCTCGCACCCAGCCTTGAAGGGTGCCAAGCATTCAAGGCTGGGGCTGGCCGGCGATGGCGGTTTATCAGGCGCCGACGATCCCGCCATCCTCCCGGCTGATTGCCATCACCGATGAACGCGGCTTGCCGTTGGGCAGGTGCTCGGGGAAGGTCGAACCGCCGTTTTCGCCAGGGTGCTGGATGCCCACGAACAGGGTCTTGAAGTCGGGCGCGAAGCTGATGCCGGTGACTTCGCAGCCCACCGGGCCGACCATGAAACGGCGGATCTCACCGCTGTCTGGGTCGGCGCAGAGCATCTGGTTGTTGCCCATGCCGGCGAAGTCGCCGCCGTTGCTCGAATCGCCGTCGGTGAGGATCCACAACCGCCCGGCACCGTCAAAACCCAGGCCATCGGGGCTGTTGAACATGTTCTGTGGGGTGATGTTGGCCGAGCCACCCTTGGCCGTGCCGCCGTGCACCACCGGGTTGCCGGCGACCACGAACAGATCCCAGGCAAAGGTCGGGGCGCCGTGTTCGCCGCGCTCAGGCTGCCAGCGCAGGATTTGCCCGTAGACGTTTTTCTCCCGTGGGTTGGGGCCGCCCACCGGTTGGCCGTCTTCGCCGCGCTTGGCGTTGTTGGTCAGGGTGCAATAGACCTGGCCGTCCTTGGGGCTGACCACGATCCATTCCGGGCGGTCCATGCGCGTGGCCTTGACCACGCTGGCGGCCAGGCGCGCATGGATCAGCACCTGGGCCTGGTCGGCGAAGCCGTTACTGGCGTCGAGGCCGTTCTTGCCGTGGCTCAACTCCACCCACTGGCCCTGGCCCTTGGGGTGGTCGGCGTTGCCGTCGCCGCCATCGAACACGGCGACGTAGAGGGTGCCGTGGTCCAGCAGGTCGCGGTTGGCCTTGGGGTTTTTGTGGTCGATCTTGTCGCGGCTGATGAACTTGTAGATGAACTCGCCGCGCTCGTCGTCGCCCATGTACACCACGGCGCGGCCGTCGCCGGTTTCGGCCAGGGCTGCGTTTTCATGCTTGAAGCGGCCCAGGGCGGTGCGCTTGACCGGGGTGGATTGCGGGTCGAACGGGTCGATTTCCACCACCCAGCCATGGCGGTTGAGTTCGTTGGGGTTCTTCGCCAGGTCAAAACGCGGGTCGTGCTGATGCCAGTTGATTTCTTTGCTGGCGGCCACGGCGCCGTAGCGCTTTTGCGCGGCGTCGAAGTGCTGCTCGGCGTTGCTGCTGCCAAAGCAGTCGGTGAAGTTTTCTTCGCACGTCAGGTACGTGCCCCACGGGGTCTTGCCGTTGGCGCAGTTCTGGAAGGTGCCCAGCACAAGTTTGCCGCTGGGGTCGGCGCTGGTTTTGAGCAGCGCGTGGCCGGCCGCCGGGCCGCCGACGCGGATCGGCGCGTTGCCGTGGATGCGGCGGTTGTAGCGCGAACCCTGGACGAACTGCCAGTGGCCGTCGCGGCGCTGCACTTCAATCACCGAGACGCCTTCGCAGGCCTGGGCCTTGTGCACGTCCTCGGCCGATTGCGGCATGCCGCCGTGGGGGTAGAGGTAGCGGTAGTTGGTGTATTCGTTGTTGATCGCCATCAGCGCGCGGTTGGGGTCGTCGGGGAAGGCGAACAGGCTCATGCCGTCGTTGTTGTCGCCAAATTGCAGTTCCTGGGCCTTGGCCGTGCCGTTGCCGCTGGGGTCGAAGGCCGGGCCGCCCTGGTGCAGCGGTTGGCCCCAACTGATGAGGACCTTGGCGCTGTAGCCGGCGGGCAGGCTGATGGTGTCGGTGGTGGCGGCGGCGATGCTGGCAAACCCGAGCAGAGGGCTGGTGCCGCTGCTGGCGCCGATGGCCAGGGCGCTGCGGCTGAGCAGGTTGCCGCCCAAAAACATCGCCGCGCCACACAGGGCGCCGGCGCTGATAAAGCCACGCCGGCTCATGCCCACCAGGGTTTCGAGGTCGGTGGGTTGGTTGTCTTCTAATAGGTTCACATCAGGCTCCCTGCAGGTTTTTGCAGTCACCTTAACCAGCGCGTATGACACAAATGTTGCAGGTGCCTAGGACGAACAACTGATCTCCAGGTGCTTGCCCCACTCCGGTGGGCGCTGTGCGTAGGCGGCCATGCCCGGTTGTTCGTCAAAGGGTTGGCTCAACACCTGGTGCAATTGGCGCACGACGCTGTAATCGCCGTTTTCGGCGGCATCGATGGCGTGTTGCGCCAGGTAGTTACGCAGGATGTACAGCGGGTTGACGGCGTGCATGCGGTTGCGGCGCAGGTCTTGCCGCGGCTCGCCGTCGCGGGCGACGCGGGCGGTGTAGTGCGCGGCCCAGGCGTCGAAGCCCGGGCGGTCGATGAAGTCATCGCGCAGGCGCGCCACGGCTTGTTCGGCGGGCTCATCGCCGAGGCGGCGGAAAAACAGGCTGTAGTCGATGCCGCCGCTTTGCATCAGTTGCAGCAGGTGCTCGATCAGTTTCGCGTCGCTGTCTTCGGCGCGGGTCAAGCCCAGGCGCCGGCGCATCAGGTCCAGGTAGTGGGCCTGGTACAGCGGCAGGAACAGCCCCAGGGTTTCGCGCAAGGCTTCGACCTCGATCAGCGGCGTCAGGGCTTGGGCCAGGGCGCTGAGGTTCCATTGGCCGATGGGCACCTGGTTGCTGAAGGCGTAGCGGCCACGGTCGTCGGAGTGGTTGCAGATGAAGTTGGCGTCGAAGTCGTCGAGGAAGGCGAACGGGCCGAAGTCGAAGGTGATGCCCAGGATCGACATGTTGTCGGTGTTCATCACCCCATGGCAGAAGCCATAGGCCTGCCACTTGGCGATCAGTTCGGCGTTGCGCTCGACGATCTCGCGGAACATCGCCAGGTACGGCTGCGGCTGCTCGCGGCACTGAGGGAAATGCGCGGCCAGCACGTGTTCGGCCAGGGCGGTGTGCTCGTCAGTACGCTTTGTGTAGTAGAAATACTCGAAGTGGCCAAAGCGCACATGGCTGGGCGCCAGGCGCAGGACCATGGCGGCGCGCTCCTGTTTTTCGCGCCACACCGGGGTGCTGGAGCCGATCACGCACAGCGCCCGCGAGGTGGGAATGCCCAGGGCATGCAGGGCTTCGCTGGCGAGAAATTCGCGGATTGAAGAGCGCAGCACGGCGCGGCCATCGCCCATGCGCGAGTAGGGCGTTTGCCCTGCGCCTTTGAGATGCAGGTCCCAGTGCTCGCCCGCCGCGTTGCAGACCTCCCCCAGCAGCAGGCCGCGGCCGTCCCCCAGTTGCGGGTTGTAGCTGCCGAACTGATGCCCGGAATAGACCATCGCCCGCGGTTGCGCCTCGGCCCACAGTTTGTGGCCGCCGAACAGTTGGGCAAACACCGGGGTGTCGGCCTGCGCCGGGTCGAGGTCGAGCAGGGCCATGGCGGCGGGGCTTGCCACCACCAGGCGCGGGTCGTCGATGGGCTCGGGCAGTACGTGGGTCGAGAAGGCGTCGCCCAGGCGGGCGAAGCGGTTGTCGAAGGTCAGTTCGTCGAGGGCTTTCAAGGGCCATCTCCAGCAGAATGTCCGAGCATTCTGCTGGGATTAACCGGGCTAGTCGAGCTTGGCCGGCGGTGGCTCGCTGTCGGGTTTACCGTCGGCCTTGAGCCCGATGGTTTTGGTTTCCGGGTCGATGGGCACCATTTTGTATTCCTGGCCTTGGAGGTTTTTCAGGTAGACCTCCATCTGGCGGAACGAAATGTTGATGTGCTGCTTCTTGAACTCGCGGTTGATGAAACGGTTGACCTCGTCCACCACCGGGTTGCGGTCGCCCAGGTCGCGCACGTGCATGCGCAGTTCGTGATCCAGGGTGCTCTCGCCGAAGTTGAGGAAGTACACGAGGGGCTCGGGTTCCTTGAGCACGCGGGGGTTTTCCCGGGCGGCCTTGAGTAGCAGTTCCTTGACCAGGTCCAGGTCGGAGCCGTAGTCCACCCCCAGTTTCAGGGTGACGCGGGTGATGGTGTCGGTCAGCGACCAGTTAATCAGTTGCCCGGTAATGAACGTCTTGTTGGGGACGATGATGTCCTTGCGGTCGAAGTCGGTGATGGTGGTGGCGCGGATGCGGATCTTGCTCACCGTGCCCGACAGGTTGCCGATGGTGATGGTGTCGCCGATGCGCACCGGGCGCTCGAACAGGATCATGATCCCGGAGATGAAGTTGGCGAAGATCTCCTGCATGCCAAACCCCAGGCCCACCGACAGCGCGGCCACCAGCCATTGCAGCTTGTCCCAGCTCACGCCCAGGGTGGACAGGGTGGAGACAAAGCCCACGCCGGCGATCACGTACGACAGCAATGTGGTGGTGGCGTAGGCGCTGCCCTGGGCCAGGTCGAGCTTGGACAGCACCAGCACCTCCAGCAGGCCCGGCAGGTTGCGCGCCAGGGCGAAGGTGATGCCGATGATAATCAGCGCGCCGAGCATGTCGCCGATGCTGATGGGCACCATGCTCATGTTGGCGCCGGTGCCGCTGGTGTATTCGTAGAGGGTGATGTTGTCCAGGTAGGAGAACACGGTAATCAGGTCGGCCCAGACCCAGTACAGCGCTGCGATGAACCCGCCGAGCAGGGCCAGGCGGATCAGGCGCATGGACTGCTCGTTGACCTGTTCGATGTCCAGGGTCGGTTCTTCGACCACCACGTCGCCGTCGCCCGCCTCCTTGGCGGCCTGGCGCTTGCTCAGGGCCCGGGCATAGGCCAGGCGCCGCGCCGCCACGCCCAGGCCACGCACGAAAGTGGCTTCGATCACCAGCCAGAACATCAGCAGGTACAGGGTGTTGATGAGTCGGTCGCTGAGTTTGAGCGCGGTGTAGAAGTAGCCAAAGCACACGGCGATGAACAGGGCGATGGGCAGCGCGGTGAACAGCACCCCCAGGGCCTTGCGAAACAGCGAGGTGTTCTTGTGGGTCGGGCTGCTCAGCAGCAGGCGGCTGAGCAGCCACGCCATCAGGGCGTAGCAGGTCAGCACCACGGCAATGCCCAGCACGTCTTCGGCCAGCGCCGCCGGTTGGTGTTCGGCCACGGCCACCACCGCCACCAGCGCCAGCACCACGATGCCCAGGCGCCGCACCCACACCTGCAGGAACTCGACCTGAGGTTTCTCCCAGCGAAAATGCAGCTCCGCCACGCCCCCGGGGGCGAGGATGCGGTAGGCGGTGTAAAACACCAGCCAGGCCTGGGCGGTCTGGATCAGCGCCGCGCCGAGGTTGGCGTTCTGCCCGCGGGCATCGATCTGCAAGGCGTAGCCGCACAGGGCCAGGGCCAGGGCCACCGGCATCGCCAGCAGCACGTTGATAAGGATCGCCTGGGGCGTGTGCCACTGGCTGTCGCGCTTGAAGTGGCCGATGTCCTGGTGGACCTTGTTGAGCCGCGCATATAAGGGCTTGCGCCGCCACAGCAACACGCCGAACAGCAGCAGCAACGGCAGGAACAGCAGCGGCCGCTGGGTCAGGCCGTCGCGCAACTCGCTCAGGCTGGAGGCCCAGGGCAGGTTATCGATCTGCTTTTCCAGGCGCTGGGGCATGGTGCGCAACCATTCCAGGTCCAGGGGCTTGTTGCTGGGGATCCAGAACATCTGCTCGTCGAGGGTGGCGCGCAGGTTTTGCGCGGTGGTCAGCAGTTGCTTCTGGTTCAGTTGCAGGGTGATGGATTCGTTGAGCAGGGCGCTCAGTTCGCGGCTCAGGCGCTCCAGCAGGTCGGCGCGGGTCATCGCCAGTTCCAGCAGGGTGCGGCGCAGTTGCGGGGTGATTTGCTCCGCGGGCTGGGTGGCTAGCAGGTTGTCGACGTACTTGCTCGGGCTGCTGATGAGTTCGCGTTGCTGGTTGACCTCGAACTGGTAGAGGCGGATGTCGGCGATCTGGTCGGCCAGGTCGCCGTCCATCTGCAGGCGCGGCAAGGCCTGCTTCTGTTTGTAGAGGATCTTGGACAGCAGCAGGCTGCCCTTGAGCACGCTGATCTGCTCGTCCAGGGCCGCGTCGCTCTGGGTCACGTTGTCGAGCAATTGCTTGGTCTTGAGGTTCTGTTGGGTCAGTTCGTTGAGGCGGTCGGTGCTTTTGAGCAGGTAATCGGAGAGCTTGAGGTTGGCCGAACTCTCGCTGGCCAACAGGCTGCTGCCGCCGGCCTTCTGCGCCTCGATCGATTGCTGGGTCACGGTTTCCTGGGACTGGGCCAGGCGCTTCTGGTTAATCAGGGTTTGCAGGTCCTGGATTTCCTGCTCCAGGCGCGCGGCTTTTTCCAGCACCAAATCGTGCTGGCTGTTGCCCAGGTCTTGCAGTTGGCTGTTGCCGGCCAGTTCCTGGCGGCGCAGCGGAATCAGGGCGTTGAGGGCCGCCAGCTCGGCGTTGAGCTGGTCGCGTTGCTCGGCGGTAAGGGGCTTGCCGCCGTCCTTGCCGGCCTTGAGCAGGCTGTTGATTTGCAGGATGCGCGTTTGGCTGCTGCTGATTTCGGCCTGGGCCCGCTCGGGGCGCGTCTGGGCGGTGATGGTCAGGCTGTTGGCGTCGGCCAGGGCCTTTTGCAGGTCGCTTTGCTGGGTGCTGCGCTCGGTCAGCAACTGTTCGAGCCGCGGCACGTCCAGGTTGGCGTAGCGCTGGGCCACGGGCACCACTTTGGTGGCCTTGAGGCGTTCGAGTTCTTTCTGGTTTTCGCTGTTCTGGCGCGGGGCGTTGGCCAGTTGCTGCTTGAGGTCGATCAGCCGCTGCTCGTAGTCAGCCTTGTTATTGAGCTGGTTGAGGGTTTGCTGCAACACCGCTTGCAGGGCTTTCTGGTCGGCCTCCGGCAGTTTGCGGTCGGCGATTTTGTCCAGGCTGCGCTGAACCGCTTCGCTGCTGGGGGGCTCGGCTGCCTGGACGGCACCGAGGGACAGGCACAGGCTCAGCAGGGCCGTGGCAAAAAGAGTGCGCAAGATTGGCATAGAGACCGGTCAAGACAGGGTGGAAAAACGCAGTTTAGAGGAACAACCCGGGGCCCGGGCGACTTCCTTCGGGGAATCTGACGCCCACTTTGCCAATCTTGTTCCCGTCCATCACCGCGACGGTCCAGATTGTGCCGTTCCATTCCACCTGGTCGCCCACCACCGGCGCGCCGCCGACCTTCTGGGTAATGAAGCGGCTCAGCGGCATGTCGGGGTCCAAGCCCTCGAGTTGCAGGCCGTACAACGCCGACACCGCGCCCAGTTGGGCATCGCCTTCGAGGACGAAATCGCCGAAGAAGCGCAAGTCCAGGCCCCGTTGCGGCGCCTGGCTGAACAGCTTGCCCAGGGCTGGGAGGTTGTGTTCGTGGCCGATCACACACAGCAGGTCGTCGGCTTCTAGCACCGTGCTACCGGAGGGGTGGAGCAGTTGCTGGCCGCGGAACAACGCGGCGATCCGCGTACCCTCGGGCATTTTCAGCTCGCGCAGGGCGGCGCCGATGCACCATTTCTCCGCGCCGAGGCGGTAGACGAATAGCTCCCACTCGCTGGTGACATGCACCTCCAGCGCCGCCCGGGAGATCGGCGCCGGTTCCGGCGGCACCGTGACCTTGAGCAACTTGGCCACCCACGGCAGGCTCGTGCCCTGCACCAACAGCGACACCAGAACGATGAAGAACGCCAGGTTGAAGTACAACTGGGCATTGGGCAGCCCGGCCATCAGCGGGAACACCGCGAGAATGATCGGCACCGCGCCGCGCAGGCCGACCCAGGAAATGAACACTTTTTCGCGGCCATGGAACGCCTTGAACGGCAGCAGGCCGACCATCACCGACAGCGGCCGGGCGAACAGGATCATCCACAGCGCCAGGCCCAGGGCCGGCAGGGCGATGGGCAGCAGGTCATGGGGCGTGACCAGCAGCCCCAGCACCAGGAACATGCCGATCTGCGCCAGCCACGCCATGCCATCAAGCATATGCAGGATGCCGTGGCGGCTGCGCACCGGGCGATTGCCGATCACCAGGCCACACAGGTACACCGCCAGGAACCCACTGCCGTGCAGGGCGTTGGTCAGGGCGAACACCAAGAGGCCGCCGGCGATCACCAGGATCGGGTACAGGCCCGCGGCCAGGTTGATGCGGTTGACCAGTTGCAGTAGCAACCAGCCGCCGCCCAGGCCAATGGCGCCGCCGATGCCGAATTCGCGCACCAAGTGGCCCAACAGGCTCCAGTGCAGGTCACTCTGGCCGCTGGCGAGGATGTCGATCAGGGTCACGGTGAGGAACACCGCCATCGGGTCATTGCTGCCGGACTCGATCTCCAGGCTGGCGCTGACCCGCTCGTTCAGGCCCTTGCCGCCCAACAGTGAAAACACCGCCGCGGCATCGGTGGAGCCAACGATGGCGCCCACCAGCAGGCCTTGCATCAGGCTCAGGTCAAACAGCCACGCGGCGGCCATGCCGGTCAGCCCGGTGGTAATCAACACCCCCACCGTGGCCAAAGACAACGCCGGCCACAGCGCCACGCGAAAGCTCGACACCCGCGTGCGCAAGCCACCGTCCAGCAGGATGACCGCCAGGGCGAGGTTGCCGACCAGATAGGCCGTGGGGTAGTTGTCAAAAATGATGCCGCCGCCATCGACGCCAGCGGTCATGCCCACCGCCAGGATAATCACCAGAATCGGGATGCCCAGGCGTGAAGAAAGGGAACTCACCAGAATGCTCGCACCTACCAGCAACGCGCCGATCAAGAACAGGCTGTTGATGGTCGTCGCATTCAAAGGCAGTACTCCAGAAGCAGAAGGGCGGGCGCAAACTGACCATGCAGTCTGCGTGCCAGGGATTCTAACCTGTTGAAATAGCGTACTGTCAAAAAGCTTTTATCTGGCCACACCGCGTGAACCCACTCCCAGCCGGAGTGGGCTGGCCCGCGATGAAGCCGGTATAACCACTACTCCTCTATTGGCTTGAGTCCCGCCATCGCGGGCGAGCAAAGCGCTGCCCGGCCTGCAGTTGAACTGTGGTGCGGGCGGGATTTTCACTTTTCCACTGTGGGAGCGAGCCTGCTCGCGATGGGGGCACTGAGTGGCCAGGGGTAAGCCAGTTGCTCCCACCGTGCTCTGGGCCGCAAGCCTTAGAGGCTAAACCGCCCAACCAGGCTGTTGAGGTCCACGGCCAGGCGCGACAGCTCATTGCTGGCGGCGCTGGTCTGGTTGGCGCCGGTAGCCGATTGCACCGACAGGTCGCGGATGTTCACCAGGTTGCGGTCCACTTCGCGGGCGACTTGGGCCTGTTCTTCGGCAGCACTGGCGATCACCAGGTTGCGCTCGTTGATCTCGACGATGGCAGTGTTGATGGTATCCAGGGAGATACCCGCACCTTTGGCGATGTTGAGCGTCGATTCGGCGCGGTCGGTGCTGTTGCGCATCGAGTCCACCGCATGTTCAGTACCGCTTTGGATGCTGGCGATCATGCGTTCGATTTCGCTGGTCGACTGCTGGGTGCGGTGGGCCAGGGCGCGCACTTCATCGGCGACCACGGCAAAACCGCGGCCCGCCTCGCCGGCACGGGCGGCTTCGATGGCGGCGTTGAGGGCCAGTAGGTTGGTCTGGTCGGCGAGGCCGCGAATCACATCCAGCACCTTGCCGATGTCACGGGATTCTTCGGCCAGCTCACCGATCAGGGTGGCAGTGCTCTGCACATCACCACTCATGCGTTCGATGGCACTGACGGTTTCCTGCACCAAATCGCGGCCGTCGCTGGCCGAGGTGGTGGCGTTGCTGGACGCCTGAGAGGTGCTCACCGCGTTACGGGCCACTTCTTCCACGGCGCTGGTCATTTCATTGACCGCCGTGGCGGCCTGTTCGATTTCGTTGTTCTGCTGGGTCAGGCCCCGGGCGCTTTCGTCGGTGACGCTGTTGAGCTCTTCTGCGGCGGAGGCCAGTTGGGTGGCCGAGCCGGAAATCCGTTGCAGGGTGTCGCGCAGTTTTTCCTGCATCCGCGCCATGGCCAGCAGCAAGCGGCCGGCCTCGTCGCTGCCGTCCACCGTGATCGGCTGGGTCAGGTTGCCCTCGGCGATGGCCTCGGCGGCGCTCAGGGCGTTGGCGATAGGCCCAGTGATGCTGTGGGTCAACAGCCAGGCGAACAACACCGTCAGGGCGCTGGCCACCAGCAACAGGCCCACCACCAGGTTGAAGGCGTGGTCGTACTGGTCGGCGGCATTCTGGTCGGTGGCGTGGGTCTGCTCGGTGTTGATGTCCATCAGGCGCGCGAGCACGCTGTTGATCGCCTCGGAATTGTTCAACAACTCGGTGTTGAGCAACTCGCGCAACTCATCGACCCGGTCATTGCGCGACAGGTTTTTCATCCGCTCTTCGAGCTGGCGGTACTGGCCCAGGAGCTGCACGTACTGGTCGTAGGCGGCCTGTTCCTGGGCGCCGTTGATGAGTTTTACGTAGTCGCGCTGGGCGCTGGCGATCTGCTGGTTGCGCAGGTCGAACAGCTCCAGGGTCTTTTGCTGCACGTCCGGTTCGCGGTTGATAAGCAGGCGATAGGACAGCACGCGCAGGCGCAGGGTCAGTTGGGTGAACTCGTCCAGGCTCTTGAGGCTGGGCACGCTGGTCAGGGCGATGTCTTCGCCGCCGGCGCGGATCTTGCTCATCTGGTTGAGGGCAAACACCCCCAGCAGCAGCATCAGGGCGCCAATCATGGCAAAACCGAGGAACGCCCTCGGAGCGATGTTCATATTGCGAAGAGACATGACAGTTACCGACAAAAGGCTCGCCTTGGCGCAGGGTGCAAAAAAGGCAGAATCCTGACCTATCGGTCATGTAGGCAAAGTCTTGAGTGCCTGTGCGGTTTTGTCGCAGCCCCCCAGGGGGGGAACCAGAAGCGCTAATCGCAGTCTGTAAAGCTCGCAAGCCGGTCCATCGCCAGGAAAATCAAGGCTTTGCACCCGGATAACCCTGGCGTGTGTGGTGACTTTTCTTTATCGTACGCGCCCTTCGAAAAAGCCCGAGAAATCAAAATGTTGGAAGCATCCCTCAGTCAATTGGAGCAACTGGTCGGCGATCTGGTGCAACAGAACCAGGCCCTGGCCGACAGCAACCGCACCCTGAGCGCCGAACTGGCCCAGGCCAAGGACGAAAACGAAAACCTGCAACTGAACTTGATGGAGCAGGAAGAAAAACACGGCGCCACCGCCGCGCGTATCCAGGCGCTGGTCGAGCGCGTCAGTGCAGGCCCTGGCAACGCATGAGACAGGGGCCAGACGCAATCAAGGTTGTCTCCATTCTCGGTGAGGACTACTCGATCAAGGCCCCCGCGGGGGAAGAACAGACCCTGCTGGACGCCGCCCTGATGCTCAAGGCCGCGCTGGCCGAAACCAAACGCAAGTACCCGACCCTGATCGGCGACAAGTTGCTGGTGCTGGCGGCGATGAACCTGTGCTCCCAGCAGTTGGAAATGCAAAAGCAGCACAAGCTGGAACTGGACCGTTATCAAGAGCAGGTCAGCGCCACGGTCGAGGTGATTTCCAAGGCCATTGGCAGCGAAGCGTGAGCCTCTAGCTGATTGTCGGGGCACATTTTTGACAGCTGGCACCGTGATCTAGGCGACTGGCGCGCTGCGCAAAAGGCGCAGCGCGCGGGTGGTCAGTTGCCAGCGTGTGGGATCCAACTAAAACCACTCATCCTGCATCCCCAGGCAGGTGTCATCCCGCGCTTCGAGAATCGCCAGTTCATGGTGGCAACCCGGCACTTCCCAGGTCAGGAAGTAGCGTGCGGCTTGCAGCTTGCCTTTATAGAAGGTGACATCCGCCGCATTGCTCCGCAGTAGGCCTTCCTCGGCGCGAATCGCCTGTTCCAGCCAACGCCAGCCAATCACCGTATGCCCGAATACTTTCAGGTAAAGCGCCGAGTTGGCCAGGCTGCTGTTGACCTTGCCTTGGGCCAGGTCGCCGAGCAGGCCCAGGGTCACCGTTTGCAGGCGCGCCACCAGTTGTTCCAGCGGTTCACGCAAGGCGTTGAGTGATGGGTATTCCTGGGCCCGCGCACCGGTGTCGGCGATCAGGCGAATCAGTTGCTTGAGCCCCGCGCCGCCGTTTTGCGCCAGTTTGCGCCCCAGCAGGTCCAGGGACTGGATGCCGTGGGTGCCTTCGTGGATCGGGTTCAGGCGATTGTCGCGGTAGTACTGCTCCACCGGGTATTCGCGGGTGTAGCCGTGGCCGCCGAGGATTTGGATCGCCAGTTCGTTGGCCTTGAGGCAGAACTCCGATGGCCAGGACTTGACGATGGGCGTGAGCAAATCCAGCAGTTCCTGGGCCTGCTTGCGCTCGGCCTCGCCTTCCAGCGTGGTGGTGTCATCGAACAGCCGCGCCGCGTACAGGCCCAGGTCGAAGGCGCCTTCCACATAGGCCTTTTGGGTGAGCAGCATGCGCCGCACATCGGCGTGCTGGATGATCGATACCGGCGCGGTGTTGGGGTCCTTGCTGTCGGGCAGGCGCCCCTGCGGGCGTTCGCGGGCATAGTCCAGGGAATACAGGTAGCCGGCATAGCCGAGCATCACCGCGCCCATGCCCACGCCAATGCGCGCCTCGTTCATCATCTGGAACATGCAGCTCAGGCCCTGGTGCGGTTTACCTACCAGATAGCCGACACAGTTGCCGTTATCGCCGAAGTTCAGCGCCGTGGACGTGGTGCCGCGCCAGCCCATCTTGTGGAACAACCCGGCCAGCAGCACGTCATTGCGCGGGCCGAGGCTGCCGTCCTCGTTGACCAGGAACTTGGGCACGATAAACAGCGAAATACCCTTCACTCCGGCCGGCGCGTCCGGCAGTTTGGCCAGCACCATGTGCACGATGTTTTCCGACAGCGGATGGTCGCCCCCGGAGATGAAAATCTTATTGCCCTTGAGCCGGTAAGTGCCGTCCGCCGCGGGTTCGGCGCGGGTACGGATGTCCGACAGCGACGAGCCGGCATGGGGTTCGGTCAGGGCCATGGTGCCGAAGAAGCGGCCGTCGATCATCGGTTGCAGGAAGCGCTGTTTTTGCTCCGGCGTGCCAAAGCTCTCGATCAGGTTGGCCGCGCCCATGGTCAGGAACGGGTAAGACGTGGACGCCGCGTTGGCGGCCTGGAAGTGCGCGAAGCAGGCTTGCGACAGCAGCGTCGGCAACTGCATGCCACCGGCCTCGAAACTGCGCGCGGCGTTGAGAAAGCCCGCTTGGAGAAAGGCATCCACCGCCGGTTTGACTTCCGGGATCAGGATTGCGTTGCCGTCCTCATAACGCGGCTCGTTCTCGTCGCCCTTGCGGTTGTGCGGGGCGAAGAACTTCTCGGCAATGCTGCGCGCAGTGCCGATGGCGGCGTCAAACGTCTCGCGGTTGTGCTCGGCGAACCGCTCACGCCGGGTCAGGCCCTCGGCGTCGAGGACTTCATACAGCTCGAAAGCCAGATTGCGGGAACTGAGCAGCGTCTCGGACATGGCGGCCTACCTTTTTTTGGAATGGACCGAGTCTAGGCGCGTGAATAAGGGCTGAACAGGATGATTGATGAGCGTGATGGTGGGGCAGAGCAGCGGCTTAACCAGCCACCTAAAAAACGTTGCCGGAAACCTGTGTGGAAGCGCGCCGGGCGGCGCGCCCACAGGTTTTTCAAGCACACCGGGCCGCCATTGCAGCGGCCCGGTGTTGGTGCGGTTTAGCCGATGGTCATCAGGCTGGCGTTGCCGCCCGCGGCCGCGGTGTTGACGCTCAGGGCGCGTTCGATCACCAGGCGTTCCAAGGCGACGTTGGTTTCGCCCTGGGACAGGCCCTGGACGCCGACGATGGCACCGGCACGCTTGGCCACTTGCTGGCAGACCTGGCGCAACTGGTCGCTGTGACCGTGATGCAGGACGGCGTCGAGGGTGACTTCGTCCTTGGTCCAGTCGGCCACCAGGGTGATCTTCGCCTGAAGAGCCTTGGGCAAACGTGCGAACACAGCCTTGGTCAACTCCCCTTCCGGCCACACTGCCGAACCGCCGACTGCCAGTACGGCCGCCAGTTGGGTCAGCAGGTCGCCTTCGACTTCCGCCAGGCACAGCACGTGTTCGCGCGGCAGGATGGCGTAGCTGTTGCGCTCGCCGGTCGGGCCGTTGAGGGTGCGGGTGATGCCGCTTTGCGACTGGGCCGCGAACTGCACGCACAGGGCGCTCAGGTCGGCCAGTTTGTGGCTGTCGGCCCAGGTTTGCAGGGCGGTCAGCGGCTGAAGCAGGGCTTCACGCAGGCGCATGTCCGGGGCGTTGGCTGCATCGCTGCGTACGAACGATTGTTCGATGGCATCGGTAGGGCGGGTCGACAGCAAGCGGTACAGGTACAGCGGGCCGCCGGCTTTCGGGCCGGTGCCCGACAGGCCTTCGCCGCCGAACGGCTGCACGCCCACTACGGCACCTACGATGTTGCGGTTGACGTAGACGTTACCGGCGTTGACGTTGTCGATCACCTTGGCGATGGTTTCGTCGATGCGGGTGTGCACGCCCAGGGTCAGGCCGTAGCCCGACGCGTTGATCTGCTCGATCAACTGGTCGATGTCTTTGCGCTTGTAGCGCACCACGTGCAGCACCGGGCCGAAGATCTCCCGTTGCAGCTCGTCGAAGCTTTCCAGCTCGATCAGGGTCGGCATCACGAAGGTGCCGCGCTTGACCTCTTCGCTGTCGGCGATGGCGACCTGGTACACGTTGCGGCCTTTATCGCGCATGCCCTGGATGTGCTTGTCGATGCCAGCCTTGGCTTCGGCGTCAATCACCGGGCCGATGTCCACGGACAGGCGCTCCGGGTTGCCGAGGCGGCATTCGGCCATGGCGCCCTTGAGCATTTCGATGACGCGGTCTGCCGAATCTTCCTGCAGGCACAGTACGCGCAGGGCCGAGCAACGCTGGCCGGCGCTGTCGAAGGCCGAGGAGACGACGTCGATGACCACTTGTTCGGTCAGCGCTGAGGAGTCGACGATCATGGCGTTCTGCCCGCCCGTTTCGGCGATCAGCGGGATCGGCCGGCCCTGGGTGTCCAGGCGCCCAGCGATGTTGCGTTGCAGCAGGCGCGCCACTTCGGTGGAACCGGTGAACATCACGCCTTTGACGCGCTCGTCACCCACCAGGCGGGCGCCCACGGTTTCGCCACGGCCGGGCAGCAGTTGCAGCACGCCTTCGGGAATCCCGGCTTCCAGCATCAGGCGCACGGCTTGCGCGGCCACCAGCGGGGTTTGCTCGGCAGGCTTGGCCAGCACCGGGTTACCGGCGGCCAAGGCAGCGGCGACTTGGCCACTGAAAATCGCCAGCGGGAAGTTCCACGGGCTGATGCACACCACCGGGCCCAGTGGGCGGTGGGCGTCGTTGGTGAAGTCGTTGCGCGCCTGCACCGCGTAGTAACGCAGGAAATCCACGGCTTCGCGCACTTCGGCGATGGCGTTGGCGAAAGTCTTGCCGGCTTCGCGGGCCAGCAGGCCCATCAGCGGCTGGATCTCGGCTTCCATCAGGTCGGCGGCACGCTCCAGGATCGCGGCGCGCTCGGCCGGCGGGGTGGCCTGCCAGATAGGTGCGGCGTTGAGGGCGCACTGGATGGCGTTATCAACGTCTTCGACGGTGGCTTCCTGCACATGGCCGACCACGTCACGCAGATCCGAAGGGTTGAGCACCGGTGCCGGGGTTTCGCTGCTGGCAGCGCAACCGAGCATGGGCGCGGCTTTCCAGTTGTTATGGGCGGTGGCCAGCAAGGCGCAGGACAGCGATGCGAGGCGATGTTCGTTGGCCAGGTCGATGCCGGCGGAGTTGGCGCGTTCGTGGCCATACAGGTCACGCGGCAGTGGAATGCGCGGGTGCGGCAAGCCGAAGCCGCCTTCCACCGTGGCCATTTGCTCGATGCTGGCCACTGGGTCGGCCACCAGCTCCTGGATGGAGATGGATTGGTCGGCGATGCGGTTGACGAACGAGGTGTTGGCGCCGTTCTCCAGCAGGCGACGCACCAGGTAGGCCAGCAGCGTTTCGTGGGTGCCGACCGGGGCGTACACGCGGCACGGACGGTTCAGCTTGCCTTCGGAAACCTTGCCCACAACCTGTTCGTACAGAGGCTCGCCCATGCCGTGGAGGCACTGGAACTCGTACTGGCCCGGGTAATAGTTCTGCCCGGCGATGTGGTAGATGGCCGACAACGTGTGGGCGTTGTGGGTGGCGAACTGCGGGTAGATGACTTCCGGCACCGAGAGCAGTTTGCGTGCGCAGGCGATGTAGGAAACGTCGGTGTACACCTTGCGGGTATAGACCGGGTAGCCTTCCAGGCCTTCAACCTGGGCGCGTTTGATTTCGCTGTCCCAGTACGCGCCTTTGACCAGGCGGATCATCAGGCGATGACGGCTGCGGCGAGCCAGGTCGATCACGTAGTCGATCACATACGGGCAACGCTTCTGGTAGGCCTGGATCACGAAACCGATGCCGTTCCAACCGGTCAGTTGCGGCTCGAAGCACAGGCGTTCGAGCAGGTCCAGCGACAGCTCGAGGCGGTCGGCCTCTTCGGCGTCGATGTTCAGGCCGATGTCATATTGCTTGGCCAGCAGGGTCAGCGACAGCAGGCGCGGGTACAACTCGTCCATCACGCGCTCGTACTGGGCGCGGCTGTAGCGCGGGTGCAGGGCCGAGAGCTTGATGGAGATGCCTGGGCCTTCATAGATGCCGCGGCCATGGGAAGCCTTGCCGATGGAATGGATGGCTTGCTCGTAGGACGCGAGGTACTTCTGGGCGTCATGTTCGGTCAGTGCGGCTTCACCGAGCATGTCGTAGGAATAGCGGAAACCCTTGGCCTCGAACTTGCTGGCGTTGGCCAGGGCTTCGGCGATGGTCTCGCCGGTGACGAACTGCTCGCCCATCAGGCGCATGGCCATGTCGACGCCCTTGCGGATCATCGGCTCGCCGCTCTTGCCGATGATGCGGCTCAGGGACGAAGTCAGGCCGGTTTCATTGTGGGTCGAGACCAGTTTGCCGGTCAGCAGCAGGCCCCAGGTGGCGGCGTTGACGAACAGCGAAGGGCTGTTGCCCAGGTGCGGCTGCCAGTTGCCGGTGCTGATCTTGTCGCGGATCAGGGCGTCGCGGGTGCCTTTGTCCGGGATGCGCAGCAGTGCTTCGGCCAGGCACATCAGCGCCACGCCTTCCTGAGACGACAGGGAGAATTCTTGCAGCAGGCCCTGCACGATCCCGGCACGGCCGCCGGCGCTCTTCTGGTTGCGCAGTTTTTCGGCAATCGAGGCGGCGAGTTTGTTGGTGGCTTCGGCCATCGCGGCGGGCAGGCGCGCCTGCTCGATCAGCATCGGCACCACTTCGGGCTCAGGGCGGCGGTAGGCGGCGGTGATGGCGGCGCGCAATACCGATTGCGGCAGGATGCTTTCGGCGAACTCCAGGAAGCACTGGTGCGCGTGGTCGGCTTGCACTTCGCCGGCGTCGTCTGCGTCCTTGGCGGTCAAACCGCTGAGTTCGGTCAGGGTTGCACCACCCTCGAGTTTTTCCAGGTAATTGAAAATTGCCTGCTTAATCAGCCAGTGCGGCGTGCGATCAATCGAGGTCGCGGCTGCTTTGAGGCGCTCGCGGGTTGGGTCGTCAAGTTTGACCCCAAGGGTGGTGGTAGCCATATTTTTATCCTCATGTTTGCCACGACCGGTGGCATCAGCTGGCGGCAAGATTAGCGGCGAGCCGATAGAGGTGCAACCGGGTGCAACCCTTTTTTTGACGGAATAATAGACGGCTCGTCAGGAAAATTTTTCCTGCCTGTGTAGGATGCACGGCCTTGGTGCATTTGGGCTTAGCAATGCGGCGTTTTGTGCTCCAAAAAGGAGCATAAAACCGCATGGGAAATATATTTCCGACTAGGTGCAACTTATTCCCGAGAAACTGGTTGCACCTTATTTGCTTTGTTGCATAGCATTCGCGGCCAAGGTGCAACCGGACCAAAAGAACGGTGCATCGGCCGATGGCTTTCCTGGGGAAACATCGGTCATAAATGCGTGGCTCGTGCAATCGTCTGTCAAACGTGATCCGTTGGCGGAGGGCTAGAAGCCGCCGCTACATAAAAACAAAGCCAGGGCGTAACTCAATGAGTGCAAGTAATCCAACCCTGATCACTTTCGTGATCTACATCGCGGCAATGGTCCTGATCGGCTTTGCGGCCTATCGCTCCACCAACAACCTTTCTGACTACATCCTCGGTGGCCGCAGCCTGGGCAGCGTCGTGACCGCATTGTCGGCCGGTGCCTCGGACATGAGCGGCTGGTTGCTGATGGGCCTGCCGGGCGCCATCTATATGTCGGGCCTTTCGGAAAGCTGGATCGCCATCGGCCTGATTATCGGTGCCTACCTCAACTGGCTGTTCGTGGCCGGTCGCCTGCGGGTGCAGACCGAACACAACGGCGACGCGTTGACCCTGCCGGACTATTTCTCCAGCCGTTTTGAAGACAAAAGCGGCCTGCTGCGGATTATCTCGGCCATCGTGATCCTGGTGTTCTTCACCATCTATTGCGCCTCCGGCATCGTGGCCGGCGCCCGTCTGTTCGAAAGCACCTTCGGCATGTCCTACGAGACCGCGCTGTGGGCCGGTGCTGCGGCGACCATTGCCTACACCTTCGTGGGTGGTTTCCTGGCGGTGAGCTGGACTGACACCGTGCAAGCCACGCTGATGATCTTCGCCCTGTTGCTGACGCCGATCATCGTGCTGCTGGCCACTGGTGGCGTGGACACCACTTTCCTGGCGATCGAAGCGCAGAACCCTGACAACTTCAACATGCTCAAGGGCACCACCTTCATCGGCATCATCTCCCTGCTGGGCTGGGGCCTGGGCTACTTCGGCCAGCCGCACATCCTCGCGCGCTTCATGGCGGCGGATTCGGTCAAGTCGATCGCCAATGCCCGTCGCATCTCCATGACCTGGATGATCCTGTGCCTGGGCGGCACCGTGGCCGTTGGTTTCTTCGGTATCGCCTACTTCTCGGCGCACCCGGAAGTGGCCGGCCCTGTGACCGAGAACCACGAACGTGTGTTCATCGAACTGGCGAAAATCCTCTTCAACCCATGGGTTGCCGGTGTACTGCTGTCGGCCATCCTGGCGGCCGTGATGAGTACCCTGAGCTGCCAGTTGCTGGTGTGCTCCAGCGCCCTGACCGAAGACTTCTACAAAGCCTTCCTGCGTAAAAGCGCTTCCCAGGTCGAGCTGGTATGGGTCGGTCGTGCCATGGTGCTGGTGGTTGCACTGGTCGCCATTGCCTTGGCCGCCAACCCGGAAAACCGCGTACTGGGCCTGGTGAGTTACGCCTGGGCCGGCTTCGGTGCCGCTTTCGGCCCGGTTGTGCTGATCTCGGTACTGTGGAAAGGCATGACCCGCAACGGCGCACTGGCCGGTATCCTGGTCGGCGCGATCACCGTGATCGTGTGGAAACACTTCGAGCTGCTGGGCCTGTACGAAATCATCCCGGGCTTCATCTTCGCCAGCCTCGCCATCTACCTGGTGAGCAAGGCCGGCGCGCCAACCGCGGGCATGATCCAGCGCTTCGATGCGGCAGAAAAAGACTTCGCCCTGAACCACTGATGGCGTTGAGCTGAGGCTCTAACGCCAGCAGCGAAACGAAAAAAACCGCGTCCCAAGGGCGCGGTTTTTTTTTACTTAAATGGTTAAGAACGGTGCGTGGCGCCTACCCTCAGTGCTGTTGTCTTGGCAACTGCTGCCAGCCGATATGCCGTGTTTTCGGAGTGCTCCTACTTGTCGGTGGCTTGCGTCCGACATGTCGTTTTCCTTTTCCCATGCTCAAATTCGCGCGGTCAGGCGAATGGGTAGCCCCTCTCCCTATCGATGAACGTTCGCCGTCCTCAGCATAAGAAGAGGCCAGCATGCTCATCACCCCTGCATCACTTCTCAGCGCGCAAAAACAGCGTTTGATAAAGCTGACCGTCCACACTGAACCCAAGCATGAATTACTGCTGGACAGCTTCAGCGGCAGTGAAGCGATATCGCAACCGTTCAGCTTCGATCTGGCGTTACTGAGCCCTGATCCACGTATTGAACTCAAGACCCTGATCGACCAAGGCGCGTTGCTTGAAATCGAACTGGCCAACGGCGCCCACCGCTGCATTCATGGCCATATCACTGCCTTCAGCTACTTGAAGAGTGACGGTGGCTTGAGCCACTACTGCGCGACACTGAGCCCATGGCTTTGGTATTTGGGGCAGCGGGTTGATGCCCGTATTTTTCAAGAGCGCACGGTGGTGGATGTACTGCGCACGGTGTTCGCCCATTACGGCGCATTGGCGGTGTTGCGCTTCGATCTTCAGCAGGATCTGCCCCTGCGAACCCACAGTTGTATTACCCAGTTCAATGAAACCGACGAGCACTTCGTACGCCGTTTGTTGGAAGAAGAGGGCTGGCTGTTCTACTTCGAGCACACGGCGAAAGGGCACACGCTGGTGGTGCGCGATGACTGCCGTGGGCTCTCGCCACTGCCACAACAACCGGTGATTGCGTACCTCCAGGGCTCGATCCCGACCCATGCCGACACCATCTGCGAATGGACCGCCCAGCGCGTACGGCAACCCGATGCCGTTAGCGCTGGCACGTTCGATTACAAACAGGTGGGCCAGTGGGATCGCGTGTCTACAGCGCTACTGACACCCGCCAGTGGCTCCGTGCCACTGGAGCGCTACGCCTTTTCAGGGCAATACAGCGCTGGCGATGAACGCGAGGCCAAGCATCGGCTCGACAGCCACCGCGATGCCTTGCATGTGCTGAGTAAGACTTTTCGCGGTGTCAGCAACTGTCGCGCCATGGAGCCGGGCTACACCTTCACCCTGACAGAGCATCCCCGGCATGAGGGGGCGCCGGCCCAGCGCCATCATTTGTACGCCAGGGAGTTTCTGCTGCTAAGCGTCCAACATCAGGGGCGCAACAACTACCTCAACGAAGACAAAGCGGATTACCGCAACAGCTTTTCCAGCATTCGTCGCGACATTCCCTACCGCCCCCAATGCTTGACGCCACGCCCAGTGGTGGCGGGGCCTCTGACTGCCGTCGTGGTGGGCGATCTAGCGTTGGGCGAGGTGTACACCGATGAGTGGGCGCGGGTGAAAGTGCGCTTTCATTGGCAACGCCAACAGCCTGATGAGCACGACAGCGCCCGGCAGCATGCGCAAGACACCGCGTGGCTGCGGGTGGCCCAGCCCAGCGCCGGGGACGGTTTTGGCCACCAGTTCATGCCGCGCATCGGTCAGGAAGTGGTGGTGAGTTTTATCGCAGGTGACATCAACCGGCCGTTGATTACCGGGGCTGTCTACAACAGCAGCCACCACTCGCCACGCTTCAGCGACGTGGGGGGAACCGGGCAATTGCCCGCCAACCAAGCCCTGTCCGGGATCAAGACCAAAGAGCACAAGGGCTGCGGCTATAACGAGTTGCTGTTCGATGACACTGCCGGTGAACTGCGCGCCCGGCTGGCGAGCCGCCATCAGGATAGTGCGTTGAACCTGGGCAAACTCACTGCGCCGCGCAGTGAAGGCAGGGCCCAGCCGTTGGGCAACGGCGCGGAGCTGCGCACTAACGCCGCAATTGCCTTGCGAGCCGCACAAGGTTTGCTGCTGACCAGCTATGCCAAACATCAGGCCCTGGACCCGCAACTGGGCCGCGAAGCGCTGTTGGAGTTGCTCAGCCAATGCGCTGACCTGTTCAAGGCCTTGGGCGAAACCGCCTCGGCACAAGGCGCCCAGGCCCTCGATCACGCCGGTATCGAGGCCCTTCGCCAAACCCTGGATCAATGGCCCGCCGCCGACAGTTCTGGCCGTGGTGAACCGTTGATCGCCATCACCGGCGAGGCGGGCATTGTCAGCACTACCCCTGCATCCCAAGCCCATTACGCCGGTGGCAACCACGACACGACCGCGCAGGACCACTTGCAAATGACCAGCGGCGCGGCCATGCGCCTGCACGCGGGCCAAGGCATCTCTGCGTTTGCCCAGGATGCAGGCATCAGCGCCATCGCCAACCGCGGCAAGGTGTTGGTGCAGGGCCAGAGCGACGACATCGCCCTCAATGCACACAAGAGCCTGCACGCCTCGGCGGCGGAAGGTGAAATCGTCCTGACGGCGCCGACCATTCGCTTGGTCGCCGACGACGGCAGCTACATCAAGCTTGGCGGCGGCATCGAGATCGGTACGGCGGGCAGCGCCATCGTGCATGCGGCGGCCCATGATTGGGTCGGTCCCAAAACTGACCGCGTGCCGATGCCAGCGTTTGGGCGTGATGGGGCAGATCAGCGTCACGTTTTGCACTTCGAAGGTGACGCAAAGGCTGCTGCGTTATCGCAGGCTTACAACGTCGCGTTGGAGGATGGCAGCGTGGTGCAAGGGATCACTGGAGGTGACGGGGGGACGGAAAAGATTCAGCGAGAAGCCATGCAGTTGGCGAATGTGAATGTGTTGAAGCCGTTACTTGACTCAGGTGCAACGGGTGTGGGGAGCGGCCTGAAACCTGCGCCCAGCAAGAACAGCCCTTATGACCTCACCTATCTCATCAAAGACAAGCAGACCGGCGTGCCGCTCAGCGACGTGAAATATCGAATTCAGCTTGAGTCCGGCGATGTCGTCATTGGCATCACCGACGAGCACGGCAACACCCAAACCGTGCAATCCGACACACCACAAATCGCCAAAATCGAGGTGCCTTACGATGACGATAGCCCGACACAACCTCACACCCACGTCGGACCAGACACCTGTGATTGTTGAGATTTCCACGAAAAAGCCCAGCGGCCGCTCGTGGGTGAGTGAATTTCCGACCAGCGTCAGCCTGGATGACTTAGCCGCACCGTTTGCGACGAAGGCAACGGCCTTCATTGCTGCGCTTCGTGCTGCCGGCGCAACCGTCAGCATCTCTGCAACGTTACGGCCTGCCAACAGGGCCTTCCTCATGCACTGGGCATGGCAAATCGTGAACAAAGCCGCTGACCCACAAACCGTGCCGGAACGTGAAGGCATCGATATTGAGTGGGCCCATCAAGACGATGCAGGCGCTTATTCGCGTGTTAAATCCGTGGCTGGCGCTAAAGCGATGGTCAATGCATACGGCATGCAAAACCTTAAAACCTCTCCATCCCTAACGTCCCGACATATTGAAGGTAACGCCATCGATACGACGATCAGTTGGGCGGGGACCCTCACTATCAATAACGCATCAGGTACTGCGGTGATCATCAATACCGAACCTCGAACCGAAATGAACCTTGAGTTGCACGCTGTGGGGAAGACCTACGGCGTTATCAAATTTCTGCGGGGCGACCGAGACAAACCGCATTGGTCGACGGATGGAAAGTAACCGATGACTACCCATTTCTCAGTAGCGGCAGTGCTGTTATTCGCATTGACTCAAGTGGCTTGCGGATCGGAACAAATGCCCAGCGATATCAGTGAATTCGTTCAACAGCGGGACCTGTGCGACCACTTGCGTGGCGAAATCCCCGACCAAGGTGATGAGCAATCGCAGGCCATCGACGACATCAACCAGCAATGCCGAGGCACGGACGCTGAACTGCAACGGCTCAAGCTCAAATACGCCGGCAGCACTGCGTTTGAGCAGGTGTTGAATCAGTACGAACCGGACATCGAATCCCCGTGAGGTGGGCTGATGGCCGCCTTCAAAGGAGCTAAGGCATGAGCGACCCCAACTACAGTGTTATCGCCGAACTACGCAGTCGGCTTGTCCCTAATCGACCGGGTGATCGACTGATCGCCATCCCTCGGGATATGCCCGGTATCGTGATTTTTTTGCATGGCGTCAATGACCCCGGCGCCGCCTATGAGTCAGTGGAAACCGGGCTGATGCAGGGTTTGAACGAGCGCCTGCACCGCCCGGATTTGTGTGCGGGGCGGTATGGGGCGGACTTCGCGGCGGCGAAGGCGACCCCGGTGAAGGAGCGGCGCGGTAGCGCCGAGGAAGTCGCCGACGACCCCGACACTTACCTCTACAAACGCAGCACCGATAAAACCACCC
>NZ_JCBCUY010000038.1:0-52714 GCF_059862705.1 Pseudomonas sp. MF08817
GAGCACAAGGTCGGCAGCCTCGCGCTTGAATTCAGGAGTAAAGGAGCGGCGTTGTTTAGTCATCTGACACCTCGATCTGGCGAGCATTCTCGCCTAAATGGGTGTCCGGTTTCATTAGACCACTACATGAGGACGTCTGCCCGCTTTCGCGTGAAGTGATGTTTCAACCTCTATCCAACCCATTACAGGACGGCGTTCGCTTTTTCCTCGTTCCTTCGCCCGCACCGCCATGGGCAATTTTTACAAACGGCTTTCCCTGACGGGAGCGATACGGGATTTCCACGTTCCGCTTACTGAAGTGCGTCGGGTTAGGTGCCTGCTATCGACCGGGAGGCATGTGGGTCACGAATGCGTAGTAGAAAGACGCAGTTCCCACCTCCATTACCATTTTGGTTCGAGCGTGTAAGCCATTTCCGCTCGCTTAATTTAACGATCGTTGCGCAGATTCACGTGTGTTCACCATACCAACTATCTAGCACTTGTCCGGCCATGGCTGCCAGAAGGGTACGCCTCTCACGATTGGTACCCCGCACCTTGCGGCGCCTCGTAACATTGTCGAAGGCGCTCTTGATTCAGCCTTCTAGATTCACCCGGTGACACGGGTGGTTCCCACCAAGGGGGAACAACTTCATTAAGCGATTTCGTGTCGCACCTCCGCCCAATTATTATCAATGGGAACTGCCCCGTCATCGAGGTAGCGCGACAGCGCTGCCCAGCGTTTGAGGCTGTAATCGAGTGCTCTGCTGATAGCCGACCCTTCGGGCACAAGATCACGCTGGGCGATCATCCAGGCATGCAGCCTATCCATCACCGGTACGGCTTTTTCTTGCCGTATTCGGCGCCGTAAATCCGGCTCCAGGTTACGCACTTCGCTCTCGACTTCGTACAACAGCTGGATGTAGTGCAGGGCCTGCTCGGCGATCTGGCTCTTGTTGGTTGCGTGCAACTCAAAGAACTTGCGCCGGGCATGGGCCATGCAGCCGATCTCGGTCACGCCCAGTTCGAAGCTGGCCTTGTAACCGCCAAAATCATCGCAGACCAATTTGCCTTTCCAGCCTTGAAGGAAGTTACGAGCATGCTCGCCAGCGCGGCTGGGGCTGAAGTCGTAGACGACACCGGCTGTCTCGCAGAACTGGCTGGTGGCGTACGCCCAAACATAAGATCGGTGAGTTTTTTTCGAGCCTGGAGCAAGCATTTGCACGGGTGTTTCATCCGCGTGCATGACCTGTTGCCCGATCACTACGTCCCGCAAGGCATCGACCAGGGGCTGCAACTGCACGCCTGTCATACCAACCCACTGAGCCAACGTGGAGCGTGGAATCGCCAAGCCGGCACGACCAAAAATCGATTCCTGACGGTAAAGCGGAAGATGGTCAGCGAACTTCGCAATCATGACGTGAGCAAGTAACCCGGCCGTCGGGATGCCCTTGTCGATGACCTGTGCCGGCACTGGCGCCTGGATCAGCGTTTCGCAGTCATCGCAAACCCACTTGCCACGAACATGGCGCTCAACGGTAAACACGCCCGGTGTGTAGTCCAGCTTTTCACTGACATCTTCACCGATTCGCTTCAGTGCGCAGCCGCATGGGCAGTGAGTATTGTCCGGTTCGTGATGGATCAACGTGCGTGGGAATTCTGCCGGCAATGCCGTGCGCTTGGGCTTTTGCTTTTCCTCGGTCGCCGCTGGTGCTATTTGCAACGCCTGAAGCTCGGCCTCAATCGCCGCGATATCAGTATCGATCAGGTCATCAAGCAGGCTGGCCTGATCAGGACTCATCTGCTCACTACGCTTGGCAAACTTCAAACGCTTGAGCTGTGCGATCTCGTGGGTCAGCTTCTCGATCACCGTTTGATCGCGGTTGATCTTCTTGCCCATGGTCTCGACTTGCGACAGCAATTGCGCAGCGAATGCACGCAGTTGGTCGGGAGTCATTTGATCGAGATTAGGCGAGGAAGTCATGCCGTGGATTTTACCAAAGCAGACCGTATGCGACAGCAAGCCGAGGCCTCAATTACAGTTTTTAAAGCAGCGTGATTGCACCGCCAGCGCCAACACGTTGCCAAGGTAGGCCGAGTACCAAGGCCTGAAGTTGTTCGGTATCCAACTGCATTTCGCTGCCTTGTCGAATGCCTGGCCAGTGAAACTTGCCTTGGTTCAAGCGGCGTGCCGCCAGCCAGACGCCAATCCCATCGTGTACCAGCACCTTGACCCGAGTCGCGCGGCGATTGGCAAACAGATAGGCGCAGTGCGGCTTCGCCGCACCGAACACCGCGATCACTCTGGCCAGCGCCGTTTCAGTTCCGGCGCGCATGTCCATGGGCTCGGTGGCAAGCCAGATGGCGTCGATGCGGATCATCGCAAAAGGTCTCGAAGGAATGCGGCACAGGCAGCAGCATTATCGGTTGGCCAGTTCACTTTGACGGTGCCGCGCGGGTGCAGAATCTCAATGCTGATATTCGCTGAAGATCCGTGGACTGTTTCGTGTATAGGCAACGGGATGAATGCAGGTTGGAGCGCCGTGCTTTTCTGCGCTTGCACCCGAATCCATTTGTGGACGAGGTTCGCGTTGAGGCTATGGCTGAGGGCAACGCTGGCAATCGAAGCGCCGGGTTGGACACACTCTTGAATGACCCGGGCCTTGAAGGATTTGGAATACGAACGGCGTGTCGGCTGCATGAAATACCCGCTTAAAAGGCTAGAACTGGTGTCCACTTAAATTTAAGTGCACACCATGTCCTGGCTTCGCGGGGTCGGGTAGATGACTTGGCCGGACGCATACCTTTCATAACTTCGCCTTTGCTATGCGCGAGCTGGTGGGTCACACGCTGAAGCGCCTGGCTCCAGACGCCGAGGTGAAAAAGTGCATATGGTGGCAGCAGAAGGCAGAAGGCGTTGTCCCGGAGGTAACGCGAGTCGAGCGGTGTGTGTATGCAACGCAGGGCGGGCTTTCCAACCACTACGTGCGAACAAAGCTCCGGTTGGACTTCGCTCAGGAGTTTGAGGAGCTTCGAGATGCCGTAGTCCGTTTGAACGGGTACGTCCACATCACACCAGAAGTTTTCCTCATGGAGGAGGACGACATCGAGCACCTCGCAGTAGAAACAATCGAAGCCGTGGCCGGACTGATGGCCTGCATCCAAGAGTGCAGAGCCGCCGTCGGGGATCGTTTATCGCATGCGATCAATGATGCGACGGTCCAGCAGATTGTTGGGGAAAGTTTGGACGCTGTAGATGAGCTAGCCTCGCACTATTCCCTTGAAGAAATCTATGTGGAATCGCATGAGGTTACCAGTATTACCTCAGAGACTGTACACATCAGGGTAAGCGGTAGCATAGGGGTAACACTGCAGTGGGGATCTAACTCTGATCTCAGAAGAGGCGATGGAGCCGAATTGGATGAGTCGTTCGATTACACCTGCGAATTGACCTGCGAAGCGGCAAATCCAAATCCTGAGGCGCTAGAGTTCGTCGAAGACTCTTTGATGGTAGACACGGGCGACTGGCACGATCAAGAGGAGGATTGGATCGACTCTGCGGCGAGTACATCCGAAGACCATGAAACTCTCGATGCATCGGGCATTCGATCGGACTTCTAGGCTCAGTAGTTTAAGCACCGTCCCGTCCATAGCTATCCATTATCAAGGGCGATTATGGAGCCGAAAGCGGGACGTTCAAGCATGCTGATTCCGCCATGCATCAAATGGGTTGGCTATGTGTTGTGACACCATCTCAGTTGGCGCTATCGTCTTTCCCTGTCAACTGATCCAACGCATTAGCACCACTCTTAAACGCCGACGCAAAGATTGCTCTATTTTTCGCCATAAAAATGCTTGCGTCCTCCGCTTGTTTTTCGTCAAGACCTGGTACATTTTTAATGAGAACGGAAGTTAAAATTTCTGCCAATTCAAGCATTTGATCATGTGCATCGGCTAGTTTTCGATCCAAAAAAACCTTCTCCAAATCTCGAGTGCTTCGGTAAAGTACTTCTACTGCCATGATGGCCTCTCAAAAATTAAAGGGCTGCCTACCTGGGGCAATGCCCTGAAAAAAATTCTATCCGATGGATGTTATCTCTACGATCCGTGCTTGTCTTCATATGAACATTGATAACTAGGCATAGGTCCTTTCGAAAATCTATGCACCGCCTTCCTGTATCTGATTTGTCAGTTGGCGTCTAACGCGCTGATTTAAAACAATAAAACAAAGCATTTTGACACTAACTGGACAGGCATTAGGTGTAGAAAACAATGAACAAACGCTCCAGATCTCGGCTGCTGCGGTATACCACTTCGACGGCCATTCACCACCTCACATGCCTTCACGAAAAGTTGTCTCTACGACTACTGTGTTTTTATACAGCTAAAAGCATAGGCGAATCTTTCGGGTTTGGATAGTGGCATTTTTGCTTGCTACAGCACATGACGTGCCCCGTGCCAGCCGTTTGCCATCTAAGCTGCGCCCCTGGCCTTTTTTCTGCATGCAGAAAACCGTCACCTTCATCGCGCATGATCCGGTCGAGCCGACCTAAGGAAGTACCTCCGTGAAAATAAACTGGGCCGAAAACCTTCGCCAGAACGTCCATCAACTGGCCGAATCCCTGGGCAACCTGTTTGTCGAAACCTTCCATTACCTGGCGCTGTTCGCCATCGGTGCCGTCACAGCCTGGGCGGCAGTGATGGAGTTTTTGCAGATGATCGAAGCCGGGCACATCAAGATCGACGACATTCTGCTGCTGTTCATCTACCTCGAACTGGGTGCGATGGTGGGGATTTACTTCAAGACCAACCACATGCCCGTGCGTTTTCTGATTTACGTGGCCATCACCGCGTTGACCCGTTTGCTGATTTCCAACGTGTCGCACCACAACCCGCCGGACCTGGGGATCATTTACCTGTGTGGCGGCATTTTGCTGTTGGCGTTTGCCATTTTGGTGGTGCGTTATGCCTCGTCCCAGTACCCCTCGGTGAAGGTCGGCAGTTCGCCCCATACCAGCCGTGAAGCGCTGAACGACGACAAAGGCGAGAGTTGAGCCCAGCACCGGTGCGGCGGGCGCACCGGCCTGGAGCACAGGGCGATTGCAATTTTCCGCAACTCAGTTTGATAATGAGATCAATTACCATTCATGCCGGGCCGTGTTGCGTGTCTATTCCTTCTGATCCCAAGGTCATCCTCGCCAGCCTTTACGATGAGAATCATCGCTGGCTGCGTGCCTGGCTGTATCGGCAACTGCGTTGTCCGCAAGATGCCGCCGACCTGACCCAGGATACGTTCCTGCGGGTGTTCGACTCCCGGCAACTGGTGCGCCTGGACGAGCCCCGCGCATTCCTCAGTACGGTGGCCAAGCGCCTGCTGTTCAGTTTCTGGCGGCGCAAGCGCTTGGAGCAGGCTTATCTCGATAGCCTGGCGCTGTTGCCGGAGCAGTTTTTCCCCTCCGAAGAAGACCTGGCCTTGGTGCGCGAGGCGCTGGAGAGCATCGACCGTTTGCTGTGCGGGTTGCCGGTGCGGGTGCGGCGGATTTTCCTGCTCAGCCGTTTGGAAGGCTTGTCCCAGCCGCAGATCGCCGAAGTGGTGGGGGTTTCCCTCGCTACCGTGGAGCGCGACCTGCGCCGCGCCTTTGTGCATTGCCTTGCCGATGCGGTTCCCGCGCCATGAGCGGCGCGCGGGTAGATGCCGCCACGCACGCGGCGGTGGACTGGTTGCTGCGCCTGGAGTCGGCGGCGGATCAGGCCGGCGTGTGCGAGGCGTTTCAACGGTGGCTCAACGAAAGCCCAGCCCATCAGCAGGCGTGGCAACGGGTCAGCAGCCTGTTGCAGCAACCGATTGCCGATTTGCGCGAGGTCGAGGCCCGCAGCCCTGGCCAATTGCATGCGGCGAGCCAGGCCTTGGCCTTGCCCGACTCCCCGCAGCGGCGCCGCGTGCTGGCCGGTGGTGCGCTGATGCTGTTGTTGGGCGTGAGTGGCGCGGGGTTGGCCGATCGCGTCGCGCCCCTGGACGGGTGGCTGGCGGATTGGCGCACTGCCACCGGCGAGCGCGCCACTTTCGTGCTGGCCGATGGCAGCCGCGTGACCCTGGATGCGCGCAGCAGTGTGGACATCCACTTCGACCCCGCGCGGCGCCTGCTGCGCCTGCGCGAGGGCGTGGTGTTCGTCGACGTGGCCCGCGACGCCGGGCGGCCGTTTGTGGTCGCCACCGCGGTGGGCGAAGTGCAGGCCTTGGGCACCCAGTTCCAGGTGCGTCAGGAGGCGGGTGGCAGCCTGGTGTCGGTGCAGCAGCACAGCGTGCAGTTGACCACCCGTGGCGGTCAGCGCACCCGGCTTGAAGAGGGCCACGCGGCCTGGTTCGACGCCGCGCAGATCCAGCCGCTGGCACTGTCGTTGCGCAGCCGCACCGACTGGCGTGAGGGCCGCATCGATGTCCGCGACGAGCCCTTGGGTTCGCTGGTAGACGCTTTACGCCCGTACCGCCCCGGGTTGCTGCGCATCAGCCCGCAGGCCGCGCGGATGCGGGTTTACGGCGTGTTCCCGCTGGACGACAGCGAGCACACCCTGGCGGCGCTGGAGCAAACGCTGCCGATCAGCGTGACCCGTTATGGGCCGCTGTTGACGGTGATCGACGTGCGATGAATGCGAATTATTTGTAAAAAGTATGAGGGGGTTACTTGTCTCGTGGGTCTGGGTTGTCGATAGCCCACTACCCATGAGCGCAATTCCTATGCCCCAGTTCACTCTCCGTCCCGGCCTGCTGGCACTTGCCGTGTCCCTGGCCGTTGTTGGCCAGCCGTCGTTCGCCTTGGCCGATGCCGTCTCCGCCAGCCGCTCGGCCGCGCAGTTCTTCGACATTCCCGCCGGGAGCCTGGGCGACAGCCTCAGCCGCATTTCCCGCGAGAGTGGGCGCACGCTGTCGGTGGCGCCGGGTTTGTTGCACGGTAAAAAATCGGCGCCGGTGCGCGGCAATTTCAGCGCCGAGCAAGCCGTGTATCAGGCCCTGGCCGGCAGTGGCCTGGGCCTAGCCGTCACCGACAACGGCACCCTGAGCCTCTACCCGTTGCCCGATGACAGTGCGCTGAACCTGGCGCCGACCACCATCAACGCCCAGGCCCAGGAGAACGCCTGGGGCCCGGTGCAGGGCTACGTCGCCACGCGCACGGCGACGGCGACCAAGACCGACACACCGATCATGGAAATCCCCCAGACCATCAATGTGGTCACCGCCGACCAGGTCACCACCCAGGGCGCGCGCAACCTGACCCAGGCCTTGCGCTACACCCCAGGCATCGACACCAACGGCTACACCGACCGCAACACCATCGCCGACGAAGTGGCCAGCCGTGGTTTCGCCCCAGCCCTGTTGTACCTCGACGGCGCCTACCTGCCGTACGCCGGCAGCCTGGGCGGCGCGCCGCAGATCGACACCTACACCCTGGAGCGCATTGAAGTGCTTAAAGGCCCGGCCTCGGTGCTGTTCGGCCAGAACCAGCCCGGCGGCATGGTCAACATGGTCTCCAAGCGCCCGACCCTGGAGGCGCGCCACCAAGTCAAAATGGGCGTAGGCAGTTACGACCGGGTCAATGGTGCGTTCGATTTCAGCGGCCCAATCGACGAACAGAAAACCCTCAGCTATCGCCTCATTGGCTTGGCCAAGGACGGCAACGAGCAGGTCGACCACGCCACCGACGCTCGCACCCTGCTGGCGCCGAGCCTGACCTGGGCGCCCGACGACGCCACGGCGCTGACCCTCTACGCGCAACTGCAACGCGACAAAGCCCTGGCCGACTACCAGGCGCTGCCGGCCATCGGCACGCTGTACCGCAACGCCAAGGGCCAGCACATCGACCGCGACACCTTCCTTGGCGACTCGGACTGGAACGACTACATCCGCGATCAATACGTGTTGGGCTACGATTTTTCCCACGCCTTCAACGAAACGTTTGAGTACCGCCAGACCGCCCGTTTCACCGACGTCAACGACCGCTACAAAGGCTTCTACTTGAACCGCTTCGCCAGCCTGCCCGACGGCAGCGTCGACGACACCCGCGCCACCCGCACCAAACTCGACTGGCAGCAGCACAATAGCGCCTACACCATCGACAACAACCTGCAGAGCCGCTTCAACACCGGGCCGCTGGAACACACCCTGCTGACCGGGTTCGAGTACCGCAAATTCACCCGCAAATACACCGGCTACAACCTGTATGGCGCGGAGATCATCGACCTCTACAAGCCCAGCAACTACCCCACCATGGGCGTACCGACCCTGACCACCAAGTGGGACAACACCGTGACCCAGAAGGGCGTGTACGTGCAGGACCAGGTCAAGTTCGATCAGTTCGTCCTCACCGTGGGCCTGCGCGAAGACTGGGCCGAAATCGAAAACCGCGACTTGCTCAGCGGCAAAACCGAGCCGCAAAAAGACAAGCAATTGACCCGCCGCATTGGCCTGACTTACCTGACGGACTTTGGTTTGGCGCCCTACGTCAGTTACTCCGAATCCTTCATGCCCAACCTGGGCACCAAGGCGCCCAAGCGCGGCGGCGGGGCGTTTGCACCCATCGAGGGCGAGCAGTACGAAGTGGGGGTCAAATACCAGCCCAACGAACACAGCCTGCTGACCCTCTCGGCGTTTGAAGTGACCAAGAAAAACGTATTGACCGGTGACCTGGAATACCCCGAGTACCAGATCCAGGAAGGCGAAGTGCGCTCGCGCGGGGTGGAGTTGGAGGCCAAGGGCGTATTTGGCAATGTTGAGTTGATTGCGGCGCTGGCGTACCTGGACTCGTTCTACACCAAGAGCAACTACGGCGACGAAGGCAACCGCAACGAAGCCCAAGCACCCTGGACCGGCTCGGCGTGGGCCGATTACCACTTCACTGGCGACAGCCTGGCGGGCCTGACGCTGGGCGGCGGCGCGCGCTATACCGGGAAGAAGTTCGGCGATTCGGGCAACACCTTCAAGACCCCGTCATTCGTGGTCTACGACGCAACGGTCAGCTACGACCTGGCGCGCCTGAGCCCCAGCCTCAAAGGCGTGCAAACCAGCCTCAACGTACAGAACCTGTTCGACCGTGAATACGTCTCGGCCTGCAACTACGGGTTCGGTTGCTACTACGGCCAGGAACGCACGGCCAACCTGGAAGTGACCTACGACTGGTAAACCGCAGCAGCCCTTGGCGGCGGTGTGCCAGGCCCGTTTTACCGCCGCTTCGGGCCCGAGCGCAGGCAGGCCTGCTTGCTACAGGGCAGGTTCGGAGTGGGTTGTGAAGGAGGGCTTGGCCGGGGCGGGCAAGCCCATGCTATCGCCGTCGGTCATGGCTTCGAGTATGGCCAGGGCGCTGTGGCCCTGCTCGATGGCGATGCCGAATTGGATGCTTTGCACCACGCGTTTGAGGCGCTGTGGGTCGTTGCGTTGGGCGGTGCTGATAAGCCGTTTGGCCACCACCCGCCCGGCCTCGGACAGGGTGAGCATGATGCTGCCGTCCGGGCCCTGGATACTCAGGTTGACCTGGTACTGCGGGGCGAAGGTGTCGGTTATCAGTTGGAAAGGGTTGTCCATGAGGCGTTACCGCTGGCTGGGAACATGCACTGATTGACTCGTTGTGCGGCGGATTGGTTCGTACTAGCGCTGCAAGATTTCAGCTACAAGCGACGAGAGGTGCATCAGCATTCGACCCAGTTCACGGCCAGGCCGCCCCGTGACGTTTCTTTGTATTTGTCGTGCATGTCGGCGCCGGTATCGCGCATGGTGCGGATCACCCGGTCCAGGGAAATGAAGTGTTTGCCGTCGCCGCGCAGGGCCATTTGGGTGGCGTTGATCGCTTTGACGGCGGCGATGGCGTTGCGCTCGATGCACGGCACTTGCACCAGGCCACCGACCGGGTCGCAGGTCAGGCCGAGGTTGTGTTCCAGGCCGATTTCGGCGGCGTTTTCCAGTTGCTCTGGGGTGGCGCCGAGCACGTCCGCCAGGCCGGCGGCAGCCATGGCGCAGGCTGAGCCGACTTCGCCTTGGCAGCCCACTTCGGCGCCGGAGATGGAGGCGTTTTTCTTACACAGGATGCCGACGGCGGCGGCACCGAGGAAGAACGCCACCACGTCGTCGTCTGACGCTTGCGGGTTGAATTTCATGTAGTAGTGCAGCACCGCCGGGATGATCCCCGCCGCGCCGTTGGTGGGCGCGGTGACCATGCGCCCGCCGGCGGCGTTTTCTTCGTTGACGGCGAGGGCGAAGAGGTTGACCCATTCCATCGCCGACAAGGTGGAAGTGATGACGTTGGGCTTGCCGATTTCCAACAGGCTGCGGTGCAGTTTCGCTGCCCGGCGCGGCACATCCAGGCCTCCGGGCAGCAGGCCTTCGTGGCGCAGGCCCTGCTCGACGCATTCGCGCATCACCGCCCAGATATGCAGTAAGCCGCTGCGGATGTCGGCGTCGCTGCGCCAGGCCCGTTCGTTGGCCATCATCAGTTCGCTGACCCGTAAGCCGTGCTGATTGCACAGGGCCAGCAGTTCGGCAGCGCTGTTGAAGTCGTAGGGCAATTGCACATCGGCCGTCGGCGCGATCCCCGACTCCGCCTCGGCCGCTTCGACGATAAAACCGCCGCCTACGGAGTAATAGGTTTGTTCCCACAACAGGCCGGTATCGCCAAAGGCACTCAGGGACATGGCGTTGGGGTGGTAGGGCAGGCTCTCGTCGAGTAGCAGTAGGTCGCGCTGCCAGTCGAAGGCGATGCTGATGCGCCCGGCCAGCAGCAGTTCGCCGCTGTCACGCAACAGGGCGATGCGCGGGGCGATGCTGTTGGGGTCGATGCTGTCGGGCCATTCGCCCATCAGGCCCATGACCGTGGCGCGGTCGGTGGCATGGCCGATGCCGGTGGCGGACAACGAGCCATACAGGCGTGCCTCGACGCGCCGCACGTCCCCTAGCAAACCCTGGTCGTAAAGGGCTTGGGCGAAGGTGGCAGCGGCGCGCATCGGGCCGACGGTGTGGGAGCTGGACGGACCGATGCCGACTTTGAAGAGATCGAAAACGCTGATAGCCATGCTAAAGCCTTACAAGTAATGGAAGAAAAATCGCTGCCATTTTCTGTAGGACAAGCGTGAGGTCGGCGATACTGCCTAGCTCGGTCGCCAGTGACCAACGAAACTTCCTAAGACAGCCTTTAGCAGGACTAAACAATGAGCCGGCAATTCCATGGCCAAACCTACGTCTGGCTGCACGTGTTTTCCTGTGCGGCGCGGCACTTGTCGTTCACTCGTTGCGCCGAGGAACTGCACATCACCCCCGGCGCGGTCAGCCAGCAGATCCGGCAATTGGAAGAACGCCTGGGCTTTCGCCTGTTCCACCGCCGCGCCCGGGGCGTGGAGTTGAGCGCCGAGGGCCAGCGTTTGGCTATTACCGTCAATGAGGCCTACGGCAGCATCGACGCCGAGCTGCGCCGGCTGGATGCAGGGAGGATCAGCGGCACTTTGCGCCTGCGCTCGATCCCGTCCTTTTTGAGCAAATGGCTGACGCCGCGCCTGCCGCGCTTGCAGCAGCATTTCCCGGACATTCAGTTGCGCCTGGTGGCCGAGGACAGCAGCGTGGCGCTGCACGAAGGCGACTTTGACCTGGCCATCGACCTTAACGACGGCAGCTATCCGGGGCTGTTATCTACCACCTTGCTCGATGAGCAGATTTTCCCGGTCTGCGCGCCGAGCCTGCTGCGCGGCCGCCCACCCTTGCACGGCCCGGCAGACCTGGTGCGCTTCCCGCTGCTGCACGACATCACCGCGTGGCGCGGCAGCTACGAGTATGCGGAGTGGGAGTTCTACCTTGATGCCATCGGTTTTCACGATGCCGACGTGCGGCGCGGCCACACCTTCAACCGCAACCACCTGACCATCGAAGCGGCCATTGCCGGGATGGGTGTGGCCATCGCCCGTCGTACTTTGCTCAATGACGAGTTGGAGCGCGGCACCCTGATCGTGCCGTTTGGCGTCGCGGTGCCCAATTACAAGCGCTATATGCTGCTCTACGCCCCGGGTGCGCTGAGCCACCCGGGCGTGCGGGCGGTGCATGATTGGCTGGTGGCAGAAGCGGCGGCGTTTCGCACGTTGCACCCCGTAGCGAGCGGGCTACGCGGTAGCCCCCACGCACCCACAGAGCGACTGTTGTTGTAGTAAGCGGGCTAGCCCGCTTACTACAAAGAGAGGGTATTTTCGCAAGGCCAGTGCTTAGCTAACTCCCGACCATAACAGTGCTTTTGCCCCATGTCCGGCTTTATTTGTCTATTCGTAATTATCTTTTTTTAGGGGTTGAAATGTCGCCTTGGTGGCGCAACTCTGTAGTTAAGAGGTCGCGAATTTTCGCTTTAAGGCGTAGGCGTTGTACCTCTCGCGAGCTAGCTGAAATAAGGGAAGAACTATGCAAATCCAGGTCAATAGCGATAACCATATTCAAAGCAGTGTCCGTCTGGAGGAGTGGGTCCGTACTACCATCGAAAGCACGCTCGAACGCTATGAAGAGGACCTGACCCGTGTCGAGGTTCACCTGCGGGACGAGAACGGCGACAAGCCTGGCCCCCATGACATGCGCTGCCAACTCGAAGCACGGCCAAAAGGCCATCAGCCGGTTTCGGTAACGCACAAGGCCGATACCTTGGAGCAAGCGGTCGAAGGCGCCGCCACCAAACTTGAGCACGCGTTGGAACACCTGTTTGGCAAACTGCGCGGCAAACGCACTGCCGCCACGCCGACTGATATTTCCCCCAAGGCGAACGACGCGCTGCTGGAGGATGAATTCCTGGAAAACGAACAGGCCGCGCTCAATAGCTGACGGCTGAGTCACCCCAACGAAAACAGGCCTGCACATGCAGGCCTGTTTTGTTTTGGGCGGGGGCCAGTGATCTCCTCAGACCCTGTGGGATCTACCACTTGTCACCGCCATCGAGTACCGCCATCACGGGCAGGCTCGCTCCCACACAGGAAAAAATGAAAACCGCACCCGTACCCCCGTTCAGCTGTGGGAGCGGGCCTGCCCGCGATGGCGGTCTCACGATCGCTATCGCTGGCAAGCCAGGCTCCCACGGCGCGAGGGTTCTACAGGTTGCGGGCCACGCTCAGGGCCGAGTAGGTCTGGGCCACGGGCATGATTTCCAGGGAGTTGATGTTGACGTGGTCCGGTTGCCCGGCGATCCACGACACGGTGTTGGCCAGGTCCTGGGGTGAAATAGCGTCCACATCCTTGTACAACGCCGCCACCGCCTCATGGTTGCCGCCCAGGCGCACCATGGAAAACTCCGTGCCCGAACACAGCCCCGGCTCGATGTTGGTTACCCGCACCCGGGTGCCCGCCAGGTCGGCGCGCAGGTTGAGGCTGAACTGTTTGACGAACGCCTTGCTCGCGCCGTAGACGTTGCCGCCCGGGTACGGGTAGGTGCCGGCGATCGAGCCGATGTTGATGATGAGCCCCGCGTTGGCGGCCACCATGCCTGGCAGGATCTTGTGGGTCACCATCGCCAGCCCGGTGATGTTGGTGGCGATCATGCATTCCCAGTTCTGCGCGTCGGCGTGTTGCGCGCGCTCGATGCCCAGGGCCAGGCCGGCGTTGTTGACCAGCACGTCGATGGGCAAGGAAGAGTCGTGGATCAGCGCCACGGCGGCGTCCAGTGAGGCCGGGTCGGTGACGTCCAGGGTCAGGGGAATGAAGTTCTCCCCCAACTCCTGCTCTAATTGCGCCAGTTTGTCGGCACGCCGCGCGCCGCCGATCACCCGGTAGCCGTCGGCGATCAGTTGGCGACAAATGGCGGCGCCGAACCCGGCGGAAGCGCCGGTCACGAATGCGGTTTTCATACTGCTCTCCGGTTGAAAAATCAGGCCAGGTACTTCACGCCAAGGCTGGCGAACAGGCACAGCATCGACAGCACCAGCACTTTGCGCACCACCTCGCTGCCTTTGCGGATCGCCAGCGCGCTGCCCATGTGGTTGCCCAGGATGTTGCACAGCACCAGCGGCAGGGCCAGCAGGTAGATGACTTTGCCGGCCATGACAAAGGCCACCAGGGCGCCGATGTTCGAGGCGAAGTTGAAGGTTTTCGAGTTGGCCGAGCTGGACACCAGGTCCATCTTGAGCAGGTAGTGGAAGGCGATGATGAACATGCTGCCGGTGCCCGGGCCGAAAAAGCCGTCATAGAAGCCGATCACCATGCACGTCAGCGGCACCACGGTGTAGAGCATGGCGTTGCTCAGGGTGTGCTCCTCTACCGGGCGATCCTTGGGGGTAAGGAAAATCAGGATGCCGAACGGAATCAGCGCCAGGATGATCTTGCCCACGGTGTCTTGGGAGATGGAAATAATCAGGTGCGCGCCCAGGTAGGCGCCCAACAGGGAAAACGGCACGCCCACCAGGGCGACTTTCCAGACCATTTTGCTGTTGGCCAGAAAGTTGCGGATGGCCGCCAGCGTGCCCAGGGTGCTGACCAGTTTTTCCTGGCCCAGGGCCACTTGCGGCGGCAGGCCCACCAGCAGGAAACCCGGCACCAGAAACAGCCCGCCGCCGCCGGCGATGCTGTCGACAAACCCCGCGATAAAGGCGATGGCCCCCAGCAGCAGGATCGCGAAAACCCAGTGTTCAGCCCAAAACGATCCCAGCAGTTCCATAGCAATGTCCGATGTGTGAAAGGTGAAAAATCAGGAGAAAACTTCGTACAGGTGATCGGCGCGGGTGAAGCGCACCCGGTTCAAGTCGTTGACCGCGAACAGGCGGATCAGCCAGCGGTCGGCGCCGTCGTTGTGGGGCTCGAAACCATCGCGGGCGTGGAGCACACGCTGGTTCTTGAAGATCATGAAATCCCCCGGCAGCAGCAGGTGCGCCTCGTCGAACTGGCGCGATTCCACCAGGGCTTTCAAGGCGTTGAGGGCGCATTGCGCTTCGGCGTTCATGGCGTAGGTGTTTTCGCAATCGAGGCGGCACAGCCATTCACCGCCCAGGCCCCGCACCAGCAAGGGCAGGTGCGGGGTATGGCGGCGGTTGCTGGCGAAGGAGTCGGGGCGGCGGATCTCGAACTGCGCCTGGGTCAGGGCCTGCACCGTGGACGCGGGCAGGGCGGCGACCACCTCATCGACACTGACCAGGGTGGTATTGATGCGCGGGTCGCAGCGCATGCCGAAGAACGACAGGTACTCGGGGCAGCATGAGGCGCCTTCCAGGGTTTCCGAGGACAGCGGCAGGTCGGGGTTATCCACGTGATAAGAAAAGCGCAGCCGCGAGCCGTGGGAGCTTTTTTGTGCACCTGAGGCGCGGGCCGGGATCACGTGGCGGAACAGGCGCCCGTCGTTTTCACCCTCGTACACCACCGGGTTGATGCCCAGCAGGCTGTGCAGCGACAGGCTCACCAAGCACGCAATCGGCGTGCTTTTGGGGCTCAGCACGCCGGAGTAGGGCGTAGGCGGAATGTCGCGGTCGCGCGGGCAGTTGCGGATCACCAGGGAGGTCAGTTGCGGGTCTTCGACAAAGCGGCGGATCTGCTGGGTCAGGGCCGGGCCCAGCACGTCCTGGGCTTGTTCCTTGAGTTGGAAGTAGATGTCCTTGTTGGCTTCAAAATCCAGTGGCGTGTGGTTGAGAACGGTTTGCCAGGCGCTGGAGTTGACCCATGGCAGCCTGATTTCCAGGGAGGTGACGGCCTCGGCGGCGAACTTCGGATGTGCGCTTTCCATTTGCGGTGAAACCCCATATTCCGGTGCTTGATGCCATTAGATTTCGTGCGGCGTGGCGGCAGCACGATTGTTGTTGTGGAACCGATGGCGGCGCGTGGCGCATCGCCCTCTCGACCCGGCGGCAGCATGGTATGTGCGTCGATATTGAGTCGATTTAATAATTGTAATTATAAAAATTAAATCGATTCAATTTATTTCTTCGATGGTCCGTGTGCGTTGCGCCGCTGAGGCCGTTTAAGGTGATGATTAGAAAAGGAAATTTCCCAGTGTTTTTTTTCGTCGAAAGTGACTTGAGCGGCCAGGGAGTGGAGGTTTAAACGGTTTTCCCGGTGCAAAGGGACAGCGCCCTACAGGGCAAAAAATGCACCGTGATTGTGCGGCCGAGCGGTAGACGCGGGGGATGGGAAAGGGCTTGGTTGTCGGAAAAGTCTCAAGGGGTGTAATGATGTTAATCGGTGAATATTGCACCTAATGCTGTGCGATTACTCTTATGCTTTTTTTCATGCTAGGCTTCCGCGTTCTTGCAATTTCTGGTGTTGTCCCTATGTGGGTTCCTCAATACAGCGGCCAAGCGCAGCCGGTCTACCTGATGATCGCCGACGCCCTCGAGCGCGACATCCTCGCCGCGCGGCTGGAACCGGGTGATCGCTTGCCCACCCTCAAAGAGCTGGCCGAAACCCTGAAAGTCACGCCAGGCACCATCGGCCGTGCCTATGACGAAGCGGGCAAACGCGGTTTGGTGGTTGGCGAAGTGGGGCGCGGCACCTTCGTGCTGCACAAACGTGTGACCCAACCCGCGTCGCAGGTGCTCAAGAGCCCGGCCAGCAAGGCCGAGACGGGGCACATCGACCTGTCCATCATCAAGCCCAACGACAGCGGCATGACCGAATGGCTGCGTGGCTCCATCGTCGAGCTGGCGCAATCGCCGGGCCTGGGGCGGATCCTCGACTACACCACCGATGGCGGCCACGCGGTGCATAAAGAAGCGGGCGCGGCGTGGGTGCAGCGCAGCCTGCCGCAGGCGTCCTGGCAGCAGATCGTGATTACCGCCGGTGCCCAGCATGGCTTGCTGGTGGCTATCAGCAGCCTGTCGCAGGCCAACCAGGTGATTCTTTGCGAGGAATACTGCTACCCCGGCATCATCTCCCTGGCCCACAGCCTGGGCCGGCGCCTCAAGGGTGTGCAGGTGGATGAGTTCGGCCTGGTGCCCGAGTCGCTGCGCCAGATGTGCATCGAGCATCGCCCGGCGCTGCTGATCTGCGTGACCACCCACCAGAACCCGACCAACTCGATCATGCCCGCCGAACGGCGCGCCGAAATCGCGCAGATCGCCCGCGAGTTCGACCTGTTCATCATCGACGACGATATCTACGGCTTCCTCGAAACCCGCAACGTCCACCAGCCACTGTCGGCCTACGCGCCGGAGCGCTCGGTGTACCTGACCAGCCTGTCCAAGAGCATCCTGCCGGCGCTGCGCATCGGCTACCTGTATGCACCGGCCGAAACCCTGTCGCGGTTGTCGTCCATGGTGCGCAGCAGCGTATGGATGCCCTCGCCGCTGATGGCGCAACTGGCCAGCAACCTTATCAACAGCGGCATGGGCGCCGAACTGGTGAAAGTGCAGCAGGACGAGGCCGCGCAGCGCCAGCAAATGGCCCTGGAGATCCTCGGCGGCTACGACATCCGCAGCCAGCCCAACAGCTTCCATATCTGGCTGGAATTGCCGCAGCCGTGGACCAGTGACGAGTTCGCCAACCTGGCGCGGGCCAACGGGGTGACGGTGGTCAGCGGCAGCCAGTTCCTGGCCCAGCGCACAGGGTCTACCCGGGGAGTGCGCATCGCACTGATGACGCCAACCCGCGAAGAACTGGCCTTCGCCCTGACCAAACTCGCCAGCCTCCTGGCCGCGCCGGAGCCGCGGTTGTTCTATTGAGGCAAGCCAGCCCCCACAGGCTGGCAATGCCAATCCAACACCTGCCCAACCTTTGTGGGAGCGGGCCCGCCCGCGATGACGCCCTCCAGATCGCCCTCGCTGGCAAGCCAGACTCCCACAGGCCAGCAATGCCCATCCGACGCCCGCCCACCCTCTGTGGGAGCGGGCCCGCCCGCGATGACGCCCTTCAGATCGCCCTCGCTGGCAAGCCAGGCTCCCACGATGTTGCCCCAGCGCCCTTGGCCGGTGGCGCCGGCGAAGTGTCCTACTCGGTAATAAGGCTTTGGCGCTTGACCGTGCGAACAGGAGTATTTTGCAAACGAGAATATTTATCATTATACTGTGCCCCATCAAGGTGCGGGTCCGGCGTTATGGCCGCAGCGCACGTCATGGGTTTCAAGGTCGAAACATGAAAAGCAAAAACGGCGCGTTGCCGGTTTCCTATCGCCTGGCAGTGACCTCACGGGTACTGGCGGCGGTCTTCGGTGGTTATCTGCTGGCGGCGTTGGCCAGCGTGTGCATGACGGCGTTGCTGCCCATCTCCCGTGCGGATGCGGTGGCCAGTGGGATGATGACGTCGTTTTTGGTGTACCTGGTGGCGGTGCTCTGGTGCTTTGCCTGCCGCACGGCGTTGCAGGCGTGGTTGGGGTTGGGCGTGCCGGGCGCGGTACTGGCCACTGTCAGTGCGCTGGCCTACTGGGTGGGGCGCACATGAAAGAGGGCTTTCGCCAGGCGATGGCCTGGCTGCATACCTGGACCGGGCTAATTTTCGGCTGGCTGCTGTTTGCGATTTTTCTGACAGGCACCCTGTCGTACTTCAAGGATGAAATGACCCATTGGATGCAGCCCCTGCCGCCGGTGCACAGCGTCAACGCCGAGCAAAGCGTTGCCCTGGCGCAAGGTTACCTGCAGGCGCATGCCCAAGGCGCGGCGCGCTGGTTTATCGGCCTGCCGCACGAGCGCCAACCGGGCCTCTCCGTGGCCTGGCAACGGCCGGCCAAGAACGAGGGCGAGCGCGGCGAGTTCTTCGACAAAGTGCTCGACCCGCTGACCGGCGCCGAGCGAGTGAGCCACGACACCGCTGGCGGCAACTTCTTTTACCGCTTCCATTTTCAATTGCAGATGCCCTATCCGTGGGGGCGCTGGCTATCGACTGCGGCGGCCATGGTGATGCTGATCGCGCTGGTCACGGGGATCATCACCCACAAGAAAATCTTCAAGGACTTCTTCACCTTCCGCCCGCGCAAGGGCCAGCGCTCTTGGCTCGACGGTCACAACGCGGTGGGCGTGTTGGTGCTGCCGTTCCACCTGATGATTACCTACAGCAGCCTGGTGATCTTCATGACGTTGGTTATGCCGGCCAGCATCGTGGCCAGTTACGGCAACGATTCCCGGGCATTTTTCAAGGAGGCGTTTCCCTCTAACAACAACCTGCCGGCCGCCGGGCAACCCGGGCAGTTGCTGCCCCTGGCGCCGTTTTTGGCCCAGGCGCGCGAGCACTGGGCCGGCGGGCGAGCGGGGCGCCTAACGGTGAACCACCCGGGGGACGCCAACGCTTCGGTCAACGTCTTCCCCCACAACGCCGACCACGTGGTGCAGGATTTCGGCCGCTCCCTGTCCTTTGGTGGTATCGATGGCCAACTGCTCAAAGAGGCTGTGCCGCAATCGCTGCCGATGGCCATTGGCGGCAGTTTTGTGGGCCTGCACATGGGCCTGTTCGCCGGGCCGGTGCTGCGCTGGCTGTACTTCCTCTGTGGCCTGGCCGGCACGGCGATGATCGGCACCGGGCTGGTGATCTGGCTCGGCAAACGCCAGTTGAAACACGCCAAGAGCGGGGTAATGCCGTTCGAGTTGCGCCTGGTAGAGGTGCTCAACATCGCCAGCATGGCTGGGTTGGTGCTGGCGGTGGCGGTGTTCTTCTGGGCCAATCGCCTGCTGCCCGCGCAATTTGCTGAGCGGGCCGACTGGGAAGTGAACAGCTTCTTCATCGCCTGGGGCTTGAGCCTGCTCCACGCGGTGCTGCGGCCTGGGTGCCGGGCCTGGGTCGAGCAACTGGGGCTGGCGGCCCTGCTGTTTATCGCGGTGCCGCTGCTCAATGCCCTGACCACCGGCCAACATGTGCTGGCCTCTATGGCCGGCGGCGACTGGATCATGGCCGGGTTCGACCTGACCTGCCTGGGCAGCGGCCTGTTCCTGGCCTGGGCTGCCTGGAAAATGCAGCGCCCGGCCCCGCAGAAAGCGCCCGCCCAACCCCGCGCCGAACGCCCGCGGCCCTTGCCCGCCAACCCCGAGGTGACCTGAATGCTGCTGCCATCGCTGCTGTGCTACAGCGGCTTCACCGCCCTGTGCCTGGCCATGGACCGCCATCACCACGACCTGCTGGGCCGCAAACCCACCGCCGGCCAACGCCTGGCCCTGTGCCTGGGCGGTTGGCTGCTGCTGGCGCTGTCGCTCGCCGCGGCCCTCACCGCCGCCGATTGGGGCCTGGGATTGGTGCAGTGGTGCGCGGTGCTGATGGGCAGTGCCTTGCTACTGGTGGTGCTGTTGCCCTATCGCCCACGGCTGGCGCTGGGAGTCGCGGGGGTAGGGTTGGTGGTGAGTCCGGCGGTATGGGCATTGATCTAGCCGCCCCACCTTGTTTATGGGCGTAATGTGGCGTTCAGTTTTTTAAACGCGATTGGCCGCGACCCAGAGTGAGTCGTAAGGAAGCTTGCAGCGTAACGTGCGAAGTACTTTTAAGCGGGAATTGATGTGCCGCTGCAACAGGGCTGAGGTGTCCGGCCTTTGCGTTAGTTTATTTGTTTGGGATAGTCCGGGATAAGTGGCTTTCAATAAGGGCTAAGGGTGGCGATGTTCTGCCTGTAGGTAACTTGTTGTTGCGAGATACCAACTAAATAAGTTGTATGGCCCGTTCCAATGCGGGAAATGCTAGTTGAAAGATGGACACCTAAGTTGTGGGTAGGGCACGGGCGGGTTTTGGAGTGGCTGCGCGCAAACCGATAGGCGGGTGTTTATGTGTCTCTATATTGTCCCGAAAAATAAACAAGCACTCATGGCTCAGGCAAGTTCCTGGCGAAGTGGCATCTGATCGGCAGGGTATTGGATAAGGCGTTTATTCTGGCTGATTTGAAAGAATATATGTACGCCACTAGGCGTGGCGCAATAAGTTTGAATACTGTCCTGCCGTGGCACAAGAGTACTTGAGCCACGGGCCAATAATTGAACGGCAAAAAGGACTTTTATGAACTCAATAAAACGCTTCAACCCGCGGTTACTACCTATTTACTTAAGTCTGTTCTTGGTTGCCTGCGCTTGCGTACCCAAGGTCCAGGCTACGACCACTGTGGATAACCTGCTGGCCGACCCGCTGCTCAATGGCGCGCAGGTGTCGTTGACGGTGCGCGATGCGGTCAGCGGTGCGGTGCTTTACCAGCGCAATGGCGATTCGCGGTTGGTGCCGGGGTCTAGCCTCAAGTTGCTGGGCTCGGCGGCGGCGATGCAAGTGCTGGGTGCCGATTACCGTTTCACCACCCAGGTATTGAGCAATGGCCGCCTCGACGGGGCTGTGCTCAGGGGCAACCTGTACCTGCGCGGCGCGGGCGACCCGAGTATCCAGGCCGAGGATTACCGGCAGCTGGCGGCCAGGTTGGCGCGCCAGGGGGTGCGTGAGGTCAGCGGCGACATGGTGTTCGACGACACGGCATTCGATGCCGTGCGCCTGGGCATCGACTGGGCGGTGGATGACGAGGATAAGGCCTACGGTGCGCAGATATCGGCGCTGAGCCTGGCGCCGGACGGGGATTTCGATGCCGGTTCGGTGCTGGTGCACGTCAACGCCGTAGCTCCCGGTGAGCCAGTGCAGGTGCGCATCCACCCGGCCAACCGCTTGCTCACGGTGAACAACCAGGCAACGGTGGGGGAGGCCAACACGATCCGCGTCAGCCGTGAACACGGCAGTAATCGCCTCAGGGTCACCGGCACTGTGCCGGTGGGCGAGGCCAGCAAAAAGTGGGTCAGCGTCTGGGAGCCGACGCGGTTGGTGGCGGATGTGTTTCAGGCGGCGCTGGTGGCCGAGGGCATCAAGGTGCGCGGGCGTACGTTCATCGGCGCCGTGACCGCACCCGGCGCCACGGTACTGGTCAGCCATGAGTCGGCGCCGCTGGCGCAGTTGATGCCGGTGCTGCTCAAACTGTCGAATAACGCGATGACTGAAGTGCTGCTCAAGGCGATGGGGCGGCGTACTGCGCAGGCGGGCACGACCGACGCAGGCATTGGCGCGGTGAACGGGTTTTTCTCAGGGCTGGGCCTGGACCCTACGGCGTGGCGCCAGGTGGATGGTTCGGGGCTGTCCCGGCGCAATCAGTTGTCCACCCAGAGCCTGACGCAGGTGTTGCTCAGCGTTCGCCAGCAACCCTGGTTCGACGCCTGGTACGCGGCTCTGCCGATTGCCGGCGAACCGGACCGGTTGGTCGGCGGCACCTTGCGCAATCGCCTGCGCGATACCCCGGCCCAAGGCAACCTGCACGCCAAGACCGGCTCGTTGACGGGAATCTCATCGTTGTCCGGTTATGTGCGCACCGCTGCCGGGCGGCCGCTGGTGTTTGCGATGGTAACGAACAGCTACCTGGCAGGCGCCGCAGCCATTCGCGCCCTGGAAGACCGCGTGGTTCTAGCGTTGATCCAACGGCCTGAGTAAAGCGGCTACCCCGAAAACGCCTGGCGAAACTCACCGGGCGTACCGCCAATGGTCTGGCGGAAGCGGTTGGCGAAGTGGCTGGCGCTGGCAAAACCGCAGGCCAGGGCGATTTCGCCCAGGGGTTGGGCGCTGTGGCGCAACAAGTGGCGGGCGTGGTTGAGGCGCCGGGCCAGGACGTATTGGTGTGGGGCCAGGCCGAAGCTGTGGCGGAACATGCGGGCGAAGTGAAATTCCGAGAGTGCGCAACGCGCCGCCAGTTGGCCCAGGCTCAGGGGCTCGGCCAGGTGTTGTTCGATGAAGGCCACCAGGTCGCGGCGTTGGTGTGCGGCCAAGCCACCCTTGACGCGCAGGCCCTGGCGCAGGCCGACCTGGGTCAGCAGGGTGTGGCTGAGCATCTCGTGGGCCAGGCTGCTGGTGAGCAGGCGCTCGCCGGGCTCGTTCCAGTTCAGGCGGATCAGTTGGCGAAAGCGCCGGGCCTGGGCCGGGTCATCGAGGAAGGTGCTTTCGCGCAGCTGCATTTCCCGCGGCTCGCGGTCCAACAGGGTGACGCAACCCAGGGCGAATTGGCGTGGGTCGAAGTACAGGTGGGCGAGGCGGATTTCGCCGTTGATGACCCACGCCGATTGGTGTTCGGCGGGCAGGATGCAGAGTTTGTCGGGGGCGCCCGTGGTGCCGGGTTGGCCACGGCGGAAGGTGCCGGTGCCGCCGGCGATGTAGCACGACAGGGTGTGGTGGCTTGGGGCCTGGTAGTCCTGGGCGTCGTGATGGTTGCTCCACAGCGCGGCGGCCATGCCGTCACCGAGCTCGGCGCTGTGCTCCAGGCGCGCGTTGGGCGAGCGATGGAGAGCTTGAAAGACGTGCAGGTTTTCCAGGGTGGGCATGGGCGCGGGCATCGATGGCAACAGGTCGCCATCCTACTCCGTCGCCATCACCCTGCCAGCCCACCGGCGACAAAAGCGCAAGTTTATGCAAGCGCCAATGCCAGGTGAGGCTTGAAACTGAAGGCCTTCTTCAGGAGCCCTCGCCATGAACATCACTTTGTACCTGCTGACCGTGCTGATCTGGGGCACCACCTGGATTGCCCTCAAATGGCAGTTGGGTGTGGTAGCCATCGAGGTGTCGATTGTCTACCGCTTTGCCCTGGCGGCCCTGGTGCTGTTCGCCATCCTTTTGCTCAGCCGCCGTTTGCAGCCGATGAACCGGCGCGCCCATTTGATTTGCCTGGCCCAGGGCCTGTGCCTGTTTTGCGTGAACTTCATGTGCTTTCTGTACGCCAGCCAATGGGTGCCCAGCGGTTTGGTGGCGGTGGTGTTTTCCACGGCAACCTTGTGGAACGCCCTCAACGCCCGGGTGTTCTTCGCCCAGAAAATCGCCCGCAACGTGTTGATGGGCGGTGCGTTGGGCCTGCTGGGCCTGGGCTTTCTGTTCTGGCCGGAACTGGCGGGCCACAGCGCCAGCCCACAAACCCTGCTGGGCCTGGGGTTGGCGCTGCTGGGCACGCTGTGTTTCTCGGCGGGCAACATGCTTTCCAGCCTGCAACAGAAGGCCGGTTTCAAGCCCTTGACCACCAACGCCTGGGGCATGGCCTATGGCGCGGCGATGCTGGCGGCGTATTGCCTGGCCAGTGGCATCGCCTTTGAGGTGGAGTGGACGACGCGCTACCTCGGTTCGTTGCTGTACCTGGTGCTCCCGGGGTCGGTGATCGGCTTTACCGCGTACCTGACGCTGGTCGGGCGCATGGGCCCGGAGCGTGCGGCGTACTGCACGGTGCTGTTCCCGGTGGTGGCACTCAACGTGTCGGCGCTGGTGGAAGGCTACCAATGGACGGCCCCGGCGTTGGTCGGGTTGGTGCTGGTAATGCTGGGCAATGTGCTGGTGTTCCGCAAACCCGCGCCGCTGGCCCCTCGGCGCTCGCTCGCCTGAGGGCGGTATATAAGTAGAGTGGATCGTCCGGCGGGGGGGCTTAGGCTGGCCATTGGTTTTTTAAAAGGACTGACCAATGGCCAACCAAGGCAAAGACGAGGCGTCCAGTCTCGCGACATTCCTGGCCGCGCCGCCGGACCATGAGTGGCTGCTGTCGCAGCAGCAATGGAGCTTGCAGCAGGTAGTGGACGTACTGCATGTGCAATACGAGCAATTCATGGGCGGCCTTCAGGATGAGGAGCGCAGCCGCTACCTGGCCTTGCAGCGACAAGTGTTGAACGCCCAGCAACGCCTCGAGCAGGGCGCCGCGGATTTCCACAAGGCGTTCGAGGCCGCAGGGTTGGAGCAGTTGCGTGCGGTTTTGCGCGAGATCGCCGGGCGCGACATCGACCCGCAAACCACCTACCTGCACACCCGCTACCTCAAACCTGCCCCCGGCGAGCAGGGCGAGGGGCCGTTACGGGTGACCCGGGCCCTGGACCCTCATGCGCAGGCTGAAGACGTCTTTAGCGTCAGCCTGTGGGAGGCGGCCTGTGGCAACTTCGGTTTCGACACCGCGTGGTATCTGCCGAAGATGGGCAGTACCGAGAATGCCAGCTACATCGATGGCGGCCTGAGTGTGGCGGCGTTTATCGACAAGGTGCGCAAGCTGGATCTAGGCGCGCGGCTCAACGAGCAACTGCAACAGACGCTGGAGCAGGGGGAACTCAAGCGCCTGCTGCAGAGCAAAGTGGCGCTCCAGTTCGAGTTCGATCTGCTGGAAGCCCTGCGGACGTCGTCCACCAGCGGCATCGACCGCAGCCGTTACGAGGCCCTGAAGCGGGCAGATCGGGCGCCGACCCAATGGTCGAGCTGCGCCTTGCTGACGATGCGGGTTCCCTATGGCGCGGGCGAACCCCTGACGGTGCCCGAGCCCGGGTTTGCTGGCGTGCAGCAACCCCCTGAACGTGGCCACCCTATCCGCGTGCCGCTGGTGATGTTCAGGGTGGCGGGGGTCAGAGGCGTATTTACCTATTTTCCCAATCGCCCCAATGGTGCCTTGCAGCATGAGGATGAGGTGAAGTGGGCCTGGAACAGCTTCAAGCACCAATTCATCGCCGCCTATCATGGCCATTTCCCCTGGCTGCACGAGCCTTTGTCGTTTCACGATCAGGCTCTGCTGCGCAGTTTCAGTCGCGCCCCGGTAAGGCCCACGGGCCTGAACTGGGTCGCTTCACGCCTCTATGACGTTTTTTCCCGCGCCCTCTACCAGCGCGATATCAACCAACTGACCTATACCCAGGAGCCCACCACCTCGCCCCATGCGGCGTTGTGGGCGTTTGAAACCGGCCGCTTTGCCAGCAATATCAAAGCGATGGCCATCCAGACCTCTGATAGGGATTGGGAGTCGGCCGTCAAGATCATAAAGGTCATCGTCAATGAGTCGCTGGACTGGCTGCTGATCCCCGTGCCTGGCCCGGTGCGCGGTATCAATGGCCTGAGGCAGTTGGCTCTGTTCACCACCTTAGGCTACAGCCTGTACCAAGGCGTGCAGGCCTTGAGCCACGGCGAGGCGGCGGATTTGACCCAGGCGTTCATCGACCTGGCAGACCTGATGTTCAGTGTCAGCCTGGAGCGCAGGCTGGGGAACATGGCCTACCGGCGACACGCGCGGCTGTTTCAACGGCTTAGTGGCCACCATAAGGTCACCCTGAGCGATGGTACCGTGGGGCTCTGGCGCGAAGACATCCAACCCTTCGCCCTCAGCCCCGATCAATTGCCCCAGATCCGGGAGCCCAATGACCTGGGCTTCATCGAACACGGCGAACAACGCTATGTGCAGGTGGCCCAGGGCGAGCAGACCCTGCTGGCGCAGGTTGTGCCTGTGGGCGATCAGGGCTGGCAACTCAAGCCCAGGGCGGACGGCTCGCCTTTCAGCCCACCGGTACGTTATGACGCGATGAGCCGAACCTGGCGCCTGGCGCTGGATGACAGTGCTCGCCTGAGCGACACCACGTTGCTCGAGCGCATGCTGGGCCTGTCCGGGGTGCCGGTGAATGCCCTGGAGGCGTTGCTCAAGGGCTGCGCAATTTCCCGCGCGCAGCTGGACAGCCTATGGCGTGGCGAGGCCCGGCCCCTGTCGGCGGCAGTGATCGATGGCATCGTGCGCGTGCGGGCCGATCAGCACATCCGCCAGCTCGGTGCGCTGCTCGACACGCTTGAGCCGATACCCGTGCATGCCGCCGACGCCTTGTTGGCACTGTTGCCCCATGTGCCAGGCTGGCCGGCGGACACTGCCCTGGTACGCAAGGACAGCGACGGCGACGTGGTGTGCAGCTACAGCCGCAATGGCGCGCCATTGGCCAGCAGGCAGGTTGTGCTGATCGTGCAAGGGGACCACCGCCTCGATACCTCAGGGCGCAGGGTGCCGGATACCGACCTGCTGGACTGGGTACTGCACGCTGTGCCCGCATTGCACCCAGCGCCGGACCTGGCCGCCGCCGATGCGCGGGCGCAACGGCGCAGCACCGTGGCGTCCGAGTTGCTGGAACTGTTGTCCGTGCGTGGGTTAGAGCTGTTCGAGGCCCTGACGCGATTCGGCACGAGCCTGCGCGCGGGCGCAGCCGCCGCGCGGCCAGGCGTGCGGCAACTGCTACCCGATAGCCGTGGCGCGCAGGGCAGTACCACACCGACGGTGGTGCGCACATTGGAGGCGCTGCACCCGCAGGTATCCCGGCCCCGGTTGCTGGAGGTGTTGCGCGAGCATCCGTTGCCGAGCCACGAGCAGGAACAGATTGTGCGCTCACAACTGCTTCCAGAACGCTTGTATTGGGCCCTGCGTCGCGCCCGTGACGACGGCCGACGTGACGCGGCACTGGACGGCATTTTCCACCGCCGCGCCTTTAACCCCGACGCGCTGGCCTGGGCTGAAGGCTTTGCCCGTTTTGTGCTCAGTCATTCCCTGGGGCGCGACCTGGTGGTGGGTGCGCCAGCCCAAAGCAACCCTTACGCCAGCAAGGGCGCGGGGGATCAGACCATCGTATTGCTCACCGATGACGAGGGGCGCGTTGCCGTGTTCGACCACCAACAGAGCCGGCGCGAAGAAGCGATCGGGGGCCCCGACAGCTTCTACCTCGCTCTCCTTGCGCACCTTGGCGCGGCGCAACGCTTGACCCTGGACCTGGCCTCCGACGATCCGGTGCAGAGCCTGCGTCTGCGGGTGGCCCAGGCGATGCTCAGGCACCGTACGACCCAGGGCGCATTCCGGTTACCCACCACCGGGCTGGAACATTACGAGGTCACGAATGTAGACCTGAACAGGCTGCAACCCGACGCCACGGGGCTGTATACCGTGGCCGCTGAGCGTTATTTACCTCTGGGTGGCCGTACCTATCAGGTAGCGGCGCACGGCCAGCCATTGGCTTGGGAGATTGTGCACCCGCTCAAGGTCGGCGCCGTGGGCCTGCCCTTGGTCCACAACGGCCATGGCGCCTGGCGTCTAGCCGATGAGAACCCCCGGACGTGGGAGGGCCATGAGCCGTTTCGGCGCCTGGGGCATTCGGTGGCGATGTTCGGTGCCGATGCTATCGACGGCATCGCGGCGGTCAGTGGTGTGGGCGAAGACGTCCTGCGCCGGGTTCATGCCAACAGTGAGCCACCACCTGCGTTGTTGTTGGACAGCGTGGCGCGTTTCGAGCGCCATCAGCAGATCGACATCGGGTTGGAGCGGGGGCGTGAGTTTTTCGTGAGCCTGCTGGGTACGCTCGATGCCGATGGGGTGAGCGGCCTTGTCGGCCCATCCGGGCCGGGCCTTGAGCCGCCAGTGGAGGCGCTGCTGACGCGGCGGGAACAGGCCCGGCCACAGTTGGCCGCGCAGTTGTTCCAGGCCTTAAGCCTGCGCGATCACCTGAGCGCCGATCCGCGCGCCCAGTTGATTCAGCGAGCCTTCCCCAGCCTGACGCAGGTGCTTGCCGATGACCTGGTGCGCGGTGCCAACACTGTTGAGCGTGAGCAACTGGCGGCAGGAAAAATTCCTCATGCGTTGGGTGAAGAGGCGCGTTGGCAGGTGCAAACGGTGCGCCTGAACCGCGCCTTTGAAGGGTTGTTCCTACAGGCCGCGCAGTCGGCGGACAGCCATCGGTTGATCCTGCACGCGCTCTCGCGCCTGCCCGGCTGGCCCGTGGACATGCGGGTTGAGGTCTTCGACCCGCAAGGGCGGGTCGATAGCCTGGGCAGCGAGACGGCGACTGTACGCCTGGAGATGAGGAATACCGCTCAGGGCTACCAGGCCCAGACGTTCACGGCCAATGGCAGTAGCACAGGGCCGGCTGATGTATGGTTTTTTACGGCGCTGCTGGCTGGGTTGCCGGCGGCCCAGCGCCAGGCGTTGGTGCCGCAACCGGCCCTCGCCGATGCGCAATGGCGCGAGCAGATCGCCCAGCAGGTGAGCGGCGACAGGGCGCGCGCCCGGGAAGTCCTCGGGATGCGGCCCATCAAGCCCTGGTTTATTGCGCCTCGGCGCGTGGCGGCTGGGCGCATTGGTTATCCCCTGAGTGGGAGGGGCCGCTCCCGAACCGTTGACGGGCAACTGTTGGCGGCCTACCGGGAGCTTTACCCATTGCAGACCGAAGATGAGGCGTGGTTGGACATCGGTGACCTGGGCGATACGACCCATGAGCGGCGCGAGGCCATTGCTCAACTGACGCTGGAGAGGGGCCGCCTGGAGCAGCAATTGCGCGCCTGGGTGGAGCTTGCGGCAGGAGGCAACAGGGCCATTGTCGCGCAGCGCCTGCTCCAGTGCTGGCGAAAGGAGGCCAGGCAGGTGGCCGGTGGATACGAGTTGGATCTGAGTGGGTTGGCGTTGGCCGAGCTGCCTGATATCGCTGTGCCGTTGCGTAATGTGAGGGTGCTCAAGCTCGATGACAATGCACTGGAGGATGTGCCGTTTTCGTTCTTGCGGCTGTTTCCCAAGGTAAGAAGCGTGTCGTTACGCAGCAATGGGCTACGTCATTTTGTGCAAAATCTCACGCGCCTGCCCGACTTGATCGGGCTTGACCTTGCGTACAACCAGATCTCGTTTAGCCTCCCAGACGTGCAATACCTGATGGACATGGTCGAGCTCAGGGTGCTGGATCTGGAAGGTAACCCGTTGGAACCGGGGCTGCGTTTGCAGGTGGGTACGTTGAGCCGCCTCGAAGGACTGAACCTGCGCAATACGGGCTTGACTCACTTGCCCTTTGGGATGGCGGGGTTGCGCCGTATTCGGCGGATCGATTTGCGCGATAACCGCATTGGAGAACTGACCCAGTTCGGTCTCGCCCTTCCTCATGCGGTGCTGCGGGCCATGGACCTTGCAGGCAATCCGCTTTCCGATCAGACCTGGGACCTGTTGCGCAGTTATCACGCCGACCCTGACCACCGCGATGCGAACTTCGGCGTGATAAACCGCTATGAGCCCAGGCCGGCCAACCCTGAGCATTGGCTGGCGGACATTCCCGGCAGTGCCCTTGCAGACCGACGGGCACTGTGGGACCGCGTAAAGAGCCAGTCCACTCAGATGAGCGGGTTTTTTGACCTGATCGAGCGGATCGGCTCCCACCCCCATTTCAACGAAGTGTCTTACCGCCCGCTACGTGAAGACCTGGGCCGCTGCGTGTGGGACTTGCTGGAAGGGGCCGACGCCAGTGCGCAATTCGCCCTGAACCTCCATGGCGAGCCCTATGAACCTGGCCTGTCCATCAACCGCTTGGTACTCATCCTGGGCTCCATCGCGTTGAGCACCCAGCCATTCAGGATTGCCACCGGGCGGCGACCCGAGGCGTTGTGGGATGCCTTGGTGTTGTTTCGCACCGAGGCGCGGCTGGAGGTGTTGAAAAATAATCTACGGGAAACCGGCCTGTACCAGCAGGAACACCTATTGAGCAGCCGGGAACTGGCGTATCAGATAGCCCTGGCCGACCTCTTTGTGATGCCAAGCAGGTTCCGGCAAAGGATGGATCGCAATACCCCGGAACTGAGCACGCAAGACATCGAGAGCATGCGCAGGGTGCTGACCCTGGCGGACGCGCGCACCCATATTGAGATCCTGTTATCGGCCGTTCCCGGGCGCAGGGATTTCTGGGAGAACTTGCTGCGAGACCGATTCGAGGGCGCGTTCGCCACTCGGCTCAGGTCCATGCACACGGCGCTGGAGGCACTCGATGAGCAGGTCAGCGACGGCACCCTCAATGAACACCAATACCTGTTGCAGGCCAATGTCTTAAAGGTGTCGCTGGAAGAACAGGAGAGAGCGCTGATTGACGAACTGACCCAACGCGAGTGGCTGGCATTTACCGGCAGGGCGCCCGCGCAGCCTGAATGAGCGGCCCTTGGCGCCTGTTGTGGGCGACCAAGGGCTGGCGGCCATCAGCCCTTGAACACCTGAGGGTTGACCAAATCCCGCGGGCGTTCGCCCAGCAGCGCACTGCGCAGGTTGTCCAGGGCGCGGTTGGCCATGGCGTCGCGGGTTTCGTGGGTGGCCGAACCGATGTGGGGCAGGGTCACGGCGTTGCTGAGTGCGAACAGCGGCGAGTCGCTGAGCGGCTCCCGCTCGTACACATCGAGCCCCGCGCCGCGGATGCGGTTGTTCTGCAGGGCCTCGATCAGCGCCGGCTCATCCACCACCGGGCCGCGGGAGATATTGACCAGGATCGCACCAGGTTTCATCAGCGCCAGTTCGCGGTGGCTGATGAGGTGGCGGGTCTTGTCGCTCAACGGCACCACCAGGCAGACGAAATCCGCCTCGCCCAGCAACTGGTCGAGGCTACGGTACTGGGCGCCGAGTTCCTGTTCCAGCGCCGTCTTGCGGCTGTTGCCGCTGTAGATCACCGGCATGTTGAACCCCAGGCGCCCGCGGCGGGCGATGGCGGCGCCGATGTTACCCATGCCCACGATGCCCAGGGTTTTGCCAAACACATCGGTGCCAAACAACGGCGCGCCGACGGTGGCTTGCCATTGCCCGGCCTTGGTCCAGGCATCGAGTTCCGGCACGCGGCGGGCGCTGCTCATCAGCAGGGCGAACGCCAGGTCGGCGGTGCTTTGGGTGAGCACATCGGGGGTGTTGGTGAGCATGATCCCGCGTTCATTGAGGTAGGCCAGGTCGTAGTTGTCGTAGCCCACCGAGACACTGGACACCACTTGCAATTGCTGGGCGTTTTCCAGTTGCGCACGGCCCAGTTTGCGCCCCACGCCGATCAAACCGTGGGCCTGGGGCAGGGCTTCGTTGAACTGCGCGTTGATGTCGCCCTGCTTGGGGTTGGGCACGATCACGTTGAAGTCCTGCTGCAAGCGTTCAACCATTTGCGGGGTGACGCGGCTGAAGGCAAGTACGGTCTTTTTCATCGAAGGAGTGCTCGTCTGGCGGCGGAAAATAGCAAGCACGCTAACATTCCCGGTCGCGGTTAGGCGAGTGCCAGTTGTCCCGGCAGCGGCCGGCGAAGATTAATCCGCCGTTAATGCCTGTGCTGTTAATTGCCCCAGGTTTTAACCTGGGGCGCATGCGCGAACCTTCACGATCCGCGTGTAAACTGGCGGCCATTGAACCGCCGCCAATTTGGGAAAGGATTACGACAATGAGTGAAGAAACACTAAGGTTGGTACGCGAACGCCGTTATCTGGTGTTGCTGGGCATTATCTGCCTGGCACTGATCGGCGGCGCGCTCTATATGCAAGTGGTGCTGGGCGAGGCACCGTGCCCGCTGTGCATCCTGCAACGCTATGCGTTGCTGCTGATCGCGCTGTTTGCGTTTATCGGCGCCGCCATGCCGGGGCGCCGTAGCCTGACGGTCATGGAAGCGCTGGTGGTGTTGAGCGCCCTCGGCGGTGTGGCGGTGGCCGGGCATCACGTATACACCCAGTTCTACCCGGCGGTGAGTTGCGGTATCGATGTGCTGCAGCCGATTGTAGACAGCCTGCCGCTGGCGACGATCTTCCCCCTGGGCTTTCAGGTCGATGGCTTTTGCTCCACGCCTTACCCGCCGATTCTTGGCTTGTCCCTGGCGCAGTGGGCGTTGCTGGCGTTTGTATTGACGGCGGTGCTCGTGCCTTTGCTGATTACCCGTAATCGCAAACACTTGAACTCATAAACGCACTAACTATATAACGCCCCGGCTCTGGATAAGAGTTCGGGGCGTTTTGCTGTGTGGTGGATTTAACTGGATAAGTGAAAGTGGGTGATGACTCCTACATTCACTGTCGACCATAGGGCGACTATTGTTTTTGCAACTTCTTCTATGCTGATGATTCTACTTACTGCAATAAGGAAATTGCATCATGTATCTCTCGCAAGAAGCCCGTGTATCTGTCACCAAAACCCTTTGGGAAGAAAAAGCCTTTAGCTATTTGATGGTTCTTTATCGTGCAGGCTCGGGGGAAATTACCCAGGCCCCTATTACGTTGGAGAACGGCGGCTTCAGGGTAAGCATCGATGAGTACCCAGATATTAACACCTGTTTGTTTAGCCACCTTGAAGACCTACTCCAAGTACTGGACGAATATGGCTTTACTCAGGTGCCCGGTGCTCTGGATCACATTCAGTACACCGGGCAAAAGTTACCCTCGACCCTGGATGAGCAATTGAGTGAACCGCATATGTTCTTACTGTGCCGGCGCTATGCGTTTCAACTTCAATATGAGTCGGACAGTTATGGCTATCACTCGGCACCTGTGTACTTCGATGGTCACAGTGTTTACGTCGAGCACATCCCCCAGCCTGAAATCTATCAAGTGCGCTTCAAGACGCTGGATGCGCTGCTGACAGCAATGAACCGTTATGGCGAAGCCAGCATCCTGGATTGGAGCTACAAGGCCGGTGTACGCCAGCCTGCCTTCGAGTAACCCCATCGGCGTTGTACGCAAAAGTACGTATCAGGGCGACGGTGGCACGCCGACGCCCTGGTATTTTTTCGTCTTGGTGAAAATTGCCATGACAACGCTCAAGAATCGTTGCTGCATACCTGCGACACGTTGTCACACCAGTTATGTGACAAATCATTTCAAAGTGTAGGGCTATTGCAACAATGCGCGGGCAGCCCGCACAGGTGTGGCCGGTTTTTTTTCGCCTTGCGCCGCTCGGGCACCAGGCAGTTCTAACAGGTTTTGCCGTGGCGCTATAGCCCTTTAAAAAAGGGGCATGGCGCGATCTGGTAGGCGATTTTGCGCACAGTGTAACTGTCTGAATCGGGCCCATTAAGCCTACATTTTTCGGGGTTTTTGTTGAGAATGAAATTCGATACGATTATGCGCCGGCGCAATAATCGTTAGAGATTGTTGCTGAATGCGATAAAAATTATTTCTAGATGAGACATGGTTTATAAAACCCGACGTATCTACAATCGCCCGCACTGAATTTGCGGCACTGCTCATCCCTGAGCACACGCATGCGGCCCAGGGGCATTTTTAGGCTTCATAGGGTTTGCAGGTGCCGGCGCCTTCCACATTTCCGCACCAAATGGAATTGGTCTTTAACCAGGCCTTTGACCACGAATTCGAATAAGAACACACCGCTAGCCCAGGATTTGTCGATCAGCGCGTAGCGCGCCGGGCAGGCCCTTATTCAACCGATGAAAAAATGCCAACCCTTGGCAGGGTGAAGTGTTGGCGATCAAAACCCAACTGCATTGCGCAAGCTGCTTTAGAGGTCGTGAGATGAGTAAAACCAGGTACCCCCGATTGTTAGGCTTTTTGCCTCTGCTGGGCATGTTATTGCTCAGCGGTTGCAACATGACCTTGCTCGACCCCAAGGGCCAGGTGGGCCTGGACGAGCGAAACCTGATTATCACCGCGACCCTGCTGATGCTGTTGGTGGTCGTGCCGGTGATCCTGATGACGTTCATCTTCGCCTGGAAATACCGTGCCTCGAACACCCAGGCCACCTACACGCCGAAGTGGAACCACTCCACCAAGATCGAGATCGCGGTCTGGACCGTGCCGATCCTGATTATCGTCGCCCTGGGTTACGTCACTTATAAGTCGACCCACGCCCTGGACCCGTACCGTCCGCTGGAATCGGACGTCAAGCCGATCACCATCGAAGTGGTCGCCATGGACTGGAAGTGGCTGTTCATCTACCCGGAACAAGGCATCGCCACGGTCAACAAGATCGTGTTCCCGGCCCACACCCCGATCAATTTCCGGGTGACGTCCGACACCGTAATGAACTCGTTTTTCATCCCCGGGCTGGGCGGCCAGATCTACGCCATGGCGGGTATGCAGACCAAGCTGCACCTGATGGCCAACCAGAATGCCGAGCTGGACGGGATCTCCGCCAACTACAGCGGTGCGGGTTTCACCGGCATGAAGTTCAAAGCCATCGCCACCACCCAGGAAGAGTTCGACACCTGGGTCAGTGATGTCAAAAAGGCACCTAACCAGCTTGACCAAGCTGAATACGACGCCCTTTCCAAACCGAGCCAGAACAACCCAGTCGCGCTCTACGCCTCGTTCAAGCCCAACCTGTTCCAGACCATCATCGACAAGTATGAAGGCATGAAACCGGGCAAGCCGATGCACCACGACAAGCAAGACAAGCAAGACAAAGAAGTGGCCCACATGGAAGGGATGGACATGAGTTCGCATTCAGCTGCCGGGGCAGAGGAGTAATCGATGTTTGGTAAATTAAGTCTGGAAGCGATTCCGTTCCACGAGCCGATTGTCATGGTGACCATTGCCATGATCGCGCTCGGCGGTCTGGCGGTGTTCGCGGCAATCACCTACTTCAAGAAGTGGACCTACTTGTGGACCGAGTGGCTGACGTCCGTGGACCACAAGAAAATCGGCGTGATGTACATCATCGTCGCCATGATTATGCTGCTGCGCGGCTTTGCCGACGCCATCATGATGCGCACCCAGTTGGCCATGGCCACCGAGGGCTCGCCGGGCTACCTGCCGCCTGAGCACTACGACCAGATCTTCACCGCCCACGGCGTCATCATGATTATCTTCATGGCGATGCCGTTCTTCACCGGCCTGATGAACCTGGCAGTGCCGCTGCAGATTGGCGCCCGCGACGTGGCGTACCCGTTCCTCAACTCCCTGAGCTTCTGGCTGCTGGTCTCAGGCGTGGTGCTGGTGAACGTGTCCCTGGGTGTCGGCGAATTCGCCAAGACCGGTTGGGTTGCTTACCCGCCGCTGTCGGAAACCGGCTATAGCCCGGGCGTGGGTGTGGACTACTACATCTGGGCCCTACAGCTATCGGGGCTAGGGACGACGCTAACGGGGGTCAACTTCCTGGCCACCGTGCTGAAAATGCGTACCCCCGGCATGAAGCTGATGGACATGCCGATCTTCACCTGGACCTGCACCTGGGCCAACGTCCTGATCGTGGCTTCGTTCCCGATCCTGACCGCCACCCTGGCACTGCTGACCCTTGACCGTTACATGGATTTCCACATTTTCACCAATGAACTGGGTGGAAATCCGATGATGTACGTCAACCTGTTCTGGGCCTGGGGCCACCCCGAGGTGTACATCCTGATCCTGCCGGCGTTCGGCATTTTCTCCGAAGTCATCTCTACCTTCTCCGGCAAGAAACTGTTCGGCCACCACTCGATGATCTACGCCAGCGGCGCGATCTCGATCCTGGGTTTCATGGTCTGGCTGCACCACTTCTTCACCATGGGTTCGGGGGCCAACGTCAACGCCTTCTTCGGCCTGGCGACCATGCTGATTTCCATTCCCACGGGGGTGAAGCTGTTCAACTGGCTGTTCACCATTTACCAAGGCCGGCTGCGCTTCACCAGCCAGGTGCTGTGGACCCTGGGCTTCATGGTGACTTTCGCCATCGGCGGCATGACTGGCGTACTGCTGGCCATCCCCGGCGCGGACTTCGTGCTGCACAACAGCCTGTTCGTGATCGCGCACTTCCATAACGTGATTATCGGCGGCGCGGTATTCGGCTACATCGCAGGCTTTAGCTTCTACTTCCCCAAAGCGTTCGGCTTCAAGCTGCACGAAGGCTGGGGCAAGGCCGCGTTCTGGTTCTGGATCTCGGGCTTCTTCGTCGCGTTCATGCCGCTCTATGCGCTGGGCTTCATGGGCATGACCCGTCGCCTGAACGCCACCACCAACCCGGAGTGGGTGCCGTACCTGTACGTGGCCATGTTCGGCGCCGTGATGATCGCCGTCGGCATCGCCTGCCAGTTGATCCAGCTCTACGTCAGCGTGCGTGACCGCAAGCAGAACCTGTGCGAAGCGGGCGACCCGTGGAATGCCCATACCCTGGAATGGTCCACCTCCTCGCCACCGCCGTTCTACAACTTCGCCGTACTGCCCAAGGCTGATGGCGTCGATCCGTTTACCGAAGCCAAGGAAAACGGCACCGCTTACCAGGCCCCGGCCCGCTACGAGCCGATCCACATGCCGAGCAACACCGCCACGGGCGTGGTGATGGGCGGCCTGTTGACGGTGTTCGGTTTCGCCATGGTCTGGCACATCTGGTGGCTGGCCATCGTTGGCCTGGTCGGCACCGTGGTGTATTTCGCCATCCACGCTGCCCGCGACGACCAGGGCTACATGGTGCCGGTGGAAACGATCGAACGGATCGAAGCCGAGCAGCGCAAGCGTCTGGTAGCGGCCAAGGCCATCCCGGCTAGCCGTGTTGAAACCTCGTTGGAACAGGCTTAAACCATGTCGAACTTAGTGACCAATGTTGGACACGCCCATGGCACGGACCATGGGCACGATGACCACCACCACGACTCGGGCGAGATGACCATTTTCGGTTTCTGGCTCTACCTGATGACCGACTGCATTCTGTTTGCGTCGATCTTCGCGGTGTACGCGGTGTTGGTGAACAACGTCGCCGGTGGCCCGTCGGGCCACGACATCTTCGAGCTGCCGTACGTGCTGGGTGAAACCGCGCTGCTGCTGTTCAGCTCGATCACCTACGGCTTCGCCATGCTGGCGCTGTTCAAGGGCAAGAAAACCCAGGTGTTAGGCTGGTTGGCCATGACCTTCCTTCTGGGCGCGGGCTTTATTGCCATGGAGATCAACGAATTCCACCTGCTGATCGCCGAAGGCTTCGGCCCTAGCCGTTCGGGCTTCCTGTCCGGGTTCTTCACCCTGGTCGGCACCCACGGCCTGCACGTGACCAGCGGCCTGATCTGGATGGCGATCATGATGTACCAGGTGCAGAAAAACGGCCTGACCGCGACCAACAAGACCCGCCTGAGCTGCCTGAGCCTGTTCTGGCACTTCCTGGACGTGGTGTGGATCTGCGTCTTCACCGTTGTTTACCTGATGGGGACTCTGTAATGGCTAATGCCCACTCCCACGACAGCCACGACGCCGGCCACGGCAGCGTCAAGTCCTACGCCATCGGCTTCATCCTGTCGGTGATCCTGACCGTCATTCCCTTTGGCCTGGTGATGTACCCCTCGCTGCCCAAAGCCATGACCCTGTGGATCATCCTGGCGTTCGCGGTCATTCAAGTGCTGGTACACCTGGTGTACTTCCTGCACCTGGATCGCTCCCAGGCCCAGCGCAACAACGTGATTGCGTTTGTCTTCGCGGCGCTGGTGATCGTCCTGCTGGTTGGCCTCTCGTTGTGGATCATGTTCAGCATCCACACCGTGATGATGGCGCACTGAGGAAAATCCGGATGTCCTTAAAGCACTTTATCCAAATCACCAAGCCGGGGATCATTTTCGGTAACGTGCTTTCTGTGGCAGGCGGGTTCTTCCTGGCCTCCAAAGGGCATGTCGATCTGGCCATCTTCCTGGCCGCCATGATCGGCACTTCCCTGGTGGTTGCCTCCGGTTGCGTGTTCAACAACTGCATCGACCGCGACATCGACCTGAAGATGGAGCGCACCAAGAACCGCGCGCTGGTCCAGGGCCTCATCTCCCTGAAACTGGCGCTGATCTACGCGACCGTCCTCGGTGTCGCCGGCGTGGCGCTGCTGTACTGGGTGGCCAATCCGTTGGCGGCGTTGTTCGCCGTTATCGGCTTTGTCATCTACGTCGGCTTCTACAGCCTGTACCTCAAGCGCAAGTCGGTGCACGGCACGCTGGTGGGCAGCCTGTCGGGGGCGATGCCGCCGGTGATCGGTTACGTCGCGGTCAGCAACAGCTTCGACATGGCGGCCCTGACCCTGCTGGTGATGTTCAGCCTGTGGCAGATGCCGCACTCGTACGCCATCGCGATCTTCCGCTTCAACGACTACCTGGCGGCATCCATCCCGGTGCTGCCGGTCAAGCGCGGCATACGCGTGGCCAAAAAACACATCCTGCTCTACATCCTGGCCTTCCTCGTGGCGACCTTGATGCTGACCTTCAGTGGTTACGCGGGCATGAGTTACCTGGCCGTCGCGGCCGCCATGGGCATGTACTGGCTGTACATGGCCTGGAGCGGCTACAAAGCGGTGGACGACAGCGTCTGGGCCCGCAAGCTGTTCGTGTTCTCCATCTTCACCATCACTGCCCTGAGCGTGATGATGTCCCTGGACTTCCAGGTGCCCCACGAGTTGCTGCTGACTTACGCACCTTGAACTGACAGCGCTGTGTAAAAAGCCCCGCCTTCGAGAGAAGCGCGGGGTTTTTTTATTGTTTTTTTCGCTGCGGTACATATCTACAGCATCCGCTTGGTTTGATCGGTCGATAGTCACCCCACGCCTCCACGGACGAGGCGCAGGAAGATTCATTCATTAATGCAAGGAAGCAATCATGCAAGACCTGATGGAAACCGAAACCCTGCTGAACACCGTTATCGGCCAGCCTTACTCCGAACCCCTGCGCGCTCAACTCGAAGCGCGCACTGGCCGCCCGGTGCGGCCAGTGGGGGCGGGGTTCTATAACCCGCACGATCTGGGCCCGCACCGCATTCGTCTGAATTTGCGTGAAGACCGCATGATCGAGTCCTACAGCTTTGGGGAATAAATACAGCGCTATTTAGCGACTGCCCAAGGCTGTTATGTGGGCCTTGTTCCTGAACCTGGCGTTTAAAGTACACCGCCAGGTTCAGGCACAAATAACAGGACTCAAGCCATACAACAAAAAACCTCTATAACCCGCCCAGACATGTGGCGAGTGTCTTTGAAAGTTTTATTTTTATTGTTTGGAGCAGGTTTTACCCTCGCCAGGAAGTGGCAGTCTAAGCGCTATAAGAAAGATTACCGAGTACACCCTCGGCCAAGGAACTGACAGGGCCTTCAGCCACCCCACACCGCTGAAGGCCCTTTTTCTCGGGTGCGAATCAGGCCTGGGCGATGCTGTAGCCGTCGAATGCGGTTTGCAGTTGCAGGGCGGTGATGATGCTTTTGCGGGTCAGGGGGTGTTCGGCGCCTGAGTTATCCACAAAGGTTTCGCTTTGCAGCTCTGCTTCGTCGCCTTCGCCGACGAAGGTGAAGCCGAGGAACTCCAGGGCTTGGCGGTCGAGGTTGAGTTTGGCGCGCGGGTTGCGCAGGGGCAGGGTGACGCTGATGCCGTCCTTGCTGATGCTGAACACTTCGGCTTCTTTCTTGGCGCGGGCGGTTTTGCTCTTGCCGGCGCTGGGGTTGCTGATGGCCTGGTGGGTTTGGTTCAGCACTTTGAGGGCCAGGCCGTAGACGATTTCCTGGAACGCCGGGTCGTCCTTGTAGGTGGACAGAATGCGGCTGATGGGGAATTGGCTGCTGAGGTGTTCCAGGGCGGCGATGTCGGCGGCTTCGGCGTCCTTGAGTTGTTTGAGTTCGCCCATCAGTTCGTAGGCTTTGTCGTCGTCGAAGCTATCGTGGGCCTGGCGGATGGCCGCGCGCAGTTGGCGGATCTGTTCGCTTTCCTTGGTGGACTGGAAGGCGTCGAGCACCATTTCGCTGATGTTTTTCGCCTGGGGCACGTGCTGCGAAAGGTGGATGGCATTTTCGTATTCCACCCGGGACGACGGGGTGGCTACGGCTTCGGCGGTACGGGTATCAGGCATTGAAAAATTCACTACTTCATTAAACAAGGGGATGAGGCGGCGGGCATTCTCATGGTGCCCAGGCGATGGCGTCAAGGCGGGCTGCCCACCAACTCCCTGACGATAGCGATAAACCCATCTACCACTTTGCTGCGCCCCTGTCGGCGGGTGTGTAGCAGCAAGCTGGCGCGGGCCTGGCGGTTTTCGACGGGGCAGTAGGTGACGCCGGCCAGGGCCAGGGCGGCGGTGCAGCGCGGCACCAGGGCCACACCTTGGCCGGCGGCGACGAGGGCGATGATCGAGGTGATCTGGCGCCCCGATGCGCCGGGCACCAGGCGCACCCCGGCGTCGTGGTAGAGGTGGTCCTGGATCTGGTTGAGGCCCGAGCCGTAGTCATCCGGGAAGCGGATCAACGGCCGCTCGCTCAACTGCGCCAGGCTCACTTCGGCCAGGGCCGCCAACGGGTCGGCGCTGGGGATTGCGGCAATCAGCTCTTCGTCGGCCAGGGCCAGGGTGTCGAGCCCGTCGTGCCCGCTGCCGGGGTGCAAACGGCTGAAACCGATGTCGATGCGGCCGTCGATAATCTGCGGCCATTGGCTGGCCGAAGCGCCTTCGATCAGGCTCAACTCGACCTCAGGGAAGCGCTGTCCAAACACCCGGATCGCCTCGCTGAACAGGCTCGACAAGGCAATCGAACTGGCAAAACCCAGGGTCAGTTGCCCGGCGCAACCGCTGGCCAGTTTGCCGGCGATGGCCTGGGCCAACTCCATTTGCTCCAGCACGGCGCGGGCGTAGGGCAAAAAGGCCTGGCCTTCGCTGGTCAGGCTCACCGCGCGGCTGCTGCGTTGGAACAGGCGAAACCCCAGCTCGGCCTCCAGGGCGGAAATCTGCCGGGTCAGCGGCGGCTGGGCCAGGTGCAGGCGCAGGGCGGCGCGGCCGAAATGCAGCTCTTGGGCAACCATCAAAAAGTAACGCAGGCGACGTAGATCGAGCATGTGCGGCCTTAGGTATCGATCGGTGGGAATTCGGTATTGGCCCGGCCAAGGCCCGGCACTCTATAACGGATGCCTGTGGTCCGACGAGTGAGATGATGAACCGCTTTCTACCCGCGCCGCGCATCGCCCTGTTTCTGTGTGGCTGTGCGGCGTTTCTCAATTTGTACGCCACCCAGGGCATCCTCCCGGTGTTTGCCGCGCAGTTCGCGCTGAGCCCCCGCGAGGCCAGTTGGAGCATCGGCGTGACCACCCTGGCGGTGGCGTTGATGGCGCCTTTTGTCAGCCGCTTGACCGGGGTGTTCGAGCGGCGCCGGGTGATGGTGTTTTGCGCACTGCTGCTGGCCGAGCCGGCCTTGCTGATTGCTCAGGCCCAGGGCTTTGCCGAGTTGCTGTTGTGGCGTTTTGCCCAGGGCCTGCTGATTCCCGTGTTGTTTGCCACCAGCGTGGCCTACATCGGCGAGCGCTGGCGCGGTGCCACGGTGACTGAAGTCACCAGCCTGTACGTGGCTGGCACCGTGCTGGGCGGGTTCGGCGGGCGGTTCGTCACAGGGCTGGTGACCGAGTGGCTGGGCTGGCGCGAAGCCTTTGTGGTGCTGGCCGCGCTGACGCTGTTGATTGGCCTGGGCATTCACCTGCTGCTACCGGCCGGCCCGCCCGGGGTGGCCGCCGCGGCCACGGGGCGTGGGCTGGCCGCACGGGAGCTGCGCAGCAGGCCGTTGTTGGCGGCTTATGGGGTGGGCTTTTGCGTGTTGTTTTCCCAGGTGGCGATGTTCACCTACGCCGGCCTGCATTTGGGGCAGGCGCCGTATTCCTTGGGGCCGGCGGCGCTGGGCACGATCTACCTGGTGTTTTTGCTGGCGCTGGTGGTAGTCCCGGTGGCGGGGCGCCTGGGCAAGTCCTGGCCTCAGGTGCGCTTGCTCGGCGTGGCGTGCGGGTTGGGGGTCGCCGGTTCCCTGCTGACCTTGCTGGCGCCGTTGCCCCTGATGGTGGCGGGGCTGGCGTTGAGTTCCACTGGGGTGTTCCTCGCCCAAGCGGCGGCGAACGCCTTCACCACCGCCACCGCCCGGCACAACAAGGCCGGTGCGGTGGGTTGGTATTTGAGTGCGTACTACCTGGGCGGCAGCCTGGGCGCGGTGTTGCCCGCGCTGCTGTGGCAGCGCTGGGGTTGGCCGGGGTGCGTGGCGCTGATAATGGCCTTCCAGTTGGGCGCCTGGCTGCTGGCCCGTTGGGGCTGGCGGCCGGTCAACGGGGGCGGCGGACCTCCAGGATCTGGGTAAAGGTGCCGTCGCCATTGGGCTGGGAACTCATCTGCCCATAGAAGCCCCGGTACTTGCCCGTGGCACCGATCACCGCCACCACCGATTTGCCTTGCTCCGCTTCCTGGCCGGCCACCACAAAGGCGCCGTCCTTGAGGGTCAGGGTCCATTGGCATTGGCTGTACACGCCAGGCTGGGTGGCCAGGCAATAACCGCTGTTGGTGCCGATGTCCTGGCGTTGCTCGTTCATCAGGGGTTGGTCAAACACAAACAGGTCGCCCTGGGATGGGCCGGGCGGCGCCAGGTCGACCGGGCCTTTGGTGCCGCGGTTGCCGTCGGCGAGGGTGGTCAGGCGCAGGGTTTCGCGCTCGGCGGCGAGGGTGGGCAGGCTGGCCACAGCCAGCAGGGAAACGAGGATGCAGTGACGGATATTCATTGGCGCGCTCCATGGGCCAGGGGTGGAGTGGTGGAGCCTAGCCCAGGCTCGGCGTATTCATACAGCCGTGAAAGGGGCGTGATATGTCAGTTTTATTCCCCTGGCCTGATTCATATCAAAAGGCCGCTATGCAAAAACCTATACAACGATGGTGGGGCGCACACCGCCCCGACCGTATGCCTGACAAGCCAATAAAAATGATTGCAGATCCGCTGAGGGGACCACCCCAGGCGGATTGATAAAGGAATAGTGCGATGGCTTTTTCTCTCTCCCGCCTGGCGATGCTTGGCGCGACCTTGTTGTTTTTGAACCCCCTCCTGGCCAGTGAGCCCGCCCCGGCAACCGAGCCTGCCAGCCAAACCCTGGAACCGACCCTGGAAGACGCCGACTCGATCATCGAGCGCGGCAAATACGTGGCCCAACTGGGCGACTGCATCGCCTGCCACACCGACAAAAAAGGCGCCGAGATGGCCGGTGGCCTGGAACTGAAAACCCCCATGGGGACCATCTACTCCAGCAACATCACCCCCGACCAGGACACCGGCATCGGCCGCTACACCTTTGAGCAATTCGACCGTGCCATGCGCGAAGGCGTCTCGCCGGCGGGCTACAACCTGTACCCGGCGATGCCCTATCCGTCCTACGCGAAGATGAGCGACGACGATATGCGCGCCCTCTACGTCTACCTGCTGCAAGGCGTGGAACCGGTGAACAAGGCCAACAAGGAAGCGGACATGAGCTTCCCGTTCAACCAGCGCTGGGGCCTGGCGTTGTGGAACTTCATGTTTGTCGACAACCAGCCTTTCGTTCCGGACCCAACCAAGGACGAGGTGTGGAACCGTGGTGCTTACCTGGTGCAGGGCCTGGGCCACTGCGGCTCGTGCCACACCCCGCGCGGCCTCGCGTTCCAGGAAAAAGCCATGAGCGACGCCGGCAGCAGCGGCAAGCACTACCTGGCCGGCGAGACCGTGGAACACTGGCGGGCCTTGAGCCTGCGTGGCCTGTGGACCGTGGAAGACACCGTGCAGTTGCTCAAGACCGGGCAAAACCGCTTTGCCACCGTCTCGGGCAACATGGCCGATGTGATCCAGCACAGTTCCCAGCACTTCACCGACGCCGACCTCACCGCCGTGGCCACCTACCTCAAGGCGCTGCCACCGGGCAAGGACGACCTGCCGATGCCGAGCGTGCCGCTGCAACCGGCCAAGGCCCCGGACAACCAGTTCACCAGCCGTGGCGGCCTGGCCTATACGCAGTTCTGCGGTGACTGCCACCGCCCCGACGGCGGCGGCGTGAAAGCCATGTTCCCGGCCCTGGCCGGCAACCCGAGCATTTCCTCGGCCAACCCCACCTCGCTGTTGCACATCACCCTCACCGGGTGGCAGACCGCCGAGACTGTGGCCCACCCACGGGTCTACACCATGCCCGGGTTCGCGCGCCTGTCGGACCAGGAAATCGCCGAAATCCTCAGCTTCGTGCGCAGCAGTTGGGGCAACACCGGCTCGGCCATCAGCGCCGCCCAGGTGAAGAAGATGCGCGCCAACCTCAACCCGAAGAACACCGATTCTTCGGCCTTCGAGACCCCGCGCCTGGCCGACCTGCTCTCGGCGCCCAACGCCGAGCAAGTGGTACGCGGCATGCGCTTGCACCTGCAAACCAAGGAACTGCTGCCGGATAACGTCGGCAACTCCTTGAACTGCACCAGTTGCCACCTCAACGCCGGCACCGTGGCCGATGGCTCGCCGTTTGTCGGCGTGTCGGCGTTCTTCCCGGGCTACGCGCCGCGCGCCGGCAAGGAAGTGACCTTGGAAGAACGCATCAACGGCTGCTTCCGCCGCTCCATGCACGGCAAGCCGTTGCCGGTGCAATCGGCCGACATGCAGGCGATGGTCGCCTACTTCGACTGGATGAAGCGCGAGACCAAACCCGAAGACAAAGTCGCCGGGCGCGGCGTGGGTAAGATCGACCCCAACATCAAGCCCGACCCGCAAAACGGCAAGGTGGTGTACGCCAAGCAATGCGCGGTGTGCCACGGCGACGACGGCCAAGGCCTCAAACGCGAAGACGGCACCCTCATCTACCCACCGCTGTGGGGCGACGAGTCGTTCAATATCGGCGCCGGCATGGCCCGCACCTACACGGCTGCGGCCTTCGTCAAACGCAACATGCCCATTGGCTTCCACGAAAAATTCCCGTTGGGCCAGGGCGGCTTGTCGGACCAGGAAGCGGTAGACGTGGCCGAGTACTTCTCCCACCAACCGCGCCCGGACTTCCCGGACAAGGTCAAGGATTGGCCTAAGGGCGGCAAACCGGTGGATGCGCGGTACTAAGGCCGCACAAAGCGCTGCGGCCCATGTGAATGGGTAATGCCGCTGTGAAGAACGAGGAGGCCCAAGGCCTCCTCGTTTTTTTCGGGTCAACCGTACTTGATCGTGTTCTTGGACTCGTCAGGCTCTGGTTGGTTTGATCTGTAGCTATTGGCGCGGACGTTCCATAACCCTATCTCCAAGGGGTACTGCGTCGCCAGCCAGATCTTGACGGACGTTATCATGGCCGCGTTATGCACATGTTTATTGCACTCCCAATACACCTTTACTTCTTTGCCGGTGCCCATGTTTTCAAACTTTTCCACACAATACTTACCCATGGCTTTGTCTCGTTGGTGAGTTCGTAAAGTTGATTAAGCGAGGGCGCCATAGGCGCCCTGCGCGATAGCGTCATGGTTTGTACAGCACAGCACTTTCATCACCGCTTTGCAGATGGGTTCGCCGGGAACCTTCTTTCTTCCACACGCCGCCATATTGCGCGTTGAGCCAGTTGGCGATGGTCACTTCAGGGGAGCCGGCAAACTTGAGTTTGTCGTTCCAGTAAACCTGCTGCACTACTTGGGTGGCTTGGTTGGTGAACTTTTGCTGGTTATAGGTAGGCATGATCTTGCCCCTCGCTTATTGAGTTTAAAGTTGCACTTATTTACTTGCAGCCGCGCCTCAACGTTCATCTGTGATATTCATCGCAGCCCTCCTTGCTTATCGGTGGATGGAATCGTGGTTGGCCGCGCCGGTTGGCTGACGACGCCCAGCAGCACGGGCACGTTGGAGTCCTGGGCGTCGAAGTGGATGTCCACTTGCCCGCTGCTGCCGCTGGCGTCGGGTGGCAGTTGCACGGTGGTGCTGGCCTGGACGCTGAAGGGGCCGATGCGGGTGACGGTGTCGGCCAGTTGTTCGGCTTGGGCCGGGTTGCTGGCGCGCAGGGTCAGTTGCGGGCCAAGGCCCACCAAGGCATGGCTGGGCAACAGGCCGAGGGCACCGTTGGCGCTGAAAAAATCGGGGGCGTCGCTCGGCGCGCTGTAGTGGCTGGCGTCGAGGAACGCGGGGTTGAACCACCCGCCGGGGGTGAGGGCGAAGCTGCCGAATTGCGCCAGGGCCATGCTCAGGCTCACCGAGGTGCCCGCTGTGCTCGCGTTGCTTGCCAAGCCGCGTAGCGCCGGTTGCGCTGGGGTGGCGATGCTCAGGCCAATGAATGCGGGCCAGCCGCCCGGTGGTTGGGCGCGCAGGTTGCCGCTGGCAATCGGCGCCAGCGGCACGGTGGCGCCGGTCAGCAGCACGCGGGCCGGGCTGGCGCGCAGCAGCGGTGGGGCGTTCCAGGTTTTCCACGCCTGGGCCCATTGCGCCAGGCTGAACGTGGGGCAGCGGGCGGTGCCGGTGGCGATGCTGACTGGCATGTTCAGCGAGGTGGGGTCTTGCTGTGACGCCAGCCAGCAGAGGTTGAGGGCGCCGACAACCTGCGGCGCGGTGCTGGCCAGGCTTTGGGTCAAGTCTTGATGGGCTTGCGCCAGGGCGCTGGCAGGTGAGGGCGTTCTGGCGGCCCGTAGTGTGGCGGACGGCGGGTTGCGCAAGGCCATCAGCAATTGCCGATAGCGCTGGAAATCGGGGGCCGCGGGTGGCAGTGCGGCGGGCCGGTTGCTCAGTGGCGTGGTAGCGGCAGGTGCAGGTGCGGCCTGCAGCAGGTAGCTGAGGTAAAGCCAGTAGGCGCCGAACCAGTCGCCGTGGGGCGAGTAGCTGCCGGTAGGGGCGGGGAGGGCGTTGCCCAGTTGGTAGATGCTCCAGTTGCAGCGGCCGATGTCGGCGCTGCCCAAGTCACTGAAGGTGTTGATGCCGGCCAGCGACAGCACTGAGGTGCTCGCCACGTCGGCCCAACCGGCCAGCGTCTGCCCATACAACTGCCATATCGAAGGGTCGTTTGCCACGGTCCGTACTCCCTGTGCGGTGGCCTGGAGCGGTTCGCCCCCCGCGTGTGCGAGAGGCGAATCGGGGGAGGGCTTACTCGTCGTCGCCGCCGGTATCCTGGCTACCGCCGAGCCGCTGGCTGACTACACCCAGCAGCACCGGCAGGGTGCTCTTGACCGGGCCGATGGTGACCGAGGCAGTGGCATCGTCGTAGTGGATGTCCTGCTTGGTGCCGTTGGCCGAGCCTGAGAGTTTGCCGAGGCGGAACGGGCCGATACCGATGGAGGTGGTGGCCTGGGCCTGCCAGGTGCTCTTGACGTTGCTGTAGTCGCTGGCGCTCATTTTCAGGGTCACGGTGGGCTCGAACCCGACCACCACCTGGGTGGCCAGGCCCGACAGCGCGCCGTCATCGCCGAAGAAGTCCGGTGCGCCAGGCTTGAGCTTGGTGGTGTTCAACGCCACCAGGGCACTGTTCCACCAGGCGCCGGGGGCAATCGGAAAGCTGCCGAAACCGGTGAAATCCACGGTCAGCGAGAAGTCGCTGCTGCTGGTGTTGATGCTGGTTTTGCCGCCGCTGGTGGAGCCGCCCAGGGAGAAGTTGAAGAAGTCGCCGAAGAGCGTCGCCTTGGCCGAAGCGCTCCAGCCGGATTTGTCCAGGCTGTAGTCCTCGGTGCTGGAGGTGATGCTGATGGAGGCGCCGGCATCGTTCTGGCCCGCGACACTGGCGGCTTGCCACTCAGGGTATTTGCTACCGAAAGCTTGCAGGCTATAAGCGGGCAAGAACGAAGAAACCAGGGCGGAGGGGGCCGCAGGCGTATCGCCGCCAATCACCACGGGCTGGCTGCCGGGCGGGGAGACGCTGCCGGAGGTCACCGCCATGTTGAATTTGTTCTGGGTCAGTACGTTCTGGGCGTAGTTGTACCCCACGTTGGTGCGTGCGTTTTGCAGCGAGGCGTAGTTGGGGCCGTAGACCTGAATCATCAACTGTTCGTAGGCACCGGAGGCACCTATCAAGTCGTTGTTGGCGGTCAGGTAGCTGGGGTAGTTGGTCGGCAGCCAGTCCTTGAACGCAGGCAGATCGGGCATGACCCCTTTGGCAGCGTTATAGGCGGTAATGGCCTGCATCAGGATGGCGTTGAAGGCCTTTTGCGCATTGTTGAGCTTGGTGGTCGCGAGGTTGACCTGGCTGTCCAGGTTGGGGTTGACCTTGGCGCCCGGGTCGATCCAATCCAGAAACGCAGCGTAGGCCGACACCAGGCTGCTACCGGCCGAATAAGACGGGCTGTTGGCCGGCACCACATCGCCCAGGCCATGGATGTAGTAGTTCTGGATGGTGGGGTCGGCGTTGCCCAGGTCCACGTTCAGGGTGGTGGAGCCGGCGCTGAAGCGCTGCCCCTCGCCCAGGCCGGCCGGCAGTGCTGCTGCCTGAACCGCGCCCAGCCATTTTGCCCACAGGTCTTGCGTGTCTACGTCAGCCATTTTGTAGTGCTCCAGATCGGATGGAAGAACCGAGCATCGCGGCACCCGCCGCGACCTCCGAAGGCGATTGCTCGCCTGGAACCTATGCTGGGTTTTTCCCGCAGCGCTGACAGCGTGGGCAATGCTGATTCGGCGCCGCCAAAAGCCTGATTCGCGCCTCGGTACAAATGCCCAGGGCTGTACGCCTCACAGCCAGCCCTCGCGCAGGGCAAAACGCGTCAGTTGGGCGATGCCCTTGATTTCAAGCTTGCTCATGATGTGTTCGCGGTGGGTGCTTACGGTTTTGCTGCTGATGTGCATGCGTTCGGCAATCGCGCGGGTGGTGAGGCCTTCGACCAGCAATTGGAGGATTTGCCGCTCCCGGGGGCTGAGGTTGGCCCCGGGTGCGGCACCTTGCTGGGCCTTGGCCAAGCGCTGGCTGAGGACCATTTCAGTGGCAATCTCCGGCGACAGGTAGGCGCGGCCCTGGGCCACGGTGCGCACGGCTTTGACCAGTTCTTCGACAGCGCAATCCTTGAGCAGGTAGCCCAGGGCGCCGGCGTCCAACGCGGCGCTGATACGCCACTGCTCGCGGTGGGCCGAGACGCACAAAAAACGCAGCCCGGGGTGGCGTTGGTGGGCGCGCAGAAGGGTGTCGATGCCGTTGAGCAGGGGCATTTCCAGGTCGAGGATGACCAGGCCGGGCTGGGCCTGGGCCAGCAGCGCCAGGGCTTCCAGGCCATTGGCGGCCAGGCCCGTGACCTGCATGTCAGGCTCGCGGCCCAGCAGCACGGCCAGGCCTTGGCGAAACAGCCGATGGTCGTCCACCAGCAGGATGTCGAGGGGGGCGTCAGGCATCAGGCACCTCCCGGGCGGTCAGGAGGGTTAAGCGTTTTTTATGCGGGATGCAGAGGGGTTGCCGTGACATTCCTTGTCTCCGTGTTGGGGAGCGGGGGGCTCGTGCAAACTGCCCGAGGGTTTTGCCCGACCATCATTGGAGGTCGCCCGTAGCAGCGGCAATACCACCGATGGCGTAGGAGGAATTTCAGTTTGTTGCGGGATAAATCCATTTTTGTTGTAGGCAGTAGAGAACAAGCTGCCCGATGCTGCTGATGGCCAGTTTGCGGTAGAGGTTCTCGCGGTGTTTGCGCACGGTGAGGTCGCTGATGCCGAGCAACTGGCCGATTTCCTTGCTGGTCAGGCCTTGGCAGATGTGCAGGGCGACTTCCCGCTCGCGGCGCGAAAGCCCTGGGTGGCGCGGGCTTGGGGTGACGGCCTCAGCCACACGCTCGACGAAAATCCCGTTCTACGGCGAGGGCGTTGAGTTGGGCGACATGGTGCAGGCCGTACTTGGCCATGATGTTGCTGCGGTGTTTGCGCGCGGTCAGGGGGCTGATGTGCAGATGCCGGGCAATCGCCCGGCAATCGAGCCCCTGGCCGATTAGCCGCAGGACTTCCATCTCCCTGGGTGTCAGCGGCGCCGTGGGCGGGCGGGTCAATCCGAGATCATGTTTTTGCCCGCCGCCTTGGAGCGATACAACGCCTGGTCGGCGCGGCCCACCAGGTCGGCCTGCTGTTCACCTTCGCGGCGCTCGACCACGCCGAAACTCAAGGTCACTTTGAAATCCCCCATGGCGGGCAAGGCCAGCAAGGCGTGGCGGATGGTCTGCGCCATGGCCATCGCCGCGTCCAAGCCCGTGCCGGGCAAAACCACCATGAACTCATCGCCGCCCCAGCGCGCCAGCAGATCGGTGTCGCGCACGCAGCCCTGGATGCTTTGCACCACGCGGATCAGCGCCGCGTCGCCGAGGGCATGGCCGTGTTGGTCGTTGATCGGTTTGAAGTCGTCCACGTCCATGGTTATCAGGGCCAACGGCTGGCGAAAACGCTGGGCGCGCTCGCATTCCTGCTGCAGGACTTTTTCCAGGCGATAGCGGTTGGCGATTGAAGTCAGGGCGTCGCTTTCGGCCAATCGGCGGTTCTGTTCCAGCTGCGCCTGCAACTGCTGGTTGACCTGCGACAGCTCACGGGTGCGCTCCTCGACCAGGGTTTCCAGGGATTGATTGCGCAGTTCCAGTTGGGCGAGTTGGCGTTTGCGGTCTTCGATATTGCGGTGCGCGCCGATCATGCGCGCCACTGAACCATCGGCGTTGCGCGCCACCACATGGCCGCGGTCTTCGATCCAGAGGTAATCACCCTCGCGGGTGCGGCAGCGGTACTCGATGCGATAACGCGGGGTGCGCTGGTGCAGGTAGTCGTCGAAATGGGCCATGACGCGGGGGTAGTCGTCTGGGTGGATCACGCTTTCCCAGGTCAGCACCGTGTTTTCCAGGGCGTGGGGCGCGTAGCCGAGCATCTCGTACCACCCGGGGTTGCGGTACACGTAGCCGGTGTTGGCGTTCCAATCCCAGATCCCGTCACTGACCAGGTCCATCAGGGTATGCAACGTGGTCTGGTCCAATTCTTCGGGCCGGCCCGGGGCCGGTCCGGTGGAGGGTGCATTGCCCATTTTCGCTCTCCATGCCGGCCGGCCGTGAAATGGCCGGCTCCTATAGCCCCACAGGATAGTTCAAAACTTTCGTCGGTCCGTGGCGCTATAAACCCGGCCCGGCGGCGGGTCAGGGCACCAGCTTGCGGCGCTCGATAGGCACCGACAGCACGATGCTGGTGCGGGTTTCGCCGTAGGCATTGATCTTGGCGATGATCTCTTCGATGTCGGCCATCGACTTGGCGTAGATGCGGATCAGGTAGGAATCGTTACCGGTGACATGCAGGCACTCGACCACCTCGGGGATGTCGTTGAGGGTGGCGATCAGTTTGGCTTTGGCGGGCTTGAAAGTGGTCATGCCCACCACGGCGGAAATGCCAAAGCCCAGTTTGGTGGGGTCGACCTGGGCGCTGTAGCCCTTGATGACGCCCGCGTCTTCAAGCTTGCGCAAGCGGTCGGTGGTGGCGGGGATGGAAAGGCCGGCGTGTTTGGACAGCTCGGTGATGGAAATACGCCCGGACTCTTGCACCATGGTGAGGATTTTTATGTCTATACGGTCCATGTAAGGTTCTCCCGAAAAAACTATAGTTTTTAATGAAAATAGCCGATTTTTCGTTAAAAAATAATGCAGCAAAATAAAATCAAGTGCTAGTCTATTTTTAGTCCGGGCAAAAAAAATAGAAGTCAAACCGGCTATCCCATAGTTTAAACACTCTTGCGTTGCACGCTGCTTAATTTATTATTCTCCGCCAAGGATGGTGCTTGTATGGAATATGATAAATCGTCACGCAAAAAAAATACCTATCCGCTGTTTTCCGACTATATAAGGCTGCAAGTTCATAGCTTGCGACATTTCAAGGCTGACCAGTTTTTGATGTATCTGGCCGGTGTGGCTATTTTCTCGCTGGGCGCGAAGTTATTTATTGTCAGTCAGTTGGGTACTGACCCGTTGGATGTTCTGATTATCTCTATCGACCAACTTGTCAAACTTGGCATGGGCGCCTGTTCGGCCTTGGTGTCATTGTTTTTCCTGACGTGGTGGATGCTCTGGAACAGGAAGTACCCGCCCATCAGCCCCTTCATCACCACCACCCTGACGGGCCTGTTGATCGACCTGTGGTCGTTCCTGGGCCTGGGGGAATACCTTACGGTGCGCATGAGTGAATACGCGATGCTGGCGGTGGGGCTGGTGTTATGTGCCTATGCGTCGGCGCTGATAATCATGAGCGGTATCGGTATACGCATCATGGACCTGGTGGTGTTGACCATGGTCGCTAAATGGCGCTGGTCCTTTACCAAGGCCAAGATGATTATCGAAATTAGCATCTTTTCTACGGGTTGGTTATTGGGCGGGCCCTTTGGTGTGGGCACTATTGCGTTCTTGTTGGTGATCGGCCCGCTGATACAACCGTTCATGAATATCAATGCCCGGCGCTTTTCCCTCAAGAACTATGGCTTGGCCAGCGTAACTTCCGCTTATCCCTAATAACGAGAGGCTGCCGCCACTTTGGCGGCGGAACGCTCTCGCCTCGAAGATTTGCCCCGTGATGTTGAACAATAAACTTCCGTGATGATGAGGAACTCGAGATGGAACTTAATAAAGCCTGAATTCAACACATAAGTGCAACGCTCACCCCTGCATAAACTTCGTACGGCGTCTTCCAGCCCAGGCGTTTTCGCGGGCGTAAATTGATCTTCGTTACCACGCGACTGACCGCCTCGACGGTCA